>JAKIUY010000083.1 GCA_021647315.1 Victivallaceae bacterium
AGCGAGCCTGCGAGCGGTTTATGCTGATTTTCCGCTTGAATTATGACTGCGAAATGATACTCAACATCATTTAAAAGACACCAGAAAAACTTTCATCTTTTTTCATGCCGCTTTTGACACTACCTTTGACAGAATCATTTTCATAAATAATGTCTGAACTAAAACATTGTACTACTAACCGTCATCTTCGTGTTCTTCTTTTCTTCGTGTTAAAAAAAGTTTTTGGTTGCGGCTTTGCTACTCTGCGTAATTGCGTCGCATTGTCGGAGTTCACAGCTTCAGCGTACAAACAATACGCTCAAAAAGTACGCTAAAGCTGTGAACTCCGACTAGGACCGCTCTGCGTAAATAGCTGTACCTCGTATGGCTCTTTTCTTTCAGGTGTCGCTTCGCTCGACAGGCCAAAAGAGCCAAATCGATTAACTCGCGAATCATGCGTAATTATTGCTTAAAATATGAATGTGCAACAAACACTCTTAGTGCCAGTTTTGGCAAAACTGGCATACTAGCGGTTTATGAACTTACGCCAGACTACACTAATTACAACTCTACTGGTTCCGGTTTGCCGGTTATACCTGATTTTTCTATTGCGACGCAGTAGGCGAGAGCATGACGCCCCTCTTGGCCTGATACTGGCGTTACTGCCTTACCTTTTATCGCGTCAATAAAACATGCCTGTGAGTTTTTAATCTTTTTTGTTCTTACCTTTATATATTTTTTGTCCGGTAGTGCCAGCTCGACAGCGCCATCGTTAAATCCCAATCTAATGGTTCCTTTTGTACCGTATATTTCCAGATAGCCGCCACCGCAGGGAATTGTCCAGCTCAGTTCAAGTACTGCATTCGCACCATATTCAAATTCAATTAATGCTGTAACATTGTCCGGAACATCATTGCCGGGGATTTTAATTGTATTAACAGCATAAACACTTTTTGCTTTACCGCAGCACCAGCCGAGGAAGTCAGCCATGTGTACTGCAATATCCATGATGAGGCCACCGCAGAATTTTTTCTGAACGAACCATGTTGCGCCCGGCGACCATCCTTTGTCGGGGCTGGTGGCTGAAGCGCGCAGGCAGCGGGCATGAATAACTTCACCGATTTTGCCCTCATTAATCATGGCTTTTATTTTGCAGTAGGGCGGACTGAAGCGCAATGATTGATTGACCTGCAGCACCAACTGTTTTTTATGAGCTTCCGCAATCATCTCATCCGCCTGTTGCAGATCAACCGCCATCGGTTTTTCAATCAATACATGACAATCAGCCGCTAACGCCTGCATGGTTAATGGATGGTGCAATGAGTTTGGAGTACTGATAACCACACCGTTCAGATCCGCTGCCAGTAGTTCTTCAACAGAAGAATAGATAACCGCGTTGGGGAATATGTCTTGTTGGATCTGTTCCGCTGCTTTGGGGTTGGTATCGAAGAGACCAACAACTTCACTGCTGCCGGGGAGTTGCGCGAAGGCCGGTGCATGTGATGCCCGGGTAATTTTTCCACAGCCGATGAGACCGATTTTTACTTTTTTCATGCTAAAGCTTCCTTTGTTTATAAATGTAGTAGCAATAATTGGTTTTAGCTTCAAAGCTCAGTTTGCTATTGGCAAATGATGTTGGAATCGAGTTGCCGCCGGCATCAGTTACTGCATATTTATGTTCAGAATCATTGCCGCCAGTCTGCCGGTAACGATCGGCATGCCTTCCAGACAGTCGGTAGCCGGTTTGTCATAAAACAGTTGATTGTTCATTGTTACTGTCAATTTGTCTTTAAGTTTTAATATTATCATTAATTCAGTAAAAATCAATGTTTATTATTATAAAAAAAATCTCCAATCATGCAGAGCATGATTGAAGATAAACTTTATTTGTTGTTATTATGGCGTAACCGGATAGATACTTATTTTATCGATCCAGGCGGTTCCGGTGCCTGATCTGAGGATGCCTATAGCGGTGGTGCGGTAATAGGCAGCGTTGGTTGGTGAATGACGAGTTACGCTGAATTCAGTCCAATCATAGGTGCCGATGTCAAAATTCAGATCGGCTATGCCTATTTCCACCATGTTCTTATCATACCATCTGCCTACGGCAATAAATTTATGCCAGCCTGATGTACCGGTCACAATACTATTCCCCTTCGCCAAGGCACTTAGTTTATAGTCCTGATCAGCATTTACCGGAATATAATCAGAAAGTTTGATGGTACTTTCAGTAGTTTCATCGCTACTGGGTTTATCAAACCTAATAGCGGTTGAACCATCAAAGACTTCAATTGTATCTTCAATCGGAGAACCGGTTCTAACCTGCCAGCAGAGATTTGTGCCAAGTCCATTTTCGAATGAACTGTCGGCAATATGGTTGTAAAGCAGATTGATTTCACCTTCATCCAGTGCCTTGGCATATATTTTGACTTCATCAATTTTACCGTCAAAGAAATAGTTGCCATCGCTTCTTCTGCCGATCATCATCGGGGTGGCGGTCAGGTATGGAATACTGGACGGGATATCTGTACTGTCGGTCGCTACACATTTGCCGTCAATATATAGTTTAACATATTCACCCGGCTTAAAAACACCGACGACATGCTTCCAAACATTTAGTCCTTCGCCAACGGTGAAAAAATCACTGTAAGTTACAGAGCCATGAGTGCCTGAGCCATTATAAATTGTGAAGCTTAAGCCATTGTTTTTCCAGCCTGAACCGAAGAACCAACCTTGCCCCGTTCCACCTGATTGCCATTTATAACGAGCCGCAATCGGCCGTTGTGGTTCCGTCGTGGTGTTAGGTGCTGCTGTCGGGTTTATCCAGGCGCTGATGGTGAGTTCACCCGTTATTTCAAGTCTGGCGGTATCACTGCAATCAACGTAGTTACTGGTGCCATTGAAGTCTAGGGCGTTGCTATATTCACCTGTTGTGGTTGACGGGCCGTAAAGCACAGCGTTGTTACCCGATGCACTGCTGTCTACCGCAATAGTTCCAGTTGTTTCGTCAAATTTCCAATATCCGGCCATACTGAGCAATGGATGCGGATAATTATAAGCTGTATAGTTAGCTTTCTGTGCGAAATAGTAGTCGCGGTTTTCCTGCAGATATGGAGCCAGATCTAGAGCCATTTGAGTCGTCCAACCCAGACTGAGCGTGGTCATGGTATTACCATCATGGATATTGTTCCACAACCACATATCAGTGATTTGGTCATCAATCGGGTAGGTAGGAGAACTTATATTATAAAAATCTTCAATAGTAATAAACACCGCCCGCCACATACCGGTAAAAGTGTTGTTGAATACAACCCCGTCACCACCGCGTAAACCCAAGGCCCAAGTTGCGTGTGCGGTGCCGTCCCATTCAATGCCGCCGGTTACTGTATTGTCATATATTTCATAGCTGCGGGTACCGTGTTCGCCGACGTTTTTACCATGCGTATCAATTGCCGCGAACGGATAGTAGTTATCGACAATTGTATTATTTCTGAAAACGAACCTGCCACCCATGTTACTGGCAACACAGTGACGGTTGCGAGTAAAATAGTTATTTTCGATAAAAACTGCGTTATTACTGCCAAGTTGCAGTTCAGGCCAGCTATTGTCACCGTAAAGCGCAACGCCGTAGCCTCGGCTGGTGTATGACGTGCTGTAATAGATATCAATGAATTCATTATTTGCAATAACTCCGACAGGGTGGCCTTGTAGGCTCCATGTCGGTGACGCGTCAAGCTTAATGCCATGCCCGGAGAACCCTTTGAAACGGCAGTTTTCAATGACAAAACCGGTTGCCTTGCCATAAATTTCCAGACCGGTGTCGAGAATGGTGCTGCTGGAATTATCTTTTAATAACTGATAGCCTAAGCCTTGAAAAGTGATACCGGAAATTTTAAAAGGTTTACCGCTGCTGGTGATTACCGTAAACATCGGATTACTGTTTTGGTCACTTTTAGTTAAAGTCGTACTGTCACGCCCTGCACCTTTAATATTTATGCCTTCGGGAAAGGTGACGATGCCGGAAAAGGTCCAGCTGCCCGCTGGAATTATGACGTTATCACCATCCAGAGCTAGGTCTACAGCTGCCTGAATGTCATTTCTGGAACCACTGGCGGCGGTGATGTCAGCTCCGTTAATCGTTAGCTGAAATAGTATTAATAGCGATGATACTACCAAAACTATTGTACCTAGTTTTATGTTAGCGAAACTTACATGTTTACATTTTTTCATAATCATATCCTTGTGGGTTTAGCGTTTGATACGCAGGTTAAAAAACTATATAATAAGGACTGCATTATAACTAGTGTCTGAACGGAAACGCCAATTATTGGGAGTTTTCATTCAGGTACTGACTATTGGGATATCACCTCCTGTAAAATTTTATATTATAAACGACCATTAATCATTAACCATTAATAATTTACCATCTTCTGAAAAGGTAGGGGTCGTAATCATAATCTGCGTCATGATATGGACCTTCATTGGTTTTATCCGGGAAGATGCCGACTTTTACTTTCATGCGCCGATCAACCCAGAACCCACCATCGAACCCAATATCATCAACTTTGACAACAATGCGGTTTTTTGCGCCATATTTAATCAGTTTTTCAGGGATTAAGTATTTACGGTACTCGCGATAGGCGTGTTTGTTTTCTTTGCCGGTACGGCCAATTTCAACCCCGTTAAACCAGGTGATGTCGTAATCGTCAACTTGAGCCCGGAAGTAGATTTTTTTACCTTTTGCACTCAATGGAATGACCACATCCTGCTGATACCAGGCAATGCCGTCATATTCTTTTTTATTTTTCGGCGGAGTAAAGAAATGGTTTTTATCCGTGACACCCTGAGTTTCCCAGGCTTTGGTCGGGTTGAGTTTCACTACCGCTTTAAAACCTTTGGCATAAGCAAGTTTTTCGCCCCGATTTTGCGGATCAATTTTAAAACCCCATTTATTTTCAAGTAAGATGCCGTTGAACTGTTTGGCTGAATTGTTGATTGGTGACTTGAAAGCAACTCCGAGATTATTCATCAGGTTGGCAATAATTCGCAGTTTTTTCTGCTGCGAACGTTGTTGGCGTTGAATAGTTGGTTTTTGTCCGAACTCAAAAGGATCAACTTGACAAAATACGGCAGTCCCGTTCAGAGCTTTAACCGCGACGATTGGCGTTGGTATCTCATTGATCTTGAACAGTGGGTAGCGATAGTAGTCTTTCCAGTAGAAATCGGCCAAAGTCAGTCCCGATAAGAGGGGAACTTCAGGTAGTTTGTTCAGCGTGTAATCGTCAAATTTAATTGTTTTAGGCGCATTGAACTGTTTAGGCAAAAATCCTAACAGTTTATTTGCCAGAAATATAACTGTACCGCCATTTTGCAGATGCTGTTGAGCCTGTTTAAATTCAGCCTGTTTTGCTTTGCTGTCTATCAGCATGACCGCATTTTTTGCAGTGGCTGTTGATTGGTATTCTACTTTGAGAATTTTCAGTAATTCAACGGTTGCGGAATTATTCCCGCTGTAAACTATCGGTTGAGGTTTGGTTTGCGGAGTGCGCTCATCAATAGCTTTAACTAATGTGCTTAATGCCAGCATACTGTTAGGATTACTGGACTTGCGTGAGCTGATGGCGAGTTGGCAGAATAATATGCGGCCACGGCCGATGGTCAATTCAAGCAGTGCTGAATAGTCCAAGTCAAATCCACCGTTCAGATATGAACGGTAGGCTCTGATATGGGGGCGTTGAATCAGGAGACTGGCGACAACTCCTTTCTGGGAAATTGTCCAGATATGGCGCGGATAACCGTGTTTCAGCCAGGTGTTGTCCAGTGGTAGAAAGTTAGAATCTCCCCGCCAGTTTTTCAGATCAACCGCTTTCAGCTCTTTGAGCAGATCAGCTTTATCAAATGCTTTGAAGAGCGTACGGCTGTTCAGACGCAGGGTTTTAAGTTTGAAAATATCTTTCAATACTTTGGCTTGTTGTTCCATAATCAGAACAGTTCCGCCCTGGTTGACGAAATCAGTTATCTGGGTAATGTTTTTTGTCAGTTCAGGTAGACTGTTGCGAGCAATAATCAGCACGTCGGTTGGTGATTTCAGTGCGGTGCCGGGATTGTAGGTATCACATACGATACCGAGGGTTTTCAGCTGTTCAGACAACGCGGTTGTTGCAGCCGGATTATAGAGATAAAATTTGTGTTTTAACTCGGCAAGTTTTTTGGGCGTCGGTAAAACTTCGAGCATAAAACTGTCGCTATACTGTTTTCCGGCAATTTCCCCGGTAACCGTGATTTTATAACTGGCGCGCTGTTGTAGTTTCGGAGCTTTGAAAGCAAACAGTTGTTCTATGGTTTCGCCCTGCGGACAGATTATTTTCAGGCGTTTACTGAAAATGATTTTTCCGGAAGATGGCTGTGTTGCATTAACGGTTAAGTCGGTATTGACCTTTGTCCCGTCATTGATAAAGACAATTTTTTTAGTGATTAATTCATTGCTGTAATAGGTGTGATCAGTCCGCATGGTATCTTTATCGGCAATAAAAATAAGTCGGTCTGCCATCGAGGCGGTGATCGGTTTATAATTGTCATTATAGCGTTTCAGTCGGCTGTTGATCTGATAAAACGGTTTGGCTCCCGGGGTTTTGTAACTACTGTATTTTGCCGGTATGGGGCTCTCAAGTTTTCCATCATCATCGGCAATCATTTCAAGATAAGCCCATGGAGTGAAACCGCTGATGCCGTTATAGCGCCAGGCGCGAACGGTTTCAGCGAACAGTAGCCGTTCCTGCAGCAGGATATTTTTTGGTCTGCCCGGACGCCAATATTGATAGAACAGGCTGGAGCCGCCAATATAAAAATCATTGCCGTTCTGTGCCTTTGGTTTGACTTTACAGGCAAACTGTTTGCGATACCAGGTTTTGTTATCCAGCGCATAGACCTGTTCGCCAAAGTCAATAGCTGTATATTCGGCAATCATCGGTTCAGATGCGCGTGGTTTTACCGTGCCTGAAATATGGTCGTGATAGTATGAACTGTCCCATGGCATCCCCATTTCGATAGCATAGAAAGGTTTTGTGCCGGTTTTGCTCCAGCCGTTCAGCCACTCTTTTTTATCCTGAAGTCTGACAAAGTTCAGATAGATCATGGTGCTGTAGACATCGCCATAAGCACCACCGGCATATTGGAGTACCGCTTTGTACGGATCGAATGTTTTCAACCATTTTTCGTATTCAAATGCCGGGCCTGTCTGGGCATGATTGCCATCGTAATCTTCTTTCGGCAGCAGGGTATCATGGGCAATGCCATAGGGTGAAATGTCCTGAGCATAAGGGAGCAAGCCGGGGTTAATGAAGTAGTGGATCACTGAAGGGTGATTCTGGGTTGCTTTCAGATGTTCTGTCAGCTGTTTTTTTACTTTGTTTCTGGTTTTGCGGTCATTCCATGATAAATAGTTAGCTTTGATGCCGTAGAGGTAAATATTGACCATTATGCCATACTCATCGGCCAAGTCAAGGATATTTTCCGGAGATTCAGGGTTCCACAGACTGATTGAGTTAATGCCGGCTTTTTTGAATTCGGCAAAATCTTTTCTATAACTTTTCGCTTCGATATGGCTGAGATAACTTGAACCCGCAAAATTACGGAAATGAAATTTATGATTGTTGAAGATATAATTTTTCCCGTTGATCTTAATTTCACGGAAGCCGAAGTTGAATGGGGTGGTTTCATCAATGATTTTACCGCTTTTCTGCCATTTGACGATGCATTTATATAAGTTGGGCTGTTCTGGTGACCAGACAGCGACTTGCGGGAATTTAAAGGTTGCGGTAAGCCATTTGTCGGTTTGCGGAGTTAATTTAACTGGAATAGTTATATTTGTACCTTTGAATTTGAATGTTACGGTGAATTGTCCCTGTGGTTTTCCTTGTAACGCAAGTTTCAGGACTAACTGTTTATTGCTGAAATCAGCTGTTTCCAGAAAGGCATATTTGATAAATTGAGTTGCTGGACGTTTAATCAGCCAGATATCGCCGATCAGACCGCGCAGCTGGGGCTTGGCTTTGATATTGTCAGGCGTAACGACAATTTGCAGTCTATTATTGCCCGCTTTAAGTAATCGGGATATTGAAATATCATTTGCTTCACGCCCTTCGCTTGTTCCTGCGAATTTGCCATTGACATAAACCAACGCTTTGTCTTTGACGTTGTCAAGCCGGATAAAGTAATCTTTCCCCGGTTTGGCGATTGTTATATCACGTTGGTAAACTGCCCCGGGGTAAGATTTTATATTTTTGCCGTTGTAAGTAAGTTTGCGGGTTGCACCCCAACCAACTCGTTGGTTGTTGATCAAACCTGTGCCAAGTAATCCCGTTTGGCGTCCGCCGGGATTATAAAACAGGCCCGGCGTATAAATATAGAGCGACGAATTTGCTGCTGAAGTTTTTAATTCTGCTGGATATTTTTGCTTTTGGGCAGGGGCTTTTTTATTGAGCTTTTTCAGGTTTTGCAGCATCTGTGCTTTGATCGATAATTTTTTGACCGGTTTTGAGTTTTTTGCTGATGCTATGGTTGCCGCGGTTTTTAGCTCGTTTGCATTTAACAGCCGAATTTTCCAGCGTCCATTGAGACAGGTTTTTTTTCGGGTGGTACTACGTTCTCGGTAGGCATCTTTTAGCTGCCATTCCTGTTTGAAGTCAACCGGCGCGGCGGTCAGAGCTGATGAAATTAAAAGAATAGTGGTAATGAAAAGTGAAGTTGTTAAATGCATGTTATTTCCCTTGTTTTAACTTAATAGGAATTTGTATTTCCTAGTTGTATAAAAAAATATTTTTATCAACGAATTAAACTAATTTAACCATTGGGTTATTACAATAAAGAAGAGTTACCTGTTTCTGTTTTAATAAATATCGTTGCTTGATTTTTGGCAGAGCCCAAAAGCAGGCAACTTTTTTTCATTAGTGTTTAATTAGTGAAAATTAGTGGTTAAATTTTTTTGTTCGTGCTTTTCGTGTTTGTTTTTTAGCTCCGGCAAAGCCGGTTGTGTTCAACTTTTTTACTTAGCCGCCAGGATTTTAATGGCTTCCGGCGTCAGGCATTTGTCAAAAAACGCAACATTGGTCATGGCAGCGTTGATATTTTTCTTGCCGAAGTACGCTCCTAAGGTGATAGTGCTGAAATCAACGACGGTTTTGTGCATCGCAGTTTTTTTCTGACGTTTAACTCCATTGATATAGAGAACCGCAGTTTCAGCATTCCAGGTCGCGGCGATATGATACCATTTGCCAGCTACAAATTTTTCATTCTTTTTGGCCCACTTAAAGTCAAACTGGTAGGCTGGCCAGGATGGTTTACCATTTACTACCTGTTTGAACTGTAGCGTGAGTCGGCTGTTGCCGGTGATATAAAAGTATACAGCTGCCGCATTGGTGCCGCCAGAGAAAAAATAGTGACGTTGTTTGGGGTTGTCGTCATACGCAGCCAGTGGGGTAAACCAGACACTGAAACTGCCTTCGGTAGCAGAACATATTTTGCCACCGCTGATATTCAGTGCGGTAACGCCGATATCCTGATCAGAGATAACTGTAGCCACTTCATTATCCTGCCCCGCGACAAATACTAATTCTCCTTTGTTTGGCGTTACAGTTACTTTCGCACTGCCGGTTACCGTGATTTTATCATTGACAAATGATAATGCAACGGTTGGCCTGGCGGTAAGTTTTGTTAGTTTTGTGGCAAATGTTGCCGTTTGATTTGCCGCTGAGCTGCTTAGACAGATACTACCAACGGTTAAGAGTATTCCCAGTGCTTGTAGTCGTTTTTTATAAAACATAATTTATCCTTTTTTATTGATGGTTAATTTTTTTTCTTGAAATCTCAAAATTATTCACAAAACTTCCTGATATTTCCTGGATGAAATTCAACGTATAAGCGGGCAATGAAACACCATACTTGGGGAAAGCCCAGCCAGCGCATTTTTCTGGTTTAGTTCCTGTAATTCCTCTGGATATTTTGATTTCAACCAGTTTTTCTATTTTGTAATTTAATTTAAGTTTCTCATTAGCCTTTTGAAAAACAAGAATTAAGCAATTATCTTCACGGATAATCTCTGTTATTTCGTTTCCAAGATGGAACCGTGTCATGACCATTCCCTGTACTGGCACTTGCCAATAATCATTAAGGCAGAAATAGGATTCAGACACTTTGAACTCCCTTTGGAAATAGATATTTTTATGAATTCGCTTAAACCCATCATGCATAATTATCAGCTTGGTGCCTTCTTTTTGTTCAACCTCTTTAACAGTAACAATGGGATGAGTATAGCGTTCAGGAAAAAGTTTTGACTGTGGTGGTGAAATGGGGTACTGATTGAAAAAAACAGTATTATGAGCATAAGGACTTCTCGCATATAGGCTGAGTATATGCGAACGGATATAGGTAGGGCGTCCTGGATCCTGAATGACTGCTTTATCCCCAATCATCAAACTAAAAGATAGATCATCCACATGATAATGTGAAAAATTAGGTTTGCTGGTACTAACTGGATTATGAAAAAATAAACGAAATGCCCCTTCCCGGCAATAGAAGAAACCACTTTCCTGATCATTTAAGTTTGTTGTGGTATTTGTAGGACTTAAAAATGATATATCCGTATTGCTTACATCCCAACTATCAAACCAGCAAATCTCTGACTTATCTTCTGTAGAGCCTTCTACCCGTTCATTCAAGAGGTAGAACATCATTGTCGAAAGCCATAAAGGAGTCGCATCCGGTGAAATATCACCGATCAAGGGTATTGGAGAATCGGATTTTTGACCAATTAATAATGATGCAATATTGAATAAATTCTTTAGAGTTGGTTTGAGTTCCTTTATGAAATCATGATCAAATTCTGCTGCTACGAGAAATATTTCCAGGAAATTTTTGGCTATCAACAAATGATAATGAGTTGAGTGTTCTTTAAGAAACCCTTTTGATGAAATCAATCCACATCCGAAACGGATACATCGCCGTCCAATATCAATCATGTCAGGATCGTTAATAAACCAGCCGACCATGTAAAGAGCCCTGCCGTTATTGAGTAAATGATTATTGGTATAATGTCTACCATGTTGTTCCAGGCTGTTTGCCACGATATAAAGCTGTTTTTTTATAGAGTCAAATATCAAGAGTTCGTCTTTTTTCTTCAATGAAGCCTGGTTTTCCCATCGTGTCAGAAATAACATCCAATGCACTAATCGTTCTGATATGGTATAACTTTGGTATGCGAAATCGTCCTCATTATGATGAAAAGTCTCAATCCAGTTGCTTATGAACCGATATCCCGGTTCACTGGATATAAAAAACTGTGGCGTATTATTTAACCAGCAAAAGCGATGGAGGGCAGTGTAATCTTCACGGTCTTCAAAGAAGCAAGTCCAGTCGATTTTATCATTGACAATATATTCAGTTCCTGCAAGTGGCAAAACAATATTGTCTTTCACTTTATCAGCAGTGCCAGTTGTGGCACGCATACAAGTGCAATATTGAAAAGTTCGGGGATCTTCTAGGTTGCAAGCATACTTTGTCGTTGCTCCTAGAGGAAGTTCCGAGTTTGTGCGGCAACGATGTAATGTCTTTAAATGTTTTATGGTAGCCAATGCATTAACAGGGTTGCATAACCACATAAAGAATAATCTGTCTTCTGGTTCTAATAATTTCATAAATTATCTATTTGATTGGTGAAATAGTTACTGATTTAATTAGACCGGGAAAATTTGGGCGGCGCATTGGCAGTTTCCTGCCGGCACGGGGACGCCCGTTTGGTTCACAGCCGACACCGAGCAATGATTTGTTATCAATAATCATTGACTTCGGTAACGGGGTTGTGCCTGCATTTTTGCCATCTATTTTTATCGTCAGTGAACCTTGTTTGGTTTTGTCTGGCGCTATATAGATAAACTCAAGCTTGGTCCACTTGTTCATCGGGAATGTTTTTTTTGTCAAAATTGCTAGTGGTTTATTATTGCCAAGACCGCCAAACTGGAAAAGTAGTTTCTGGTTTTTCCTGATCAATATTCTGAACCCATGGAAAAAATCTCCTTGGGTCAGGAGAGCGCAATATAAATTTCCTTTGAATTTACCCGTCATTTTTGCCGTGATTTGCAGCTTAAAACCTTTAGTTATAAAATTATTAATGACAGGTTCTGTCCAGATACCATTGACACTGGAACTATTAATGCCACCGTCAGCTAGTATTGGCGTGCTCCCTGATTTGGGCTCTATTGTCAGTGGCGTGCTACATTTGCCACTTGCCCATAATTTATTCAGATCAGTTTGCTTGACTGAACTGAAGTTTATATAAAATAGACTTTTTGCTGGAGCATTGGATGCAACTTTTTTATGCTTGCCATATTCAAATCCTGCAACTCCCTCATAGAGATAATAGAGTCCGTCTGTGGTGTTGACCAGTCCATATTCGATTCTAAGGCGGGCAGGGGGAATAATACTTGCTGGGATGGAAAAGTTCCCGGTGAGTTGTTTTTTTCGGTTGAAGGTCAATGGTAGCTGGAACTGTTTTTTCTGGCTATTGCAGATTATTAACAGCTCCATGTTTTTAGGCGATATTTTCTGTTTAATAGTGGCGTTAAAATATAGCTGTTTGTTATGAACTGTAATTAGTCCGGTACTACTGCTATTTACTAACTCTTTGCCAGCTTTGTTAGTTATGGCAAAATGTAACTTGCTGCTGGGCAACGGTAGTTGCGGATTGTGAAAGTAGGCTGAGCAGTTGTAGAGAATTTGCTTGATTTTCAGTTGATCATTAATAGTATAATTATTCCACGTTGTCGCCAGCATCCCCCCGCATTGGCGTTTGTCTGCATAGCGTGCAAACTGCTGGATATTAGTCATATTGTTCCAGGGTGCACCCCAGACATCTTTAAAGCCAATTTGTTGAAAATAATCAACAGAAGGAAATTCGCCAGTAGGTGAGGAACGGTAGTGCCAGTCCGCAACGATGATTTTATCACGATTTTGCATAAAATTAACCATCTGGTGCAGTTGGTAATCTTTACTCTTAAATGTGCTGTAATATGAGTGTCCGAGTTTTAGTTTGAGGCGTGGGTCAGGCTGGTAGTTTGGCACGGTAATGCCATGATCCGCTTTACCCAGAGTTGGCGACAATAGACTGTCACCCCAGATTATCGGGGTAATACCTTTGCGTAATAGATGCGATGTCCCAATATTTAGGCAGTAGGCAAATGCTTCAGGCGGGGATAACTGCATTTTTTTTGCTACCATTGCCATTTCGGAGGAGATGAATTCATCAATGCCGAGCATGAAATACTTTGGTGGATGTTCCTTGGGATATAATGCAGTAAGAAAATCAATAACCTTTAAATAGGTGCCGGAATACGAGCTGCTAGCGCCTGGCAACTTGAAGGTTGGGTCAATAATGGTATTTTTACTTTTAGGATTAACCAGCAGCCCGGGATATTTTTTCCCAAGTTCTTTAAACATCGCATTGGGTTTACCAATGAATTTTATGGCGAAAACCGGTTCTATATTGAGCTTTATTGCCTGTTGAACCAACTTTTTAAGATCGTTGGCGGTTCCGCCTTGGAGTGTCACTGTACCACCTGCTGATACCGTTAAGAGGGTACGGTAGGCATTGCCCATGCCGAATACGACTAGGTTGTAATCAAGTTCTGCAAGTTGTTTTAAACGTTGATTAAATTGTTTCCAAACCGGTTTGTCGGGATTCAGTTTTTGTTGTAGTTCAGGATACAAAAATTGATGAACTCCACGTATTTTGAATGGTGACTGTGGTTTAGCAG
Organism: Victivallaceae bacterium; assembly: GCA_021647315.1. Classification (GTDB taxonomy): domain Bacteria; phylum Verrucomicrobiota; class Lentisphaeria; order Victivallales; family Victivallaceae; genus JAKIUY01. The sequence continues at coordinate 13,785 of JAKIUY010000083.1, forward strand.
TTGCGAATGGTGCAACTGTCAATATTCCCAGCAGTATCAGCGATAGTGATAACTTATTGATGGTGTATTGTTTAATAGGCATAATATATTTCTCTATTTTATAATTTTATGTTCATCCAATAGTAAATTGTATTTTTCCCAGTACTTTTACGTTGTCCTCTACGAGTGTCGACATCCTGGCGCATAAACTGATCTCCAAAGGAGATCATATCCCTGCGCCTGGAAGTCGCACGCTACTGGTTCCGGCGTCGCCGGCTTTGCTCATCAAATTGGAATTTATATTTTCCTTTCATTCGACGTTCGACGTTCGATGTTCGATGTTCCGACAAAGTCGGGTTTGTTCTTGCCTGCCGGATCGAGTTTATCCCAGTTTTATTTGCACCAGCTTCGCTTGGCGCTCTTGTATAATTTCTTAATCACCCTTTTTTCGGGTCCACATTCCACGTGGCTGAGAAAAAACACCGGTAGTCATGGTATCACGTGGTGTAAGTGATGCCGCATGTCCATCCATCAGAAGATAGTTGTTCTGGTTGCCATGAATCTCAGGGTTGCGTAATGGACCCGCAGGCCAGAAACCGCCATCACGCAATTGAGTCGGATTGTCGATGGTTTGTGAATCAGATTGCCCGAATCTGTTTTGCGCAAACCCGGTTGCACTGACATTTTGACGTTCGGTAATACCAATGGTTTTTGACGGTGCCGAGAGGCGATTGATCTTGACCGACCAGGTATTGTCACTCCAGGTGACGCCCTGACAGGTGGGGTGGTTAACTGTATCAGAAGCCACATTGCTGGCACTTTGCCCACGGTTCATGGCGTAGGAACGGTGTCGATTCCACCATCCAGTCGGAAGATTACGGGCATCGGAAGGGCACCTGAACAAGGCATTGCTTTGAGTTAAATAATCATTCTTAACTGTTCCACCTTGCAGTATTACATCAAATGTTATCCAGTTCCCACCACTGTCTTTTTGCCTTGAAACGACCATATAGTTATCATAATCGTCAGAATAGAGTATACTCAGAACACCAATCTGTTTTAAATTGCTTAAACATGATATTTTTTTTGCCGTCTCCCGAGCCTGATTCAGTGCCGGTAACAGCATGCTGGCCAGAATGGAAATAATCGCGATTACAACGAGCAATTCTATGAGGGTGAATTTATTGCTGGTTAACATGTTATGACTTTTATTTTGGGTGTTGTTTTTCATGGTTATTTTCCTTTTTTGGGGTTGTTTTTTTGTGCTATTTTTTTGTTTTTCATGACTTGGCAATTCCCACGGATGCCTTAAGTAGTCAAAAATCATCAATTAAATTAATAACTAATAATTCGTAATTCGTAATCCTTAATTCATAATTCATAATTCATAATTTTCCTATGTTATTTGCGGTTTAATATTAAAGGCAATTTTTTTATCCAGCTGACGCAGAATTGTCTGTTTGTCGGCATTATAGAAGGCGTATTGTTCAATTAATGCGGCAATTGTTGCCAGGTAGTGTGATGGAAAAATATTTCCTGAAATATTGATATCGTTAGCTTCAGGAATGAAAGCGGCAAAGTCAGGACGGTTATTCCAAATATATTCGTCAGGCGCAATATCTTTTCTGACAGAAAGCATCCCGCTGAGATTGCAGAAATCCAGCTGGAATGGTTTCGAGAGCAATATTTTAATTACTTCCCAGATACGGTTGCGATCATCACTGTCGAGATCATGATGCATAAATGTCTGAAGGCAGTTTTGACCGAGCAGGCAAATTTTGCGCTCATTGAATTTATATGGTTTAATCATAAAGTTTTTAACCAGAAAATCTTTTCTGGTTTTATTTTGCATGGTTAGCCAGGTTCCGGCGGACAGTTCAATGACTGATTTATTACTATAAAAAAGATTATTCGCATGATTGCTCCTGTGGGAGGCAATAATATCCAGTAATTTTGCGCCACTGGGAGTATCAAACAACGGGGTAGTATAGATTGCATCCGGTGATTGGGTGGCATTGATCAATAGATTGGCGAACAGTGGGAGGAAATATCCGAACCACCATGGATACTGTTGGTTGCAGTAAAATGATGACGGCACTATCACCGATGGTTTCACTTGTACTTTTGCATTGAGTTCGTCCCACCAGCCAAAGTCACTGCTCAGATCATTTATACTGAACCCTGACTTGTCGAGTAGGTCAAGATTGATGCCGAACTGAGAAACATTCCTATAGAATGGAACATAGAAGGCATTATCGGTGCCGCTGTTTTGTAGATGTAACTGTTTAAGTAGTTTATCAAAACCGTCAAAAAATTCAAAACTGGATAGACCGGGAATAGAGAAAGGTGAATTATACGATGCGCCAATCATGATCGCATGAGTTTCATTATCGGGCGGCTTGATTTCGTAGCGTTGCCATTCGCGTAATTCAACCTCTATGCGCAGTGATTTGTCCAGATGTTTGTCAAAAAGTTGTTTAAGCTGGCAAAAATTTAACGTCGTTTCCGGTAGATAAAAAGCTAGTTTCAGGGTTCTAGGCGTTGCAATATAACAGCCTTTGCCATTGACAATATCGACCACCTTTTCCGCTTGTAGGCGACGCATGGAGTTCTGGACTGTCGCGTAACTAAACCCGAACTGATCCTGCATCGCTGAATATGACGGTAGACGTTTGCCTGGGAAGAGTTTTCCTCGACCCGTTTCATGGCTGATGTAACTGCGGATTTTATCTACTGCTCGTGGCATCTTTAGTTTTCCTGATTTAAAGCTATATAGCTATCTATATAGCTATTATAACGTAAAAGTTTTAAAGATGCAAGTGATTTTTAAATTATTTTAGATTTTTTTTAGTTTGATTAATATGCTAGTCTTTTAACGCAATATAGTCTACAGTTCCACTAGTATTCTACGGGAAGCCGATTTTTTATGCCGCGCTGGGGCTCGGTGTCCCCCGAATGTAGGATGTCACCATCCCGGTAACGAATTGGCGACCAGAGGTCTCTCCCACCTTCTGCCGAGCTGGGGCTTGGCGTTCCTAGAGTTGGCTCTTGTATTGCCAGCTTTAAATGATTATTTGTTACTTGTTTTGTTCGCCCCAATAGGGGTTGGCTGGCGTTTTGAATGGGCCGTTGCGCAGGGCTTTTATCTGGGCCGCATCCAGGCGTTCGTAGCTGTAAAATGCAACTCCGCGGTAGGGGAACCGAGTTAATGCGTAATCAACTAAGCGAGCGACCTGTTCCGCATTGCGTGGTAGCGCTTTTCTGCCCTTGAGCTCATAGTTGCCTAGCATCAGGACAAATTTATCTGGCACGGTGGTTGAATGGCGGCTGGCATCAAATTTATCAAAATCAGGCCGCCAGTTATAATCCATATTGTAGGCAATGTTGATCCAGCCTTCTTCTGCCCATAACCAACTGTTTCTGCCTTGCGCCTGCAATTGCGGCTTTTTCAGCAGATGGCCGCAGATTGAAATGACTAAATTGGGTTTCTTGGCTTTTATACCGGCACTGATTCGACGGACAATATCCGAGACTGCATCGCGTTGCCATTCCAGAAACCGTTGTTCAATTTTTGCATCTTTACTGCGATTTTTCAGTTCATTAATATCGGCGTTGTATTTTTTTCGATACTGTTCAGCCGCAATTTTACTGAATGATACCCCTTTGGTGCGGATATAGTCAAGATTGACACCATCAACATCATATTTAAGGGCAAAGTCGACAATTTCTCTGACAATGAAATCACGGAAGGCCGGATCTTGCAGGTCGTAGGCACCTTCGGGAACTCCTTCGGTGGCAAATTCAGGATGGGCATCCGGACGGCCGCGGTAGGCGACACAGAACCAGCCATGCACCTCGATACTACGGGCATGAGCCGCTTTTATCAATTCTGCAAAAGCATCTTTGTCAGTGAAATATTTAGCAAAACGCGGTTCGGTTTTGGTCTGTTTTGAACGATAAATTGCGCCGCGTCCATGCCAGATAGCTGGCATATAGGCATTGAATCCGGCCTGTGACAGGTCATTGAGTACCTTTTTATTGCCATATTTGAGAAAACTGCCACTTTCATCCAGAATCATTCTGGTCTCAAGCAGTTGACCGTTTTTATCATATTTTTTCTTCGGGGATAGTTTTTCGCCTTGCGGCGGGGTGAATAGCGGACCATCCCCGGCTTCAACCTTAGTCGCGCTCGCTCGGATATTGTAGATAGTGATCTCCGGTGGATTGGCACTGCTTTTCCCACGTGGGAAAAAGTTGATTCTGATTTTATCAACCTGATTAAACGGGTTGCTTTTGCCCAGACGTTTGCCCCCGCCGTCAGCTCTATAGTCAGCGAGCTGAAAGGTAAGGGTGTTCATGCCATCGCCTAAAGCTGCCATTGAACGGCTTAGATACCAAGTTTTGTCGTTATGTAGGTAAAAGGCAATTCGAGTTAATGAATTGCTGTTTTTTATCTGTGCTTTCATAACAATGGTAACCTGTTTTGACAGGTCGACTGGTTTGAATGATGCATCCCAGTAACAACGTGGATAGCTGGGATTGACATCGGTAAAGTCACAAGAAAATTTAAAGCCAGTCCCGTATTCATTGTTGATAAAAGTGGGGTGGGGCAGTGAGTGTGGACTGGTGCTCCAGGTGACCTGTTTGGGCTGGCTAAAAACTCCAGTTAAGTTTTCGCCTAAGGCATGGGCGGTAGCTAAGATCAAGATAGACATGGCCACCAGATAGATAATGTTTCGCTTGATACGCACTTTTTCTCCTCAGTTTTAAATTTGTAATAATTATCAGTTAGGACTCACAAAAAAACAGGTTGGATTTTTCGCTTGATTGCAAACAGCTGCTCTGCGTTACGAAAATATTTATATAGTTCTACTATGTAAACACTTTCGTGCCTTAATCAGCTGTCCGCATCCTACGCGAAAAATCCAACCTGTTTTTTAGTTATACAGTGAGTTAAACCTTTTCGTGTTAAGGTCTAGTATACCAGCTATCTATATAGGTATTATAGCGTAAAGTTTCCAACGATGCAAGTTTTTTTAGAAGAAAGTTATGTTTAATTAATGAAATAATTGCCTGCATAGCTAAATCATTGCAGATGAGATTGCAAATTTCAGCTTTGGACAGTAAATTAATTGGTTAGTGATTAGATGCCTAAAAAACAGGAAATTTAGCTAGTGAAACATATTTATTTAGATTATAATTCGACTGCACCGGTAAGGGCGGAAGCGATTGCGGTGATGATGGATTGCTGTCAGAATATCTGTGGCAATCCCTCCAGCATGCATCATTTCGGTCAGCAGGCAAAGCAGGCAGTTGACCGGGCACGTTTTCAGGTTGCCAGGTTGCTGAATGCTCCGCCTTCGCAAGTTATTTTCACTTCGGGCGGTACTGAATCCAACAATATGGCTATTCGCGGTATAGCGGCTCGTAGTCGTGGTAAAAAACAGCTGATAACCTGTCGCAGTGAACACAGTTCAGTCCTGAATGTCTTCAAAGAACTTGCTAAAGACGGTTTTGCTATAACCTATATTCCAGTGGATGCGAATGGCTTGCTTGATTTGAATGCGCTTGATGAGGCATTGGATGATACAACCGCATTGGTGTCAATTATGTTGGCAAATAATGAAACTGGGGTAATTCAGCCGATTAAAGAAATTGTTGAGATTGTGCATGCAAAGGGGGCACTATTACATGTTGATGCCGTCCAGGCATTGGGAAAAATGGCGGTTGACGTTATGGACCTCGGCGCGGATCTGTTGAGCATTTCTGGACACAAGATCGGAGCACCGAAAGGGGTAGGGGCACTGTACGTCAGAATTGGCTGTAAGATTGAACCACTTATTTTCGGGGGGAATCAAGAGTCCAGGCTGCGTTCCGGCACCGAGAATGTGCCGGGAATTGTCGCATTCGGTAAAGTCTGTGAATTTGTAGCAGATAATCTTGATTCGGAAATAGCGCAATTACGCCAATTGGGTGAATTGCTGGAACAAGCAATTTTAGAAAATATTCCAAGTGCGGTAATTAGTGGGGCAGGGGCATTGCGGATTCCCAATACGGTAAATGTCAGTTTTTCTGGTCACGAAAGTGATACTTTGATGATGATGCTCGATATGAAAGGGGTGGCGGTGTCGTCCGGCGCGTCATGTTCAACCGGCAGTGGTGAACCGTCACACGTGCTGAAATCAATGGGGCTATCGCAGGAACTGCTTTATAGTGCCCTGCGCTTGTCAATCGGGACAAATAATACAACAGAAGAGATCATTCAGGCGGTAGATATTTTGCGTCAGGTAGTTTCTGGGTAATCGCTGGTTTTGTTCTCCTATTCCGTAGGTTGAAACCCACGGCTATTATTGTTTAACCCTGTCGGGTTATTTTTAGTGAGAACACTAAGATGTGCGACTGCGTATCTCTTAACTTTAATCGCATATTTAACCGTTTAATTTCTAATTTCAACCCAAAATAGCACGCTGATACGCAGTTCGTACAATCGATAAGTTATCGATTTTTCTCTTGTCCTGTTTTCCATAAAGCTCTTGAAAAGACATCTTTAGTGATCCTTCGTTCAGGAAACTCCACATATCCATTTTGATCAGTAATAAACTCCTCTTCGTGGGAATTTGATTCCAGCCAGTAATACTTCCAATGTTGGGTAACTTTTTTATTAGGAATTCCAATATTCTTTTCATCAAGTACCTTTATTTTAAAGGCAGGGCTAAATGATATGGTTGGCTAGTAGTTGGGCTATGCGGTTGTTTTCTCCCAGACCTTGGGTGATTGGGATGCACTTAATGTTATCTGCTTCGATAGCCTGGCACATCGTTTCCGCCATGTCACGATGGACGTGGATGCCCGCAGTCATCATTAATGGGATTAGGTAAACTTTTTTAATTTCCGCCTGTTTAAGTTCTTCGCGCAGTGTTGATAACTCCGGTAAATCTTCAAGGGTTGTAATAAAAGTATTATTGTCACGTTGTTTGAGTACCATGCCCAATACACTGAACTGATCACTGGCAGAGTGTGCCATCAGCACTACAGCATCATCGGGGTGGCGTTCGGGTGGAATTACGGCATCAAAGAAAGCATTGGCGAATATCTCATAATCAGCAGTCAAGTCCAGCATGACACGAAACATTGAGATGCCATCTTTAAATTTTTCGCCATGGATCATAAAATCAGCCATCATTTCCATACAGGCACTGTTTGAGAATATCATGCAGGGCAGGACAGATACATGATCAACATGGCCTGCTGCCATTTTGATTAGAACTTCCTCTACTGAATCAACCTGAATACCCTGTTTTGCCAGTCTGTCGCGGCTGACTTTTGAGGTATAAGCTCGCCGCAGTTTCATTTCTGGACGTTTGGCTTGGACTTTTGCTTCAATATTACTATATGACTTTTCAGCTTGCGGATGGCTGCTGCCGATGAATACGACTAATATTTCTTCTTTCATTTATATACTCTTTTTTAGTTCATTACTATAAAACTTTGGTTGTATATTGCAAGTCCTGTATAACCAAAGATATGGCAGAATCATTTGTGGCAAAATTATTTTTAAAAACCACGAAAAAACGAAATAGAGAACGTAGAATGGTTAACTTTTTTGCAGGCAAAAATCTTAACCATGGGGTTACTAAAGAAGAATTTTTTACCACGAAAATTACTAAAAGCACGAAATAAAACGTAGAAATACGTTACTGATCGTTTCTTTTTGAATAAAAAAGTGCAGAGGAATAAAGTTTGTTGCGAACTCCACGGATAATGTTATATTAATAATTGTAATTATGACTCGTGCGAAATAGGAAAAAATTGAATATCCAATATCGCACACGGAATATCCAACAGATGAAGTGAAGAAAAAAACTTTGAAATTGAAAATTGAGCATTGGGAATTGAATATTAGTTGAAAA
>JAKIUY010000084.1 GCA_021647315.1 Victivallaceae bacterium
TGCGGTGTTTACTATCATAGGGTTCCTCCATTGTTAAGTTTTTGAGATTATTTAACTTAATGGTTGAACCCTTCTTTTGCTAATTAGTAGATTTTAAAAGTTACAGGGCATTCGCCCGTAACGGAAAAAGTCACTGGAAGAATATGCCATGATTATGATGAATATGGGACGTGAAGTCAGTCGGCGGTTAAGAACAGCCAATAGGGTCATTTTAGAAGAAAATATCAAATCAGGGAAATTAAAACACTACTTAGGGAATTTAAATATATTTTGATGGTAGAGGCAATTTCAAAACTCTTCACGGCAGATTTTTGATTTTGAGCTCATTTATCCAGCACCTAAATGAATAGTTAAGTATGATTTATTTGAGTCATACTTTATTTGGGCGCGGGACGCACTCGCTAAAAAATCAAAATATGATTCTTCGCACTCAACCGTATTTCTTTTAATACGAGGAATGTATCCGCTGTGAAACCGCTGTGCTGCTACATAATCTTTAGAAGGTGAGCTGTAAATGGTTCAATAGATAATTCATTATCCTGAATAGGCTTTTCAGGTGAAGTCAAGCTTACCAATTGATGGGTTGCCGAAAATAAAGTTAAATCCACTCTTTTTGTCGCTTGGGTAAAGTTTGCGATCAGCAGATATTCTTGACCATTTGCGTCACGGCCTGAAACTGCTCTAATTTCAGCACCCATAGCTATTATTTGCCAACACTGCTGCTCGCTTATCTTTTTGCTTGCTACCGCATCAATTCCGGTCATGAGCATGACGGCAGTGTCAATGACGATTTTATTGGACGGCTCAATATTCTTGTCCGCCTTGAACACTGAGCAAATCTCATCCGCGTAAAGGCTGGTGAGAGTCGGTTTGTCTTTAATGTTTATCTGACGTTCAGCAGGACGGTAAATCGTTAGCTGCTCATCACCGTAAATCGTAAACACGGCCAAACAATCATCAATATTAAGCCAGGAAGACTTAAGTTTTATGATCTCCTCTTTGTCCGGGCAACCGGCAAGTTCAACAGTTCCTCCGGCTGAAACATATTTGCGCTTAAAGTTATTAAAAAGATCATTAGGCATCTTTAAGCCGAGCCCTTTTATATACGGCAGATAAATTCTCCTGCTGGTTTCTGCGTATTGCAGACATATTACGGTTTTATTGTCAGGAAGCGCGGCGAATACTATACCGTGCTGTGCAAAAACATCTTCTGTCTCTCCTTCGCCCAACGGTGAACGTTCTGTCCAGTGCAGACATCCATAGTTCACGAATCCGCCAGCAAAAATATCATGCCCGTCAGATATAATGCTTGGAACTGCGATGTTAGACGTTACCAGTTCCCCGCTCAGATTATGCTGCCATTCCGCCATATCACTTCTATTGGGTGGTACACATAAGCCGGTGGGTCTTTGTCCGGCTTTCCACACCCAGGAGGCGATCTGGTTTGTATCGCGGGCCAGCGTCGCGCCATGAAATTCATCCTGCCATAAAACCTTCGCCTCTTTGAAATTTGAGGATATTTGCTGCGGTAAAGACTCATACAAACGACGCCAATAAGCTCCGTAAGACATCGTTACTGCCCGATCGCCTTCCAGCCGGGTGTAGTAAAATGGATTTACTTGAGCCATTGCTGCCAGACGGGTTGAAAGAAAAGAGCCATCCGCGTTAACGGCTGTTTCTCTTGTTACTTGCTGTAGCCAGCCAGCCTCATATTGAAGGGCATCTTCGTCGCCATACTTATCCATCACAAAAAGCCACATTGGAACCGCGTAGTCCTGGCAATAGCAGTATCGGGCTCTGGTATCACCGCCAATTCTCAGTAATCTGCCATCCGAAAATATGAATTGTTTTATCGCCTCCCAGAGCTCCTGGGCATGGAAATATACCTCATCCGGCGGCGCAATGCCGCGTGTTTTCAGTGAAAAATGGAGCATGGCAATATTTGACAGGCAAATAACCATATAGCCCACATTCATATAGTCATGGTGGTTAAGGGAAAGGTTTTTCGTGAAATTAGGCCCGATATGCCATTCTTTAATCATTTTTCCATTAATTATTTTGGTCGTAGCGTTGTCTGACGGTATGGAGATGCCATTAATGAAAAATGCGGTAGCTTTTTGCAGATATTCATCTTTTCGTGGTGTGTCAGGATAATAGGCGGTAGTTCTTAATAACATCGCCCCGTTCCAAATATTCGATTCCGGTTTGTTTATGGAATATTCGATTCCCGCGACAATTTCATAATGATCCAAAATATTATTACTTTCCGACTCAAGAATTCTTCGCATTGCCAACTTATCCGCTTCATCAAGAAATTCTTCCACCGCGTCAAATCCATGCATCATTCTTTCCAGCGCGAGTACACTGATCCATGAATGCCCCCATTGTCTGTTATTCGAACAAAATCTTTCGCCACAGTGATGAGTCCGTAGCGAATACCTTAACATTTTCAGGCTGACATCCAGCAGTTTGCTCCGGCTCATGTCGATGGCGCTTTCATCTAAATCCGGCGAAGTCGCCAGCACCGCAAACGCGGCAAAGGCATTCATGTTTGTCTGAACCGCCCAATGGTGGCTTTCACCGGTGCCGTAACACATTATCTCCGAGGAGTCAGCTGGGGTATAAAAATATTTGGCTGCGCCCTCTACCCAGTTCTCAAGGACTCTAACATAACTGTTTGAACTTAGTTTCTGCATAATATTAATTCCTGATTAATTGCTATTTGAATTACGTAGCTCGTGTTACTTGACATAAATCCAGATGCACTCGTTGTCCGTATCTATTTCAGCTTCCAAGACAGTTTGCTTTACTTAAAAACTAAAACACCTACAACGCACATACGCGACTCATGTACTTATACCTGCACGATCTCAATGGCGCTTGTCGCGAAGTCATATTTGCCGGTATTGAGATCTTTTAAAAATGCAGTTGGGGTTTTGTGATAAACCTGTTTGAAAATGTGGACAAAGTAGTTGGGGTTGGTATAACCGCACAATCCCTGTCGGGATTCTTTAAACATGGTCATATTATAGAATGTTTAACGTATATTTCAAGCGACCTTTTGGGGTTAGACAGATATATTCGTGCAGAATACTGTTTTTACTTTCGTGAATAAAGTAGCAAAAGCAAAAAACAGCGATATCTCTTTTATTGTAAATCAACTCATACACTCTGATATGCAAATAGCCAAAACAATACAATAAAGAATAAGAATTTTCATTTTTTATAAATTACTGCTTGAAATATTCTTTAAAGGCTATTTTATTGCTCTTATTTTAATAAAGGGATAATTTAGGGGATATTCACGGTAAATTTGTTGGTGATGAATGACTTAATTTTTTATTTTAGGCGTAGAGATGCGCTTAAATCAAATATGCTAAGCAAGAGCGATTTGATTTAAGCATTTTTTGGGAAGGGGTGTTTAAAGAATATTTTGTTTGTGCCGAGCTGGGGCTCGGTGTTCCCAGGGGGAGATATGCCGAGCTGGGGCTCAGCGTTCCCGGGGAACCGTTTAGCTTGTTTTTATTGCAGACTTTTCGCATGACCACGTTGCGGAACGCGACACGTGGCAGCCTGCGTTGTGGTGGTGCAACCCAGGGCTTTACCCTGGGCTAAGTTATTACAGGCTTACCTGCGGTCTTTACAAGGTCAGCCTCAATTGCGATTAATCCGGCCGGTAATCACCTTGCATAAGTCCAGCGTTTTAAAATGGGCGAAACGGCCATTTTGTGCGGGCGGGACGCCCGCGGTCCCAAGCAAGGCAATAATCAAAAATGCAAGCTGGTTATAAGCCGGAGTAATAAGCTTAACGGTTACTGATTGTCGCTATTGAATTTTCCGATCTGCTATTGTTTCCGCTACCCTTATCTCTTTATTCAAATTTGGACGTTGGACGTTCTTTCTCTCTTCCGTCTCCCGTATTCCGTATTCCGTATCCTCCATTCTACCGATTCTTCTTCAGTGCTGGTAGTTCATTTTTCTGGCGGCATTGATTGATATATTGCCACAGTTGAGGATTGCGTTCGACTGTTTTTACCAATTTTGACGAACTGATACCGATAAATTCGGCGGCTGGTTTAAGGTTATAGTTTACTGAATGGAAAATATCTATCAGGCGGGCGATAAAAATTGGGTATTCGGGGCTTTTCAGACTGGTGTCGAGACGTACGGGTAATGTTGGTTCATTGCGTAATTCAAGTGCCAACTGCAGGCGTAGTTTTTTTATGGCTGAATGACGGTTTTGATATTGGCTGCGCCCCGAACAATCGGTGACGGCAATGCCGGTCGGCAGATGGGTCAATCTGACTGCGGATGAGGTTTTATTGCGTTTCTGTCCACCACGTCCGCTGCCTTTGAATGGTTCGAATCGGCAGGAGCGCATGATTTGTTCATCATCGCTTTGCAGCCATTCATCACGTTTTGCTGTTTGTGCTTGTTTATTTGTCGTCATAAGAACTTAGTTTAAAGATTAATCTATTTTCAGAAAGTTACTTCAGTTAGCGTCGCCAGCAGGGCTGTTAAATGCTAAATTTACAATTCCACTAACTTTTCGATTATAAAACTATTACAGTTCCTGGTTTGATAATCCAGTAGGGATGGTTAAACTGTAGCCACGGTGCGTAAGCTCGTGGTGTAAGATTAAAGACCTTTCAGCTCCGTAAGTGCGACTCAAGTCTTTTTTTGTGATTCACTCCTACGGAGTGATAAATTATTTTTATATTGACCATGGGTTATCACCCGTGGCTACTTGTGCCGCATCCCTACGGGATTTTTATCTTCCCGGTCCTGAAAACCAGATATAATCCCGCATGATTTTAGTTGATTCATCCAGACAGAGATCCCCTGATTTTTTGTCAGCGTTTTCGCTTTGGCGGAGCATCTTTTCCTGCTCATCGTAAATCTTCTTTTCTTTCAGATATTCGCTTAAGCGATCTTTTTCATTAAGTGAAACCGTTTTGCGTTGTCTGTATTTACGGTAATTTTTTATAGTCTCATCAAGTATTTTCAAGCGGGCTGATTTTTCCAGCCGTTTCTTATGAATCAGGTCAAGTTTTTTAATCATTTTGGCAATATCTTTTTCATAAATATCATGTTTGTCCGCGGCGATTTTACCCCATGGCAGGCTGTTTGTATTGTATTGCTCACCAAATTCCATCTCTTCAGTGATTGACGGAAACACAATATCAGGCTTAACCCCGCGCTGTTGCGTTGAATCACCATTGATGCGATAGAACATTGCACTTTCATATTTGATAACTCCGGCAGGAAAATCCTGGTTGATATATTCCAGCAGCCGTTTGATCGGGAAGACATCAAGTACTGTTCCTTTGCCGTAGGTTCTTGAGTCGCCGATAAGGATGCCGCGTTGATAATCCTTGATGGCGCCAGCGAAAATTTCTGAAGCTGATGATGTCAGTTTATTGGTCAGAACAATGAGTGGTTTGCTGAAGACTATTTCGGCATCGGGGTCTTCCTTGATTGAAATGTTTCCATTACTGCGGCGTACCTGAACCACCGGGCCGTCTTTGATAAACAGTCCTGTCAGGTTTATGGCTTCCATCAGACTGCCGCCACCGTTGTTGCGCAGGTCAATAATGGCACCGTCAACCCCCTCACTGTTGAATTTTTCGAGAATTTTCCTGATGTCACGCGATGCACTCATATAGTTGGGGTCGCCTTTGTAGTATGCCTCGAAATCAATATAAAACTTAGAGAGGTTGATAATACCTATTTTGGCTTTACTGCCATCGGGCATTGGCATGGTTTTTATTTTACTCTGCGCTTCACTTTCTTTCAATACAACTTTGTCGCGGGTGATGGTGATATTAACCGGAATTGCATTGACCCCTTTGGCCGCCGGCAGAATAGTCAGAGTAACTTTTGTCCCTTTTTCGCCACGAATCTGCTTGACAACCCGGCTGATCGACATATCGACCACGTCGACCGGTTGTTCATTCTCCTGCGCTACCGCGATAATTCGATCGTTTGCTTTCAACTGTCCAGCTTTTTCTGCCGGACCGCCGGGGATAAGCTTAACTATTTTAGTATATCCGGCATCCGTGGTCAGTACTGCGCCGATACCGACCAGAGACAATTTCATGTCAATGTTGAAGTCTTCTTCACTTTTAGGTGGCATATAGCTTGAATGCGGACCATAAACCAATGCCAATGCAGTCAGATAGAAGCCGAGAATATCAATATCATCTTTCTGTTTCATCGAATTAAGATTATCATGCAACCGGGTCATGATTTTTTCTTTCGGTGTTTTGTGCTTCCAAGATACATGTACTTTTGCTGTTTTACCAGTCTGTTGTGCTGTATCAACCTTACTTGCTGTAGATACAGTATTAGTTGCTGTTGTTGGTTGCTTTGCCGTTTTTTTATCGTTAATGTTTTTAGCCATTAAGCGCAGGTAAAGGACATCATTTTTGAGTTTTTTACGCCATACCTCTTTCATTTCATCCATGTTTGCCGCACGTGGCATTTTATTTCTCTTTATGGCAAAACTCTCTTTTCTGGTGAAGTCGAATCCTTTTTTCAATTGTTCTTTAGAAAAATTTTCATACATCTCCATGCGTTTCATCAAAAGGTTATAGACCTTTAACGCAAAATCTGAATTACCGATTTGCGCCATGTCATCCAAATAGTAACGGTATTGTTCAAATTCCATTACATCCTGCTGGGTGAAATATATTTTGACAGGATCCAGAACCTTGAAGTATTGTTCAAACAGTTTGCTGGAAATATTATTATCAAGCTTCTGCTGACGGTAGTGGTTTTTACTTAAAATCGCTGTTGTACAACGGGTTATAACTGCCAGGCGCTGCTTTTTGGTTAAAGCAGACTTGTCGCCAGCTATGCCTGTGGTTGTAAGTATGGCGACATATAAAATCAGAAAACTTGATATACTGTTTCTTAATAAACTCATCTATAAACTCCATAATTTCCCGTTTTCAGGGATCATTGTTAAACTGCAAAATTACTTTCTATAACCCAATTATAGTACAAAACTGTCGAAATAAAAATCTATATTCTCATAAAAATCAAAATAAGAGTAAAAAGGTATCAATTTACATGCATTCTGCCTGGGAACGTTGAGCTCCCGCTCCCAGCTTCTTTCTTAATAGACCGCTGAAACAGGTTAAAGTTCGCTGCTGATACGCATTGAACAGAAATCCGGTCCGCACATGGTGCAATAATTGCCAGTCTCGCCCTCTTTGGCCTGTTCTTCAGAATTAGTTTCGGCCAAAGCTTCCGCCCGCATGCTTCTGGCGCGTTCAGGGTCAAGCGATAAATCAAACTGTTTTTCCCAGTCAAACTTGGCCCGTGCCTGGCTTATTTCATCATCACGTTTTCTGGCTCCAGGCTTTTTTAAGGCGACATCTGCGGCATGGGCGGCTATTTTATAGGCGATCACTCCGTTACGGACATCTTCGGCGTTAGGTAATCCAAGGTGCTCTTTCGGGGTGACGTAGCAGAGCATCGCCGCGCCGTGAAAAGCACCCATGGTTGCGCCGATAGCACTGGTTATATGATCATAACCCGGGGCACAATCGATAACTATTGGTCCGAGGATATAGAATGGTGCTCCGTGGCACATTTTTTCTTCTTCTTTCATATTCATTTCTATTTCATTAAACGGGACATGACCGGGACCTTCGACCATAACCTGAACCCCGGCTTCGCGACAGCGTACAACGAGTTCACCCAACACTTTAAGTTCGGCGAATTGTGCTTCATCGCTGGCATCGGCGAGGCACCCTGGGCGCAGTCCATCGCCCAGCGACAGAGTTACATCATGTTGTTTGCAGATTTCAAGAATCTTATCAAAGTTGGTGTAAAAAAGATTTTCACGCTGATGAAACTGCATCCATTTAGCCAGAATTGATCCACCGCGACTGACAATTCTGAGCATCCTTTTTTTGGCCATTGGCACATGTGCTATCAGCAATCCGGCATGAATCGTCATATAGTCAACGCCTTGTTCGGCCTGTCCTTTTATCACGTCCAGGATCAGTTCATCGTTCAGATCTTCTGATTTTTCGACTCTGCTGAGGGCTTCATAGACTGGAACCGTACCGATAGGAGCCGGGCTGTTGGCGATAATTGTTCCTCTGATTTCATTGATATTAGCACCGGTACTCAAATCCATTGCGGTGTCGGCACCATACTTAAGGGCAGTATGCAGTTTTTTAAGCTCCTCCTTTGGACAGCTTGACATAGTTGAATTGCCGATATTGGCATTAATCTTTGTATAGAGGCTTTTGCCGATACCGATTGGGGTAATTTGTGAATGGTTTATATTGGCCGGAATGACAATTGTGCCTGCGGCAACTTCGTTCATGATTGATTCAGGAGTGCGGCACTCCTTTTTAGCGACGATGCGCATCTGTTCGGTAATAATTCCCTCGCGGGCTGATATTAATTGAGTACTCATATTAATTATAATTCTCCAATGTTTTTATTATTTTCTGGGTTGCTCCACAATGTTCTTCGGTAACCTGTCTGGCGGCTTCGCCATATTTTTTCAGAAGTTCCGGATTTTTAAACATGCGGATTAATATATTTTCAAGTTCGTTGTCATGGTTTACCGTAACAATGGCGTCACGTTGGGTAAACGCATTCAGGACGAAACGAAAGTTTTTTAAAGTTCCACCGGTGACAATCGCTTTGCCGAGCATTGCGGGTTCGATGATATTATGACCTTCATTATGTCCGGCCAGGCTTTTGCCCATGATAACCAGATCGGCTTGTTGAATAAAAGCGAGCATTTCACCGGTGGTGTCTGCCAGCAGACAGTTGACTGACTTACTGTCTGAACTGTTTTTTGAGCGTTGAATAAAACTGATTGATAGTTGCTCAAGCTGTTTGGCAATTTCATTACCACGTTCAGCATGACGGGGAATGATGATTAATTTAAGGTCAGTAAACGCTGTTCTTAATTTTTTGAACAGGCTGGCGATCAGCTCTTCTTCTTCCGGATGGGTGCTGGCGGCTAATATTACTCTGACTGGAGCTGTGCCGAAATATTCAGACAAGTCGATATTCGGCAGCTTTTCCGGCAACCGTTGGTCAAATTTCATATTGCCTTTGACATGACAGTTAAGTTGTGGTGCCACGGCTTTATAGCGTTCCATATCTATCGTTGTTTGGACACATACTTCATCAAATAGGCTGAATACTGGCCGGAAAAATATTCTGAAACGATAATAGCCACGGGATGATTTATCTGACATTCTGCCATTTACCAGAACGGTATGACCACCATTTTTCTTGACTTGCTTGAGCAGATTAGGCCAGATTTCTGTTTCCAGAATAACCAGCAGAGGTGGACGAATCATTTTTACCGCCCGACGGACAAAGAGGTAAAAGTCAATTGGACAGAAGATGACCGCAACATTTTCAGATACGCGCTTCTGGGCCAGCTCCTGTCCGGTCGTCGTTGTGGTTGACAGGACAAACTTGCGATCAGGTGCCGTTTTGCGCCACTCCTCAATCAGATTCAGGGCAATGACAGTTTCTCCGACGCTGACGGAATGTATCCATGTTGCTCCTTGATAAGCCTTGAGTTGCTGGCGTTTTTCACGGCTGTAGAGCGCAAAACGTTCCAGATAACTGTTTTTATGCCCGGATCGTTTAAGCAGTTTAATTATCATGCCGGGAATAAAGAATATAAATCCCAGCGGGAATAACAAATTATATATAAAAATCACTGTCAATAGACCAATATTTATAGTTCGCGCAAAAATAAAATACAGAGGAAATTATTGCATCTGCCGCTACGCTTGTGTAGGCAAAAGTATCCACAGCAGATTTTTGTAATCACCTCACAAGTTATTTTTTTGTGAGCTCTTAAGTTAAAAAAGTAAACTTAAATTTACTATGTCCAGCGACAATTACAACTGATTTTCCCAATCTAAACAGGAATTTATGATGCTGTACTTCAGCTGTCACTTCTATCGTATCAGTTTTTTAATTGAACCGTTTTGTTTGATATGGGATTGCATTGAAAATGTTTTTCGGTTATAGTATTGAATAATTTTTCTGTATCGCATTACAAAAATAACTGACGGACTAATACAATGAAAATATTTTACCTCTTTATTATGACTGTTGTTGCTGTAGCCCTGTCTTCATGTAATTCAGGAGGCACTGCTAATGGAAATAACAAAATGACCAGTGTGGAAGAACAGCGGCTGGTTGATCTTGCCAGAAGTTTTATCCTGCGAAGTAAAAAAATCGCGACTCCGAATGAACGACTTTTTATTAAGAACAATTATCCGACTATATCTGCGGTGTACGATGGGTATAAAACCGGTAAAACTACAATCCTATGGGATACTGGTAAACGGAAACGGAAACTTGTTGCCAGGCTTTACGGCTCAATGACCGGTGAAAACCATAAATGGCGTATTTCGGTCTATTTTGACGAGGAGATTATTTATACCCCGAGATCAAAGGTACGCGATACTCCTATCCAGCAGGGGAGCGTTAAGGATTTTTCCGGTATGTTTCGTAACCAGGCGGTAAACCCGGGAAATAGAACGGCTCCAGTCAAAAAGTAGGATTTAATTTTCAGTTTCTATTTTCTTTTAAAATTGCTCAGCTTACTTGAATTTTATACAAATTATGACTATATTATTCAGTGCCTGAGCGGAGCGAAAATTCCATATTTATTTCATCTTGCAGGCTGTTTAAAATCAAAACTGAAGAATATTGTAGATATTTAGGAGAATTTCAGAATGGTGAAAGATAGAGATATGCAGGTCAAAATATTGGCAGTAGGCCTGATGACCACTATGGTTATTTTACTTGGACTTATCGCGTTAGTGGTTAAGTTGCAAATGGGATCTTCAGCCAGAGGAAGTAAAGCTGGCAAAACTGAAGCACCTGTTACAACAACTTCAGTCGTCTCGGAGCTTAATGAAAAAGCTGATGATGGTGACCATGAAGCTCAGTATCGTCTTGCCCTGCTTTATGTCAGGGGAGAAAAAGTTGAACAGGATTATAAAAAAGCTTTTGAACTTTATCAGGCGGCGGCCAGACAGGGGAATGCGGCGGCAAAAAATAATCTCGGAGTAATGTATGCCAAAGGGCAGGGGGTTGAAAAAAGCTATCAGACCGCGGTTTTAATGTATATGAAATCAGCTAAACTCGGTTATGCGAGGGCACAGAATAATCTTGGCGTAATGTACTATTTCGGACGTGGCACTAAACAGGATTACAAAGAAGCGGTTGCCTGTTATCGGAAAGCGGCTGAACAGGGCTTTGCGCCGGCGCAGTATAATCTGGGGTTGATGTATGCTAAAGGTCGTGGAGTTAAAAAAAGTGCAATAAAAGCCATGAAATGGTACGAAAAAGCAGCCGAACAGGGTGATCCCAAAGCGCAGTACAATTTGGGCATTATGTATTTTAATGGTGCCGCCGGTAAAAAAGACCTGCAGAAAGCCAAGAAATGGCTGAAGAAATCTCATAAAAACGGCTACGCAGATGCCGCTATTGTCTGGAAGAAATATGAGTTGTGGAAATACTAGTGTGCTGTCTCATAAATTCACAGCGTAAATAATCATCCCGTAAGTTTTTCACAAAGTCGTTGAATTTTTTTCAGAATTTCTTCCGCAGTTGCAGTCCATGCAAATGGTTTTGTTTTTGGGTTATAGCATTTTACAAACTCATCTATTTTCTGAACCAGTTGCTTTACCGAAGTAAAACTTCCCCGGCGAATTACTTGATCTGTTACTCCAGCGGCATATCCCAACTCTTCAGCCATGCTGCGGCAGCTCCAATGTGTCTCCCCTGCGGGCTTTGTTTCAATCATTTTTTTCAGTAGTTCTGCTATACGCTCTCGTTTGTATTCTATTTTTAATGTATTTTCGACAATACTATTACCATCGCACTAAAAATAAATTAGTCAAGCAAATACTTCGATTTTAGCTGCATCATAAATTTTTCTTACTGCGATATTGTGCTGTTTGGATAATTTGATACAATCACTCATTTCTGGAGAAAAGGTGATAGCTTCACCGTTAAGACTGCCGACTTTTATTGTTACCTTGCCGTATTTTGTATCAACGCTAATAAAGCGACGTTCCAGGCAACTTCTTGATATTGGAACTTGCCGAATACCGAAAGTGGTAGTCTCACGGAAAATAATCTCTTCAAGTGGCTGCTGGAGGTCTGTCGGAATCAACAGTGACAGTTTTACTGCCGGTCGCTGATTTTTCATCTGAATCGCTGTAGTCCAGACATCCAGAGCACCGGCATCGAACAGGCGGTCAAACAGATTCCCAATGATTTCCGGCGTTGAGTCATCAATATTACTTTCAAGTAACAGACATTCTGTAGGTTGATCTGTAATTTTTTCAGCTGTTTCATAGATAGTTGCTCGGAGCAGGTTTGGGCGTTCGTTTAGCTGACGGTGTCCAAAACTGTTCGCACTGGCGGTGATACTGCCACTTGATGCTTTAGCCTGCGGCAGGGTTGATAGTAGCGCAGCACCGGTTGGGGTGACCATTTCATAAGGTTGATCTGTCTGGGTCACCGGTAGAGTTTTTAACAGTTCAACGGTTGCCGGAGCTGGAATCGGATAGATGCCGTGTTGACAGCGCATGGTGCCACTGCCCAACGGTAATGGTGACACTGCGATTGCGTCAATCTCAAGCATCTGCATCGCCAGGCAGCAACCGACGATATCAACGATTGAATCAACCGCGCCAACTTCATGAAAATGAACTTCGTTCGGCGGCATATTGTGAACCTTTCCTTCAGCATCGGCCAGGGCCGAAAATACCGCAATGCTCTGCTCTTTCACTCCCTCTGGTAGTTCGCTGGCAGTAATCAACTCCTTTATTGCCTCGAAGTTGCGTTGATTGTGGTGAGAATGCCCATGGTGATCGTGATTATGTTCATGTCCGTGTCCGTCCGTGTCCGTCTGTACCTGTCCGTGTTCATGATGATGCCCATGCTCGTGGGTATGGTGTTTATATCCGTGTTCGTCTGTGTCCGTCTGTGTTTGTCCATGTCCGTCCGTGTGTCCATGTTCATGAATATCCACACTTGCTGAAATGCCATTCATACCGTAAGATTCAACCGTTTTAGTTCTAATGTGAAAATGTTCAGGCACCAGAGTCTTAAGTTGTGCATTAAGCTGTTCTAAATCAGCTCCAAGCCCTATCAGGCAGCCTAATATCATATCACCGGAAGCACCGCCGACACTGTTGAATTGTATAATTTTCATTTTGTATTATCTTCTTCCTTATAGTAATATTACCTGCAATAAGTTTTTTAACCTTATAGAAGAGGCAATTTCAAAAGTCTCCACGGCAGATTTTTAATTTTGAACGGAATCTTTTGATTTTGAGCTCATTTACATACCTGCCGGTATGCTCAATCGCTAGAAAATCAAAATCTACTCGCCCAAAATGATAAAAAATCATGCTCGCGTTGGACTTTTGAAATCACCTCAGAAAATTGTATTTCCGCTAGTAGTTTGCGACATCCTGGCGCAAAGCCCTAATCCCCATGGGGGATTATTTGCCCATGCGCAGGAAGCCGCAGGCTACTATTTTTAGTCCCAGCAAAGCCGGTTATTTTCATGTTTATTGCTAATGCCATTTTGCATTCCTTACGTTTTAATTTATGTCACTGGTAACGGCTCTATTGCTTTTATTATTTTCTCTATTAGAAAATTTGGATAAACATTTTTTTTATCCTGTAAATCTTGTTCATCCTGTCTAATATGCTCAATCAAATTTTTTTTTTAATCAGGCAAACTGCAATCTGTTCCATGCCGCATCATCAATTTATCTTCCTCTTTATTTATCTTTATCTAGCAAATGTCAGTGTCCGCCTTTTGCCGAGCCTATACGGGTTAAGCGACCTTGCGCTTTTAGTTTATTAATTTGCCTTTAATACTACTATTTGTTTTGCTGTAGTTGCATCTCTTTAACTTTTAAAATAGCCAATAACAGACTAAAGTCGTTTAATATTAATATCATAACGAAAAAATTAAGATTATTCTCATTACATACTCTATGTTGTATGTTTTTTCTGAAATTCTATATATTTTTCTGAGGATAATTTCCCATATTTTTTCATTGCAGTGAATGCATTTGGTAGATCTTGACGGGCAAAAGAATGAGCAATGCCTGCGAAGAATATTTTATCTTTCCAGCATAGTTTATACATAGAAAAATATGCTTTCTTTGTCGTCTTAATATCAAATTGATACCGTTCTGATTCTTTTAATATCTTTAAATCATCATTAGCATAAGCCTTTAAAATCTGGGTATATTGATCACTGCCAAAGATTACATATTTTCTTTGAGTTGAGACTATGATATCCAGCAACTCTTCAATATAATCTTTTACGACAATGGCTAGTTTAACACTTTGCTTTTTTGCATGAAATATACTTCTAAATTTTGTCGAGCAGTATGGGATAAGTTCTAATTGTGTCTGTTGCATCAAAACATTATAACAATTCTTGCGTTGTAGTTTTTTTTCTTTAAGACCGCCTAGAAAAAAATCTATACCATTATCAGGAAAACCCTTAAGAAATAATGCCTGTTTGTAGTCAAAGTTATCAAATTTTTCATCGACTAAAAATGTTTTTTTAGGATATTCTTCACTCGTTTTTACATACGATTCAATATAACTTTTAACAGAGGAATAACATTTTCTCTTTTTTCTAGCTTTTTCTATATTAGGATTCGCACCTGGGTTCAAATGGCAAAAAACCGTCTTTTTATCTAATCTTAAAAAATTAAATGCTGGTTCGACCTCATAATTGAGTTCAAATTCTTCACCCGTAATTTCAGCTATTTTGTTTGATAATTCTTTTCCTGCTTTAATTTCATCTGTTTTGTATAATTCTGTCAATTTTTGCTCAACATTATTTTTCAAACGATTTACTAACGCACTCATACTCTCACCTCTATTATAATAAAAAAGTTGCATTCTCACATTTTTTTAAATTCGTAAAATTTGCTTAATTCGTTTACCAGCAGTTTTCGGTGAATTTTTTATTTTTTTCATCTTAGCTCCATTCACCCTGTCTAATATTTTTCTTATTCTGATAGACCCCAATTCATGCCATATTTTTTTACCTTAGTGTAACTTTGTGTAATAGTTTTTTGCCCCAAGCCTCTAGCCTCTAGCTTCCAGTTTCTCGTTTCTAACTTTTAACTTTTAACTTTTAACTTTTAACTTCTAACTCCTTGCTTTTGCCTACTGCATCTCCATGGCTTTGAAGCCGTGGGGGGCTTTGAATTGTCCGGTTTTTACCGGTAGTGGATCTGTATAATCTACTCTGCCCCAGCGACGTGAGAATGGCCAGAAAATAAATGATGCCTTACCGACAATATTGCGACGCGGAACTAAGCCCCAGTCACGGCTGTCGGCACTTGATAATGAGTTGTCGCCAAGCATAAAATAGTGATCTTCAGGAACGGTTAGCGTTTCATAATCCTTGCCAAGATAGGTTGCCGAGTCACCGTTGGAGAATCCATTATGGTGGCCATGATAACCGCCTTGACCACTGTAGATTTTTTTGAAGCGTTCATCAAGTTCTGTTATCGGCACAAATTTGTCAGAGGTTTTGGTTTTAACATAGAGCATATTGTCGGTAATGCGCAGGGTATCACCGGGCATCCCCGCAAGGCGTTTAATATAGTAGAATCCAGCGAGTTTATTACCATTTGAGCCGATAATGCCTTCAGTGTTGAACACCGTAATATCGCCGCGGTTGATGCCGAACAACTGCATTGAAAACCGGTTGACAAATAGGTGATCGCCGAGTGAGAGCCAGCCATTACAAAGTTGCGTGCCTTTTTCGATCAGTCCCGGCGGTTGTTGTTTAAAGTGAAGATAACTTAAGACCTTGCTTGGTGTACCGGGCAGGGTATATGAGATATTATCGATATTGAATGAGGTGTAGTCGGCCAGCATGTATCTGGAAAAATACTTGATAGATGACTGGTCGATATATCCACTTGCTTTTACCGTCAATTCAGCTCTTCTGGCTGAAAAAAGTGGATATTCAAGCAATTCAGGACATTTTTTCAGAGTTTCATTTTCGTTGGCGATGTAGTGGATACCGAACAGCGTTGGCTGCATACTGCTGGTCGGAATTTTAAATGGTTGCAGGAAGAGGGCTCTGATGCCGAATGCAACGACGATGGCTACTGCCAGGACATCGGCATATTCGCGGATGATATGATAACGTCCGGCCGGCAGCAGTTCACGACTGCGATCCCAGGCGACATTGAGTTGTTCAGCAGATTTTGTGCTGTCCGGAACAATTTTTCCGACATAACTACAGAGCTCAGAAAGTTTCTGTTTATGTTTTTCACTGAGAATGTCGTCATCAATGTGAGCCCTGGACTTTATGTGGTGGGTCAGCTCTTTAATCGATTTACGTTGTTTATATTTTTTAGTCCAGAACATATTTTTCCTTAAATCTTTAAATTATCGTTGCGTTTGAAAATCATGGGACTGATGGACTCTATGAGTCTAATGTGGTGGCTAAACCACCGAACAGCCCTGCTGAATGTCCCTCATTCCATTCTCTAGCTTCTAGCTTCTCCCCTACTTATTATCCGTTGATTTCAAGATAGCGACAAATGCATCCTGTGGAATATTTACCTTACCGACCTGCTTCATCCGTTTTTTGCCCTCTTTCTGTTTTTCCAGCAGTTTGCGTTTACGGGTTATATCGCCACCGTAACATTTAGCGATAACATTTTTACGCAATTGGCGTACTGTTTCGCGGGCGACGATCTTGCTGCCGACTGAAGCTTGGATGGCGATTTGGAACATATGTTGCGGAATAACTTCGCGCAGTTTTTTCGCCAATATCTTACCTCTGGTGTGAGCATAGTCGACATGAACAATTGAAGAAAACGCATCAACCGGTTCTCCGTTAACCATAATATCCAGTTTAACCAGTTTATCCGGTTTATAGCCGGCCGGTTCATAATCCATGCTGCCGTAACCGCGGGTGATAGACTTTAGTTTGTCATGAAAGTCAATCAGAATCTCATGCATTGGCAGTTCGGCGGTAATAATAACATGATTGGCATCGATTGAAGTGGTCATAGTACAGAGACCGCGTTTGTTCATGATCAAGTTCATGATGTCGCCGATATAGGAGTTTGGTGACATTATTTGAGCAACAATCATCGGTTCTTCAATGCGGTCGATTGTGGATGCATCAGGCAGGTGCACTGGATTGTCAACTTCCACCATTGTTTCATCTTTCAGGTAAACATGATAAATCACACTCGGATAGGTGGCGATAATATCCATGTTATATTCGCGTCTCAACCGTTCCTGAATAATCTCCATGTGGAGCAGTCCGAGAAAACCGCAACGGAACCCGAAACCCAGAGCAGCCGAAGTTTCAGCCTGAAAAATAAACGCGGCATCGTTGAGCTGGAGTTTATCCATACTGAATCTGAGCTGAGTATAATCAGCGGTATCAATTGGATAAATGCCGCTGAAAACCATTGGATGAACCTCCTGAAATCCGGGCAGGGCGTCAGTTGAAGGATTTTTGGCATCGGTGATGGTATCACCCATTTTCGCGTCTGAAGGTGTCTTTATATTGGGGATAATATAGCCGACGGAACCGGCGGACAGTTTATCGGTTGGTGACATATTAGGTGAAAAAACACCTACCTCTTTTATTTCACTCTCCAGACCGGTACTTAAAAGTTTCATTTTGGTGCCGCGTCTGAATTCGCCGTCAAACATTCTTACATAGGTAACGACTCCGCGATACGGATCATACATTGAATCAAAAACCAGTGCTCGTGGCGCACTGCTGGCAGACTGTATTTTCGGCGGAGGAATACGTTTTACTATCTCTTCCAGTACCTCGGCAATCCCAGTGCCGTCTTTGGCGCTGATTGATAATGCCTCTTCGTGTGGAATTGCCAGTACCTCTTCCAACTGTTCGTAGCATAGATCAAGGTCTGAGGCCGGTAGGTCAATTTTATTGATAATCGGTATTATTGTCAAGTTATGCTTATGGGCCAGATTGACATTGGCAACCGTCTGTGCCTGCACGCCCTGGGTAGCATCAATGATTAACAGAGCACCTTCGCAGGCTGCCAGTGAACGGCTTACTTCATAACTGAAGTCAACATGTCCTGGGGTATCAATCAGGTTAAGTTCATACTCTTCTCCGTCATCAGCAGTGTATGACATTCTGACTGGATGTGATTTTATGGTTATACCGCGCTCACGTTCCAGTTCCATGTCATCGAGTAACTGTTCCTGCGAGTCACGTTGTGAGACGGTACCGGTGATCTCCATCAGGCGGTCTGCCAGGGTTGATTTGCCATGGTCAATATGGGCGATAATTGAAAAATTACGAATATATTTAATTTTATGCATAAATTATTAATACCCATTAGGGTTAAGTCTTATTAAGGTTCGGGCTTTAAAGCTCAGAATCTGAGTTTTTTTTAATTGCTTGAACAAAACATATAAACTAACCCATTTAAGCTTGATTTCAACCATGGACAGGGTGCTTTTACGCTAAAAATATTCTTCAATTACTTCGCGGACTATTTTTACCCACTTTCTAATACGGTTTTGGTCACTTTGGACGGTTTCAACATCTTTCAGGGTAATATCAAAACTGGTGCCGCGACATATTTCAAAATCACGCCTGAGAATTTTTCTGATCCGTTCCGGGTTAAAGTCATAGGCCACCATATCAGCCGGACTTGGCCGGTAACTGATAATATAGTCATTGCCGATCTGTTCAACACTTTTGGCTAAATCTGCCATCGGTGATACCGCGATCCGGCGGAGATTTGGGATTTGTTTGATTATACTGATTTTATTGGTCAAATCTTCGCAGCACCCGTAGGCGACCAGTCCGAATTTTGCCATTATCGGCAACTGATACTGGAGCATGAATTCGTCGAACATTTCCGGTCCGACTGAAGTGGTCTCCTGTGAGGCGCAGAAACACCATAGTTCATCACGTTTTACGCCTTGACTGTTCGGTGCCGGATCTGCCAGTTCCTTGGCGTATGGAATCGCCTGATTATAGTGCGATGATAATGTCCAGTCACCGGCGGCTTCAGCCTCTTCATGGGTGCGTAGGATACCATCACGCATAAATGTCAGCAGTCTATGGAGCCATTCGGGATTGTCATACATATCCCACATGATCTGTTCAAGTCCGCGCAATGTTCCCAGCTTAGTGGAAATATCACCGTTCCAGATGCTGTGGAATGGTGAACGGTCAACATCAATGGTAATAATATCACCGATTGCTTCCTGAATGATATTGAGATTACGCACGGTTGCCACTTCATCTATAATATGATGTGGCATGATTAGTTTTTCAATATCTTCCAGATTTTTTATCGGTGAATCACATACACCGGCACCACCTTCGTTACCGCCTCTGCCATGCCAGATGGTTGGTACTCCCCATGTTTCATTATTTGGTAGAGTTTTTACGGCTTGAATAGTAATCCATGGTTCAAGGACAAAATCATCATTAAAGCTGTCACGGAAAATGGATTGACGGAAAAAAGATTCACATGTTTTGAATAGTGGATTTTTACAAAGCAGTTTGGATTGTGCCATCTCCTGCCAGGCAAATGCCCTGATATAGATTGGCGGTGTGCTCATTTTAAAACTATTATGGTTGCGCCACAGATCACGTCTGGCCTGCTGTTTTGCATCGTTTGCCGCAATCATGTACTCTTGCGCCAATTCCCGTAAAATTTGAATATCCTTATTCATCGTTTCTGCTCCACGTTGTTAATGGTTATTTTGCAATTATCTTATTTGTATATTATAGCATGTTATTTATATAAGTGTATGGTTAAAAAGATATAATATTTGCACTAAAACGCATAAAGGAATTGTTGGGGTAAATATAGTAAAGGCAGTTAGCCACTAATGCGCGAATATAAAGACAAGAAGAAAAATAGCCACGAATACGCTAATTTAAAAATTATTGCATTCGCGACTAAATATTTTGTTGTTCATTCGTGAGTATTTTTTTATGATTGGTGTAGATTGGATTATCTTCTGGAAAATATTCCAGCATCGCTTTGATGCAGCGATCGAACGGATTGGGTTCTTTTGCCAGCGCAAAACGTTTTTTATATGGCAGGTCATAACTGGTGAAAACAGTGCTGAATGGCACTGGATAATCGGTGCCGAAGAGCAGTTTATCGTGAATATCGTTTTGTTTGCTCAGATGGCGCAGTACTTTCGCTCGTACCGGCGTGATTAGGGCTGAGATATCGGCATAGAGATTATCATAGTTGCTGAGCATTTTAAGCAAGGTAAAATAATCTTCATTGAAATTTTTAGGATTTTTAGAAAAGGCTTTCCAGAATTTCAGTGGTTCGTAGCTTAAAGCCATGTGAGCGGCAATAACTTTAACTCCGACCTCCAGTGGTTGTTCAAGCATGGTGATACTTTCACATGCTTTAACTGTAGATACACTGCTTTCGCTACCTAAATGAATAATTAACGGAATATTTAGTGCTTTTAGTTTTTCAAAATATGGTTTGTAGCGTTCCTCGCGGGTATCAACGCCCCAGTAGTTTTGCAGGAATTTTGCTCCTTTAAACCCCAGTTCGTAATATTTGTCAATCAACTCTAAAGCATCAGGCCGCATCGGGTTGATTGAGAAGAATGGAATAATCACATCACTATTTTTCTGATAGAGTTTAAGTAGGTCTTCATTGGTCGCGCAGACTGTCTGGTCTCGATGGAGCTCTTTGCCGCTATCGTCCACTTGGGCATCAACACCGAAGAGGACTATTTTAGTCAAATATTGTGAGTTGCGGATCATATTGACCAGAGCATTAGTATATGCGGGATAAGGATTGGCCAGTAATGCTTTGGGATCAAATCCTAGTTTACGCCCAAATAACCTGATGGCAATTTTGTCATAAAGGCGATTGAAAGCGACCTCGCTACTTAATAAATGAACATGAATATCAACGGTTTGCATGTATTACTCCTGGGTTGCGATAAAATCTTTTATTAACCTGAAAGTTTTTGCTTGATGTGATAGCAAAAAGAAATGATCGGCATTAATATTTTCATATTTTAAATCATTCACTCTTTTTTTCATTTTTTTAATATGGCGATTAACGATCTGTATGGGGAAACGTTTATCTGCGGTTCCATTTATCATAAATATTTTGCCTGTTTTATTCATTGCCGCTAACTGTCTTTTTAAAGGGCATGACGCAAGACAAATATAACCTTTTATTTTTTGAATATTAAGATTATAGAAATCAAATCCTACTGGGCCGCCAGCTGAAATAGCTATTAACCACATTCTATCAATCCTACCGGTTTGCTTTTCTATGTTTTTCAACATATCATTCAGATAATTTATCCCTTGTTGATTCCAGCTAAGGCCGTAGGTAGGAACTATTATTCTATATTCAGGGAATTCTTTTTTTAGCAGATAAATATAAAAAAGAAAGTTTCCGCCATAGCCATGCAGGAAAAGTCACATGTGTCCTAACAATTTTTAAAAAAGATTAAAAAGAGAGTGGAGCAACCTTATCCGTAAAGTATATTACGGTAACTCAAAAAAAGGAGGACTCCACAATGATAAATACATCGTTAAGTT
>JAKIUY010000204.1 GCA_021647315.1 Victivallaceae bacterium
GTATTTGATCCTATAAAAGGGAAAATGTATGTCACCTCGTCCAGAGTGTCAGAGTTAATGCACACATTTCCATAAGTAAGATGCGTTTAATCTGACAAACGTGCATTTAACTTTTCAATTAACGATTATTTATGTTTTTAAGTAGAAGATTTTATAAAGTCGTATCTCTTTCAGTAAGTCCGGCTTTCAATATTTGAGGTTTAACTTTTTCATTTTTTAACAGCTTCATAAAAATATCAAAAGCAGCATAACCTATATCTTTTTTAGGATGCCAAACTGAAGTCAATCCTGCTTGAGATTGAACTTGAGCTATGTCAGTATCTCCATAACCAATCACTGAAACATCTCCAGGTACATTCTTGCTGAATTTATTGCAGGCTTTTATTGCTCCAATTGCTGTCTCATCTGAACAAGTCATTATAGCATCAAATTCAAGACCTTTTTTGAACAATTCCATCGTAGTTTCATAGCCGCGTTCAAAACCCATAGCCTTTTGGATTTCATATTTATCAAAATCCAATCCAAGACCATAATCAACTATTGCCTTATGATATCCTGAACGCCGGGAATTCATCAACGGAGTGTCGGTTCCAGCTCCCAGATATATTATCTTACGCCTACCGTTTTCAATAAGTTTTTTTACTGCCTGAAAAACTCCATCCTTACCATCTGTCATTACGTATGGAGCATCAATTCCTTCTATTTTGCGGGTTATTTGCACTAGAGGAATTTTAGCGTCTATAACCTTTTTGTAAGTAGAATAAGCATTACGATTGGGATAGCAAATGATACCATCCACTTTTCTGTCAAGCATCCGGCTGACAGCATCTTCTTCAGTTTTGAAATCCTCACCTGAATTCTTTAAGATCAAATCATAAAAATTTTCTTTACATCTTTCTTCTATCCCGGCAAGGACATCAGAGTAAAAACTGATTGAAACGTATGGAAAGATTACGCCAAGCAAATAATTTTTCTTATTTACAAGGCCACGTGCCATTATGTTGGGACGGTAATTCCATTCTTCAATAACTTTAAGAATTTTCTTACGGGTATCGGGAGCCATACGGCCTTCGCCTTTAGCCGCCAGGGATACCGTTCTGATGGAAACTCCTATATGTTTCGCAATATCTTTTAAAGTAACATTTTTTTTATTTTCTGGCATAATTTCTCATCTTGCTTAGGTTGGTTAAATACTGTATTAGTTATATCACTAAGATTGATGAAAATCAAGCCCATGATTAAAAATTGTTTTGATGAATGGACTATTGTGATTACTGATCTATTACCCAAAAATAACTTTCCCTTTTCAACTATCTGCCTGCACCACCAACAAAAACAAAGATTCAATAGTACATTGTGCAATGCTTTAATCATGATTTCTTTGCAAGATACAATATTAAGTTTT
This sequence comes from Victivallaceae bacterium, assembly GCA_021647315.1. Taxonomy (GTDB): domain Bacteria; phylum Verrucomicrobiota; class Lentisphaeria; order Victivallales; family Victivallaceae; genus JAKIUY01. Next base: position 1,406 of record JAKIUY010000204.1, read on the forward strand.
GGAAATTCCTAGAAAATATAGTTTACTGATTAGTCGAGCGGTCATATATTACAATTAAAGCAAAAAGGCAACACGCGAATGCAAAGAACAATGTCATTACGGATAATCCTATTTTTTGAATATTTGTAAATATATATCTTGATATTTTTCTTATTTAATCTATTTTATGGAATAAAATATTATATTTCCCAATAAAATATTTATAAATACTCAAAAAACGGAGCCTTATGAATAGTAGAGAACGAACAGTTGCCGCGGCAAACTGTCAGGCAAGCGATCGGATTCCTATTGACTTCTGGGCGGCTAACGAAGTCTTTGAACGGCTCGCCGAAGAACTTAATGTATCGGGAAAAGAAGGGGTATTGAAGGCCTTTGATGTTGATCTGCGCTACTTTCGTGGCCCGGGATTTGCGGTGGATGAGTCTGATAAAAACGGTATTTTCACCGACCATTGGGGTGTAAAACGCCAATCTCATAGTGTAAATGGTCAACGCAAAGACGGTACGGCTTATTCATGGACATATAAACATATGTTTTCTTCGCCACTGGCAGAGGCACAAAGTGTTGCGGATATTGAAAAACACGCCTGGCCAAGCCCTGACCGTTTAGATTATTCAGACATTAAAGATAGCTGCAAAGCTATTCGTGATGCTGGCTATGCAGTGGTTTTTGGCGGAGACCGGCTGGACAGAACAGCCCAACTCAAGGCTGGGATGTACCTTCGCGGTACTGAGCAGTTTGTGATGGATCTGATTATTGAACCGGCGATAGCTGAGTCTATTCTTGAATATATCGCCGCCTACTATCTCGAATATAATCGTCGGGTATTTGAAGCCGCTGACGGCAATATTGATATTTTTTTCATGGGAGATGACATGGGCATCCAGAATTCAACCTGGGTGCCGGTTGAAATGTATAGAAAATTCTTCAAAAAGCGTTTCACCAAGTTCAATGAACTGGCGCATAATTTCGGGATCAAAACGATGTATCATACTTGTGGTAAAGTTACCGATTTTATTCCTGAATTTATTGATACCGGACTGGATATACTGCAATCGCTTCAGCCGGGAGCCATGAGTGAGGATTTCCTGAAAATAAAACAAAAATTCGGCAGAGATCTATGTTTTCAAGGAGGCATTGATATTCAACACATCCTCCCGCAAGGCAGCCCTGAAGATATTCGTCAGCACGTTAAAGCTGTAGTCAACACCCTAGGATCGAATAGCGGATATATCTTCGGCACATCACATAATATACTGCCGGAAACTCCAACTGAAAATATCCTGGCGCTTATCGAAGCCTACCATGAATTTGGTTAATAACTAATAAAAGCAAGAAAGGTTAGCCGCGAATGCACTAATAAAAACAAAAAATTTCAGCCGCGAATGCGCTAATTTAACAATTCGCATATTCGCGGCTAATATAAAAGGTTCAGATGTGAGACAAAATTTAATAAAACTTGGTTCATCAATCAAAGCGTTGCGTAAAGAACAAAACTTGACCCTCGCCGCACTCTCTGAAACAACTGCTTTGACTGCCGGTCTACTATCACGAATAGAAAATTTCAGAACTATCCCCTCATTACCAGTGCTGCTGAAAATAGCTGAAGCTTTAAAGGTTACTCCGGCGGAACTGCTCACAGGAATTGGTGAAACAGACACGCCCAGCTGGACTCTGGTCAAGAAAAATGAACGAACAACAGTTGAACGCGAAAACAACAGAGGTTTTATCTACGAAATGCTTTTGGACAGGGAAAGCTCAGGCTTAAATCTGCAAACTTTGATTTTGAATATTGAGCCCGGTGCGATACGCGAAAAAGTAAAAACAGACGGCGATCAGTTTGTGTTTATTTTAACCGGCAATATCGTATTCTGTTTAGAAGATGAAAAAATTAATTTAAGCGAAGGCGATCTGCTGTTTTTTGACGGCAATATCGAACATGTTCCTGAAAATCCAGGCAATAAAACCGCCATACTCTTGGTGGTTTACTTATGACTCGTGCGAAATAGGAAAAAATTGAATATCCAATATCGCACACGGAATATCCAACAGATGAAGTGAAGAAAAAAACTTTGAAATTGAAAATTGAGCATTGGGAATTGAATATTAGTTGAAA
>JAKIUY010000205.1 GCA_021647315.1 Victivallaceae bacterium
GCAGTGCGCATTTGATAACCCCCAACAGTTAAAATTAGCTGATACAATAATAAAATAGGGCAGAAACAGAAATAACAACCCTAATCAAAAAAACATCATCAATTTCAACCTGTCCCTTAGTGATGAAACAGGACTTTGAATTTTTTTAACATAAATCACCTGATTTTGAGGTTAAAACTTTTTTTTGCCGTTTTGTGGGGTAGAATGCTTGAATTTGTTTATGCTTGATATATATAATCAGCGTGGGGTAGTTTAAAAAGGAAGCAGTCATGAGAGTGCCAAGCGAAGCTGGTGCAAATAAGTTGGACAATCCAACCTGGATAAAGCCTAACCAGCAGTCCAGAACAGAACCTCGTACACATAGTAATGTGACAAGCTATGTGAAGCCGAGGTAAAGGCAGTCTATCAGCCGCAATGCATAAGCGTGAAGGTGTTGAGCCCCGAAAATATCCTTGTTCCACTAGGACTAAGGTTTTCATTTACTGGAAGTCGGAACTGATATATGCGAATAATAATGGTGAGTATATATCAGCGTGGCGGGGTCTAAGTCCGTAGCGGGTAGACGAAAATGTCTGCATCGGAACTTGGGAGATCCAAAGAATCCGTAGAAGCTGTAAAAGAGCAGAAAAAATGTTATGATACAGTATGTTTCTTTGGAAGTCGGAACAGTTCATAGTAGAGGAGTAAACAGTGTAATGGATATTGAGTTGCATGATATTTATAAATCTCTGGAAAAGCTTCATGCTGTTCAAAAAGAGATGCAGCAGCATTTATATAAAAACCGCAGCACTGTTGATAATATGTATTTATATGATATAACATCCAGTTATTTTAAAGGGGACAGTTGTGATTTAGCCAAATACGGTTATAACAGAGATGGGGGAAAGGTAAAAAGCAAATAGTTATCGGGCTGTTGACTGATGCCGACTGTCGTCCTTTAGCGGTAGAGGTTTTTGAAGGAAATACTTCTGATCAAACTACCGTTATGGATAAAATTGATGATATGCGAAAAGATTTTCATATTGATGAAATGATTTTTATCGGCGACAGAGGGATGGTAACTCGAGCATGGCGTGAAGATCTTCAGAAAAAGGAATATGAAGCGGTAAAATATATTTCTGCGTTAAAAAGAAAAGAATTTTTTGATTTTCGTTATATGCATTAGGCAACGCATACTACTGAATGCAGCTGCGTTTAGATGCGAAATGGTGACATTGCGTTAATCGCAATATTTTTCTATTTTTTTCAGCTGTTAGATTGCAAGCTTGAAATTTAAACGGTAGATTATTTGTTTAATACTTTAATAAGGAATTCAATGGAAAAAGCGATTATACTATTAAGTGGTGGGCTTGATTCCGCCACCTGCTTGGCTATAGCACAAGCGGAACAGTTCGAATGTTATGCTTTGAGTTTTGATTATGGTCAGCGACATGAATGTGAATTGCAGGCGGCTCGTAAGATTGCCGCTACCAGTGAGGTCGCGGAACATATTGTTATCAAAATTGATCTTCGCCTCTGGGGTGGTTCAGCATTGACCGATGACATTGCAGTTCCTGAAGCGGGAAGTTCCACCGGTATTCCTGCTACCTATGTTCCGGCCCGTAATCTGATTTTTCTCTCTTTCGCTACCGGCTGGGCTGAAACCCTTAACGCCAGGGATATTTTTATTGGAGTTAATTCTGTTGATTATTCAGGTTATCCAGACTGCCGCCCACAGTTTATCAATGCGTTTAGCGAATGTGCCAGAGTCGCAACCACAGCAGCTGATGAAGGCTGGGAATTCAATATTCACTCCCCGCTACAACAACTGAATAAAGCTGAAATTATTCGTGCCGGGCTTAATTTAGGCGTCGATTACAGTTTAACTCATAGTTGCTATAATCCTGATGAATCAGGCTTGGCCTGTGGCAAATGTGATAGTTGTGCATTGCGTCACCAAGGCTTTTTAGACGCAGGAGTGGCAGACCCGACAAAATATAGCTGAGTAGTTAAACATCCTGAATTCCCTATAAATGTAACTATGCTAACTCTTTCAATATTATAAATATTGCTAATTACCCTCAAAAAAAACATTTTTTACATCTAAGCGAGATTGCTTTTTGCCAAAAACATAGTTTTTTTTTTAAATGTAACTATGAAGGTTTAAAAATGGCAAGCATCACTCATCACTACAACAATAAAACTGGCGTTACTTATGTTTATTCAGTGGAAAGTTACTGGGATAAGGAAAAGAAAGCTCCGAGAAATAAACAGGTATGCCTGGGAAAACTGGACAAGACAACTGGTGAACTGCTTCCCTCTAAACGACGTAAAAATATTATAGAAAGAGCTGTAGCTGTTCCCGGAATAACGGCTACGTCCAGAATTGCTGGAGCTTTTGTTACTCTTGAAGGCATTACTCACAAATATAAGCTTGGTAAGTTGCTGAAAAAATGTTTTCCGGAAGACAACGAACTCATTTTGAGTTTGATTTATTTTATTGTCCAAAAAGGAATTGCGTTATCCCGTTCTGAACCGTGGAGTATGACTTGTCTACATCCGTTTGCTAAACTTATAAGTAGCCAGCGCGTAAGCAAACTGCTGCAGCGTCTTTCCGAAGATGCTCGGCAAGAGTTTATGGCATTGTGGCTTGAGCAAGTCATTGAAGATGATTATTTATGTTATGATATTACCTCGGTGTCGTCATACAGCAGACACAATGAATATACTCACTTCGCTATAACCGTGACAGTGAGTCGCTTAAGCAGATTAATTTGGCTATGTTATTTGGGCAGAAAAGTAAATTGCCCGTGTACTACCGACGTATGCCTGGCAATATCACTGATGTAGCTACACTGAAAACAACCATGCGATCACTGGATTTTCTCGGAGCTGCTCCTATGCATTTTATTCTGGAGCGCGGATTTTACAGCGTTAGCAATATCGATGAACTTTACCGAAGGCATCATAAATTCACGATCGCATTGCCAGCAGGACGCAAGTGGGTTGAGAAAATAATGGATAAACATTACAAGAATATAGTTTCTCCACAAAAATATATGACAATCAATCAGGACGAGGCACTTTATATGGGTACAGAACTCTATAAATGGGGGGAAAACAAACATCGTGCCTATCTGCATATTTACTACAATGCTGAATGCGCAGCAAGTGATTTCGACCGTTTCACCCGCAAGCTCATTGCATATAAACATGAGTTAGAATCAGCTAAGCAAGTTAAAGATCACGAAGAATTTTATCAGCGCTATTTTATTATCAAAGAAACACCTAAACGTGGAGTAAAAATTACATTCAATGATACTGAAATTCAAAAACACCGTAAACGGTACAGTGGATTTTTTTGTATTTTATCCAATAAAATAAAGTCAGCTGAAGTTGCTTTAAATATTTATCGTCACATGTGTCCTAACAATTTTTAAAAAAGATTAAAAAGAGAGTGGAGCAACCTTATCCGTAAAGTATATTACGGTAACTCAAAAAAAGGAGGACTCCACAATGATAAATACATCGTTAAGTTTGT
>JAKIUY010000206.1 GCA_021647315.1 Victivallaceae bacterium
TGGTGGTTACGGTGGCGGCAATCGTGACGGTGGCAATCGTGACGGCGGCGGTTACGGCGGCGGTTACGGTGGCGGCAATCGTGGTGGTGGCGGTGGCGGTGGTTACGGTGGTGGCAATCGTGGTGGCAGCGGCGGTAATCGCGGTGGCTACGGCGGTGGTGGTCGCAGCGGTGACAACAGTGGCGGCGGCGACAGTCGTTGGTAGAATGAAACATTGTTGATTCAGCAATGTTATCATGAGAAAGGCGCACTTAGGTGCGCCTTTTTTTTGCCAGTTAATGGCGCTTACAAAAATAAATCTGCAAAATATTTAACCGAGCATGAAATAAAATCTAATATTATTCGTTGTCTATATTTAAACAAAAAACTTAATTTTTTGCTTAAAAGGGAATTGATCTATGAAAAACATTTTTTTTATCGCCATTATGATAATGATATTTACGGTTCATTCAGCAGTATATAACCCGTTGAAAGTCTCCAGTCAGCATAAAATTAAAACAATTGACCTTACCATCAGCGACCAGCAACGCAAACGTAATATTCCTATTCGAGTTTATCTGCCGTCAACCAAAACTGCGGCACCGCTAATACTATTCAGCCACGGCCTGGGCGGCTCCCGAAAAACATGTGCCTACCTCGGTAAACACTGGGCTGCCAGAGGCTATATCGCTATTTTCATCCAGCACCCCGGCAGTGATGAGTCGGTGTGGAAGAATCAACCTAGAAACAGCCGCATGGCGGCACTGAAAAAAGCCGCAAATTTCTATAATTTTATGCTGCGGGTTAAAGATATTCCTGCCGTCCTAGATCAACTTGAACGTTGGAATGTAACCGACCACCATACTCTAAAGGGACGGCTTAATCTTAAACAAATTGGGATGTCAGGTCATTCGTTCGGTGCTATTACAACTCAGGCCGTCAGCGGGCAACATACCTATCGCGGTACCTCGATTCTTACTGATTCACGCATCAAAGCCGCGCTGGCCTTCAGTCCCAGCAGCCCACGGCGCGGCACCCCGGAACGGGCATTCGGCAAAGTAAAAATCCCCTGGATGATAATGACCGGAACCAAAGATGTCGCGTTTATCGGTGCGACGAATGTTAAATCACGACTTGCGGTATTCCAAGCATTACCACCGAGAGCAAAATATGAAGTGGTTTTGTATAATGCCGAACATTCAGCCTTTACTCAACGTGCCCTGCCCGGCGATAGCGAACCCCGCAACCCGAATCATCATCAAGCAATAAAAGCTCTAAGCACAGCTTTTTGGGATTCATACCTACGCAGCGATGGCGCAGCAAAAGCCTGGTTTGATGGCAACGGACCATCTTCGGTATTAGAAAAAAATGACAGATGGCAAACTAAATAGACGAAAGACAGCATGAACTGGATTAAATTTATGAATGACTTTTACCGATCGTTGTTCGACTGAATTCAGGTAATTATTTTAAAAGGTGATTATTTCATGTGTCACTTCTTTCGACAGGCAAAACTCCAACGCGAGCTCTACAACGCTAAAGCTACAAAAAATAGAATGAGTGTTCAGAGAGATGCCTGCAGGCTTGCAACCCAAACTTAACTATGCTATATTCAGCCCTGGCAAGCTACAATTAGAAAATAAAAAAAGGAAAATCAGGATTTTGAAAACATTAAAACATCTTTTTGAAAAAAATGTTCTATGGGCAAGCGCGATTACGGGAAAAGACCCTGATTTCTTTGCCAAGTTATCGAAGCAGCAGGCACCTAAATATCTGTGGATCGGCTGTGCCGACAGCCGGGTTCCGGCAAATGAAATAGTCAATCTGCCACCAGGTGAAATGTTTGTCCACCGCAACATTGCCAATGTTGTCGTTCATTCTGATCTGAATTGCCTTTCAGTTATCCAGGGAGCGGTTGATATGCTAGAAGTAGAACATATCATTGTCTGTGGTCATTACGGTTGCAGCGGCATCAAAGCGGCAATGGAAAACAAAGATCATGGTCTGATTGATAACTGGCTACGTCATATTAAAGATGTCGGCCGCATGCATGCCGATAAACTCAAGCATCTACCACACGCTGAAAAATATGCATTACTCTGTGAATTAAATGTTATCGAACAGGTAAAAAATGTCTGCAATACCACAATAGTCCAGAATGCCTGGAAGCGCGGTGCCAAACTATCAATCCATGGCTGGATCTATAATATCAATAACGGTATTCTGAAAGATATGAATACCTGCATAAGCTCCAACCAACAACTCGAAGAAAAATACGAAAATAATGGTTAATGAGGTGATTGCAAGAGTCCAACGCGAGCATAATTTCTTAAACGTTTTGGGCGAGTAGATTTTAATTTTTTAGCGATTGAAACTTTAACAGAACGCGGTATTGCAAAAGAATAGAAAACGTTGTATTGTTTTAGACAGGAATAAACAAGTATGTATACAACAACCGTCAATGATTATTTTATTCGTTCAGAATCAATCAAATATTACAGTAATAAAGTTCCTTTGCCATTTGAACCGTTATTTTATGCAATCGCTTTTGTCAAACCAACTGTCGATCATGCATATATAGAACATAGACATCCTGCGTTCGAAATAATTATCCCGCGCAAAGGTCTTTATCAATGTATTTTGAATGGCAGGAAAATAATTATTACTCCGCAAGAATTTATTCTTATCCAGCCAGGTGATATTCATCAAGATATATTTAAACCTGATACTGAATATTGCGCTATAACTTTTAAGGTAAAAGATTCCAATTTATTGGGAAAAGAGCGAAATTTATTTAAAAAAAACACAAATGCAAACATTCAGGTCAGTTCTTTTACTGAAGATAAAATGGCAATGGAGCTTTACAAACTTTTAACTTCTATTGATGCTTATGAAAGTATCTACACATATTACCTGCTGAATAGTGTTTTTCAGGCATTTTTTTGGAAAATCATGGTCTGTTTTTCGAAAAACTTACTAATTCCAGTCTTTGTCCAAAGTACGCAGAATGAAGAATTCAAACATCTGCTGTTGAATTATTTTGAACGAAATATTTGTAATAAAAAGCATATTGCAGATATGGCTAAAGAACTTTGTATGAGTGAAAGCTCGCTTGCTCATAAATCAAAAAAAATTCTCGGTATAACCCCAGCAAGAGCATTTATGAATTATAAAATGCAGCAGGCTGTTAAACTTTTACAACACCAGCAGATGAGCATCAAGGATGTCAGTGCAGCACTGGGCTTTGATGACCGATTCCATTTTTCAAAAAATTTCAAAAAATATTTTGGCAAAACACCTGCAAGTTTTAGAAAATAACAATATTTGCAGTTTTTGACATAAAATTGCAGTATTCACCATTTTATTATGATGATTATTACATTATAATATACATATTAATTCACACCTGTCCTAACAATTATAAAAACTACCTGATTTAACAATTTTTTCCATTCAAGTCATTCAATTTTGTTCAATTTTGTTCAATTTCTCAAAAGTACCCCCCTGTTTTAAACTATGCTGTCCT
>JAKIUY010000085.1 GCA_021647315.1 Victivallaceae bacterium
ATAATTCCCTCCTGTTGAAAACTTATTTTCAAGAAGAGAATAATATAGCATTTTTCTATCTAAAGGTGGTACATTTTAATTCATTTTAATTCGACCATTGGTGGTACATTTTAACCGACCGCTGACAATCTGACCGAGACATCCAGACCGGATGACGGTTCATCCAGGACGAGTAATTGAGGGCGATGTGCCAAGGCGGTAATCAGACCAATCCGGGCCTTTTCACCGCGGGACATATTTTTTACCTTAATATTGGCCTCCAGATGGAATTTTTCCAGCAGTTGCTGAGCGTATGCCCTATCCCAATCATCAAAGAATGAGGCGGTATAATTGAGCAGTTCATTAACCCGCATCCACATCGGCAGATCACGATCTTCGGAGAGATAGCCAATCTGTGACAGCACTTCAACCGGTGAACTGGCTGGAGTCATGCCAAAAACTTTGACTGAACCTGCTTGCGGTTGTAACGCCCCGATAATATGTTTAATCAAGGTACTTTTGCCAGCGCCATTTTCACCAAGCAGTCCATAAACTTTACCCGGCGTAAGTTGGATAGTCACATCATCAAGCGCCACTTTTTCTTTGAAAGTCCGGCTTAAATTATTTACTTCAACCACATATTGCATTATCTGTTCTCCTCGTTTAAGTTAACTGCTATCTGATTATCGATCTCTTTAATTATATCTGTATAGGTAAATTTTAATTGATAAGCCTGAGTGAGTAGTTGCTGAACGTATTCACTTAAAATCCGGACACGTTCATCTGCAGACAGTGGCGATACCTGATCTGAAACAAAACAGCCCGCGCCCTGTTTCGTGTAGATAACACCTTGATATTCCAGCTCTTTGTAAGCTTTGGCAACAGTATTGGGATTGACCACAATACTTTGAGCCAATTTTCTAATCGGCGGCAACTCACTGCCGACAGCTAAGCGTCCAGACGCAACCAGTTGTTTTATCTGATTAACGATCTGACGATAGATCGGCACTCCGCCTTCATACGAAATCTTGATTGAATACATAATAATCTCCATTTTTATACTTTGAGCAGAAAAACTTAACTTTTGCGTCATCGGGGTGCATATACTTCAAACAGTTTAAAGTATAGTATACATCTTACAGGTTAAAGCCTGTACTCCAACAAAAAAACAACATCTGCGCTCATTTCTATTCAAGCATGTATATAAGTAAGCAACAAAGACAATCACAAAAGCTATAATTGTACCATTGTACTATTAGTATAATACAATAATTGGAATTTGTCAAATGAATTATCAAAATTTGCATGCAAGCAAAAACTCCAAGTTATTTTTTTGCGAAAAAATATCATTTTTTTGCGTAAAAGCGTTTGTAAAGTATCAGTTTGGACTTATCTTTAATGCTCTGTTTGTATAAGGCGAGAGCTCGGGTGGCGGAACTGGCAGACGCGCATGGTTGAGGGCCATGTGGAGTAATCCGTGGGGGTTCGAATCCCCCTCCGAGTACCAAATTTTGCAGAACAGTTTGATTTTTATGTGGAATGTAGTATATTAGTCGTTCGCGACTTTATATATATGTGGCTATTATGCCCACATAGCTCAGTCGGTAGAGCACTTCCTTGGTAAGGAAGAGGTCACCGGTTCAAGTCCGGTTGTGGGCTCCATCAGCCACATAGAATCATTTAGTGTTTTATTATTAAGTAAGTTAATGTAAGTAAACAAGTTTTCGGTATCACCCTAAACAATGCCAGGAGGAAACTAAGATGGCTAAAGAAAAATTTGAAAGAAATAAACCGCATGTAAACATCGGTACCATTGGACACGTTGACCATGGTAAAACTACTCTTACAGCAGCAATCACCATGGTTCTGTCAAGGAAGTACGGTTCAGGCGAAGTCATGGACTACGCTGATATTGATAATGCTCCAGAAGAAAGAGAACGCGGAATCACCATCAACACTGCACACGTTGAGTACGAAACAGAAAAACGTCACTACGCCCACGTTGACTGCCCGGGCCATGCTGACTATGTTAAAAATATGATTACCGGTGCTGCCCAGATGGACGGTGCTATTCTGGTTATCGCCGCGACTGACGGTCCGATGGCTCAGACTCGTGAACATGTACTGCTCGCACGCCAGGTTGGTGTTCCGGCAATTGTTGTTTACCTGAACAAAACTGACCAGTTGGATGACGAAGAGTTGCTCGAACTAGTTGAAATGGAAGTTCGTGAATTGCTTGATGAATATGGTTTCCCAGGCGATGACATCCCAGTTATCAAAGGTTCAGCCCTTAAAGCCAGTGAAGCTGAAGGCGATCCTGAAAATGCAGATTGCGCCAGCATCCTCGAACTGATGGAAGCTGTAGACAGTTATATTCCTGAGCCTGTCCGTGAAATTGATCAGCCATTCCTGATGCCGATTGAGGATGTATTCTCAATTGAAGGTCGTGGAACAGTTGTTACCGGTCGTATCGAACGCGGTATTGTTAAGGTTGGCGAAGAGATCTCAATTATTGGTATCAAACCCACTGCTAAAACTACCGTTACCGGTGTTGAAATGTTCCGTAAGCTACTTGATGAAGGCCGTGCCGGGGACAATGTCGGCTGTCTGCTCCGCGGAACCAAGAAAGATGAAGTACAGCGTGGTCAGGTTCTGGCTAAACCGGGAACTATTACCCCGCATACAAAATTCTCTGCTGAAATCTATGTATTGTCAAAAGAAGAGGGTGGACGTCATACTCCATTCTTCACTAACTACCGTCCACAGTTCTACTTCCGTACAACTGACGTGACCGGTACTGTTAACCTGCCGGAAGGCATTGAAATGGTTATGCCTGGTGACAATACTTCGATTGAAGTTGAACTGATCGCTCCGATTGCAATGGACAAAGGCCTGCGCTTCGCTATTCGTGAAGGTGGACGTACTGTTGCATCAGGTCGTGTTGCTGATATCAGAGAGTAAATCTCAGCTATATCGATTATTATTATATAAGTAATTTATCCCGGACAGTTGAATATAACTGCCCGGGATAATTATGATTAAAGAGTTTAGGTGAACTATTATGCGTGAGATTATCACATTGGCATGTACCGAGTGCAAGCAGCGGAACTATACGACAAAGAAAGAGAAGCGCAACACTCCAGGCAGACTTGAAAAGATGAAGTTCTGCAAGTTTGAACGCAAACACACTTTGCATCGGGAAACGCGCTAGGGCGCATCTGTTTATATTAACAGGTAACAGTAATAAAGCGGCAATTGCGGTTTTATAGGGCGAATAATTTATACAGGAGTGTAGCTCAGTTGGCTAGAGCAGCGGTCTCCAAAACCGCAGGTCGTGAGTTCGAGTCTCACCGCTCCTGCCATTTTTACAAAGATAAAATAAAGCAGATGGAGTATCATGAATAGATTTCTGGGTACAATGAATAGATTTTTAGGTACAATAAGAGAGTTTATCAACGCGACAATGGCGGAAATAAATAAGTGTACCTGGCCCAAAAGAGCCGAGCTTTTCGAATCGACAATCCTGACAATTGTTGTCATCGTACTGCTGTCTTCATTTGTTTTTGTTGTAGATAAAATAAGCAGAATTTTAATAAATTTTATTACAGGAACGCTGTAGCGCGTCACAGGAATGGCAAATTATGGATGATCAGATTATGGAAGAGAATTGCAATAAAGGAGAATGGTTTGTTATTCATACCCTCTCCGGACGTGAAAACCGAGTCAGGGACACCATTGAGCGCGAAAGTAGCCTTAAAGATGATGGCTTTCCGGTTTATGAAGCCTTTATAGCGACAGAAAAAGTATCGGAAGTTAAGCAGGGCAAGAAACGGACAATTATCAGAAAGCTCTTCCCCGGCTATATTTGGGTCAGAATGGATCTCTATGATGCGGAAACCCGTAAGCTTAATGAAGATGCGTGGTATTTCATCCGCAACATTCAGGGAATAATCGGTTTTGTCGGATCAAATGACAAGCCTGTGCCGCTGAGCGAACATGAAGTCGCTGATGTAATGAACATAGCTGACGGTGAAGACGTTGCAACCAGACCGAAAATTGAATATGAAATCGGTGAAGTTGTCCGTATCAAAGACGGAGCATTTGAGAATTTTGAAGGTAATGTTGAAGAAATTGACCAGGAACGCGGTAAACTGAAATTGATGGTATCCATCTTCGGTCGCTCAACTCCGGTTGAATTAGAATTTTGGCAGGTTGAACGGGAAAGTTGATAGCCCGTTCTGTGTTATAGTATATTGTAAAACATGCCAACATGCTGTGGGAGATAGACCTGCCCTTTCACACCACATTATGTTGAATGGAGATCATTTATGGCAAAAAAAGTTACAGGAGAAATCCGGTTACAGATTCCAGCTGGCGCAGCTAACCCTGCACCACCGGTCGGGCCCGCGCTCGGTCAGGCAGGAGTCAATATCATGGATTTCTGTAAACAGTTTAATGCCGCCACACAATCCCAGAGTGGAATGATCATCCCGGTAGTGATCACGGTCTATCAGGATCGTTCATTCACTTTTATAACCAAGTCGCCACCGGCAGCTATTCTGATTAAGAAAGCAGCTGGTCTCGCCTCCGGAGCTAACAGCCCTGGACGCGAAACGGTCGGCAAGGTCACGAAATCTCAGATTAAAGAGATTATTGAGATCAAGAAAGCAGATCTCAATGCCCGGGATGAAGAGCAGGCAATGCGAATTATCGCAGGAACTGCCCGCAGTATGGGAATTGAGGTGACAGATGAGTAAAAGTAAAAAATACAAAGCTCAGCTGGAAGCCTTTGAGCACCAGAAACATTACGGCACGATTGAGGCATTAGAACTTTTACAGTCAATGCCACATGTCAAATTTGATGAAACGGTTGATGTTGCGTTTAAGCTCGGCGTTGATCCGCGGAAATCAGATCAGGGTGTACGTGGTGCGGTGGCTCTGCCAAAGGGTACCGGCAAGAAAGTCACTATTGTGGTTATCGCCACTGGAGCTCAGGCGGATGAAGCCAAAGAAGCTGGTGCTGACTTTGTCGGTTTTGAAGAATTGATTACAAAAATCAAAGGCGGTTGGCTCGAGTTTGACAGTCTGATTGCTACACCTGACGCAATGAAACAGGTTCGTCCGCTTGGACGTGTCCTCGGACCTCGCGGTCTGATGCCGAATCCGAAAACCGGAACGGTAACTGACCAGGTCGGTGCAGCAGTTAAGGAAGCAAAAGCCGGACGCGTAGAATTCAGAACTGATAAAGGTGCATGTATTCACGTTCTTGTCGGTAAACTTTCGTTCGCGAAAGAGGACTTGCAGGAGAACTTTAAAACAATCTATAGCGCGATTATGCGGGCAAAACCGGCAACTGCTAAAGGACACTATATCCTGAGTTGTACCGTCTCATCAACGATGAGTCCCGGGATAAAGCTTGACCTTAGCGAATTAGAGAGGGAAATGTCATGAGAAGTGAAAAAACTCATTTAGTAGGATACATCGGTGATCTGATGCAGAATTCGACATTTCTCTACTTTGTTTCATACAAAGGTCTGTCGGTTAAGGATTTTTCTGATTTCCGTAATCAGATTGCCGGTCAGCAGGGCAGTTGTCATGTTCTGAAGAACCGTTTAATCAAGAAAGCGGCTGAGTTCAGCGAAATGAGCGAACTCGCAGCTGCGGAACTGAAAGAGACTACTGCGATGGTCAGCGGCAACGGAGACCCCGGTGTCCTAGCTAAGATTATCAATGATTTCGGCAAATCCAATGAGTTTGTTGCAATAAAGCTCGGTTATTTTGAAGGCGATATGCTTTCAGCTGATGATGTCAAAGCAATTGCTGAACTGCCTTCAAAAGAGGTACTTCAGGCGATGTTGCTCGGAACTTTCCAGGCTCCGGCCAGAGATTTCGTCAGTGTGCTTAATGCTAAAGCGACAACAATTCTCAATGTGATTAACGCTTATAAAGATAAACTGGAAAACAACTAATATAACTACAATAAACATGGAGGCATTTTATTATGTCAGAAGAAACCAAAGTTGAAATTTCAAAAGAGATGGAAAGTATTATTTCCGCAGTTGAGAACATGACTGTTCTCGAACTCTCTAAACTGGTAAAAGCACTTGAAGACAGACTTGGTGTCAGTGCGGCCGCTCCTGTAGCAGCTGTAGCAATGCCGGCTGGCGGTGCAGTTGAAGCAGAAGAAGAAAAAACAGAATTCGATGTTATTCTGAAAAGCTTCGGTGAGAAAAAAGTAGCCGTTATTAAAGAAGTCCGCAGCATTACCGGTCTTGGACTGAAAGATGCTAAAGATATGGTTGAAGCTGCTCCTAAAGTAATTAAGGAAGCTGTGGCCAAAGACGAGGCAGACGCAATCAAGGAAAAACTTGAGGCTGCCGGTGCTACTGTTGAAGTGAAATAATTTATTTCTTTTTCAACTAATGTAAAGACGGTGGGAATATAATAAAATATTCCTGCCGTTCTTTTGTTTTTAATTACAGGTGATTCTCACCTGTATCGTTTAGAGATGCGACGGGTGTTGCCGGAAGAATCTCTTTTCGCTCTTGAGTGCGTTGCTAACAAGAGAAGGGTGGACTATGTCTGAACGTGTTAATTTTGGAAAACTGCAAGAGGTTTTGCCGATTCCTGACCTAATTGGTGTACAGATTGATTCATATCACGATTTCCTGCAGATGAACAGTGCGCCGGAAGCGCGTAAGAATCAGGGACTACAGGAAGTTTTTAACGAGATTTTTCCGATTGATAGCTTTGACAAGCAATTGGTCATTGAATTTGTCTCATATTCGATCGGCATGCCAAAGTCTGAAGTAGTAGACTGTATAAAAGATGGTAACAGCTACAGTGCACCGCTGCATGTCGATTTTCTACTGAAAAATAAAGATGTCGAGATTCCCGAGCGGGTTTATTTGGGAGAAATCCCGATTATGACTAATCGTGGAACTTTTATAATAAATGGGGCTGAAAGAGTCATTATCAGCCAGTTACACCGGTCACCAGGTATTTGTTTTGAAAAAAGTAAGCACACCAGCGGGAGAACCCTCTATTCTTTCCGGATTATTCCGGATCGCGGCTCCTGGATGGAAGTGCAATTTGATATAAATGATCTTATCTATATTTTCCTTGATCGGCGGCGGCGGCGGCGGAAATTTTTGATCACTACTTTCCTGCGTGCAGTTGGTTACGAAACCAATCATGATATTTTATCGGCAATTCACAATGTTAAATCTCATACGGTAACCTCTTTACTGAAAAACAAAGGTTTATCAGACTATTACGTCGTAGACGATGTTACTGATGAAGAGGATATTGTTATCGTTGAAGAACTGGTGCAGCTTAATGAATCCCACCTTGAGCAGCTCCAGAAAGCCAGTATCAAAAAAATCGAACTGGCTCATATCCCGGATGGAGATAATTATCTGATTATCTGTATGCGGCGTGATCCATCAAGAAATGCTGAAGAGGCACTGAAAGAAATCTATCGCAGAATGCGTCCGGGCGATCCCCCGAATGTCGCGAATGCCAAACAGTTGATTAAACGCCTGTTCTTCGACATGAAACGTTATGACCTCGGAGCTGTAGGCCGCTATAAAATCAATGAAAAACTTGGTCTTGACCTTCCTGCAGATGCCAGGACACTAATGAAAGAAGATCTGTTGGCTGCAAGTAAATACCTACTCAAACTGCGCAATACCGGAGGTCAGACAGATGATATTGACCATCTGGGAAGTCGTCGCGTCAGAACGGTCGGTGAACTGTTACAGAATCATTGCCGGGTCGGCCTGCTCAGAACCGAGCGGCTAATTCGTGAACGAATGACTCTGCTTAACGCCGAAGAGGCCAATATTACGCCGAACAAACTGGTCAATCCTAAAGCATTTGCCGGAGTAATCCGCGATTTCTTTGCCCGTAACCAGTTATCGCAGTTCATGGATCAGACTAATCCGTTGAGTGAATTGACCAATAAGCGCCGTCTAAGCGCCCTGGGTCCAGGCGGCCTGAGCCGGGAACGTGCCGGTTTCGAGGTACGCGATGTTCATTCAAGCCATTACGGCCGGATCTGTCCGATTGAAACTCCCGAGGGACCGAATATCGGACTCATCTCATCGATGTCGCTCTATTCGCGCATTAACGGTTACGGATTTCTGGAAACTCCTTATCGTAAAGTTATCAAAGGCAAAGTCACCAATCAGATCGATTATCTGTCCGGCGACAAAGAGGAACTTTATGTTATTGCCCAGGCTAATGCACAGCTGACTAAGAACGGTAAATTTGCCAAAGAGCTGATTATGTCACGCTACAGGGGTGAATCAGAAGAACATCCGCGTAGCGAAGTTCAATATATGGATGTATCGCCTAAACAGCTGGTAAGTGCAGCGGCCGGTATTATCCCGTTCCTGGAACACGATGATGCTAACCGTGCCTTGATGGGCTCGAATATGCAACGTCAAGCGGTTCCATTGCTGACCACGGAATCTCCACTGGTCGGTACCGGTCTCGAAAAACGCCTGGCTATAGATTCCCGTACTGTAATTACAGCTCTGGAAGCCGGTGTTGTCGCCAATGCGTCAGCTGAAGAAATCACTATAACTTCAGATGGTCTGCCATTGGATAAAACCGCTAAACCTGAACAGGCAAAAACCTATAAGTTGAATAAGTTTCTGCGCAGTAATGCCGGAACCTGTATTAATCAGCGCCCAATTGTCAAACGCGGTGATAAAATCGCTGAAAGCACTATAATTGCAGACGGCACATCAACTGATGACGGGGAGCTCGCTCTCGGCAAAAATGTTATGGTCGCGTTTATGCCATGGTGTGGATATAACTTTGAGGATGCTATTGTTGTCAGCGAACGTCTGGTCAAAGATGATGTTTACACCAGTATTCATATCGATGAATTTGAAATAACCAGCCGTGACACTAAACTCGGCCCTGAGGATATCACCCGTGATATCCCTAATGTCAGTGAAGAAGCGTTACGTAATCTGGGTAGTGACGGAGTTGTCCGAGTCGGAGCAGAAGTTACTCCCGGCGATATTCTGGTCGGTAAAATTACCCCGAAAAGTGAAACTGAACTGGCTCCGGAGGAGCGCCTGCTCAGAGCAATATTCGGCGAAAAGGCAGCGGATGTCAAAGATTCAAGTCTGACCGTCAGCAGTGGTAAAGGCGGAATTGTGATGGATGTACGCGTCGAGTATGCCACTGATCCCAATCGCCAGTCAATGACTAAAGCTGAATATCGACGTCAGCTTAAAGCAGTCAAGGATCACTATAAACATAAATATACGGAATTGACCGAAGAACTCTCAGAGCGTCTTGCGGATATTCTGCTGGGACAGAAATTGCCTTTCACTATTTATGATACTTCGTCATCCAAAGATAATGCGATTTTGATCAGTTCCAACCGGAAAGTAACGACCAGTGCGATAAACAAGCTGTCAAACAAACATAATACCTGGCGGATGGAAGATTGTCCGCTCAAAGAGTCCATTAAAGAAGTTATCAATGTTTTCGCTCCGCAATTTGAGGAAAATGACAATACCAGAAAAAATGGTATTGATGCAATTGAAAACGGCAATGGAGTTGACCCCGGCATTATTAAAAAAGTCAAGGTCTATGTCGCCAGCAAACGCAAGCTTCAGGTCGGTGATAAGATGGCTGGCCGGCATGGTAATAAAGGTATCGTAGCGAAAATTGTTGCGGCTGAAGATATGCCGTTCCTGCCAGATGGAACTCCGGTTGATATTGTACTCAATCCGCTTGGCGTACCAAGCCGGATGAATGTCGGACAGGTGCTTGAAACTCATCTGGGCTGGGCGGCTAAAATGCTGGGTATAAAAACCGCTACACCAGTTTTCGACGGAATTAGCGAGACTGAGATTATCGAGCTGATGCAAAAAGCTAACAATAAGCACCGTAAAGAGAACGGCGTCTCCTATAACTGGGGATTCAAACAGGATGAGAACGGAGAACTTAAATATGACGGTAAAACTGATCTTTATGACGGACGCACCGGTGATAAGTTTGACAATCGCATCATGGTCGGTCAAATTTATATACTCAAACTCGATCATCTGGTAGCGAATAAGATTCACGCCAGAGCAGTCGGTCCTTACTCGCTGGTGACTCAGCAGCCGTTGGGCGGTAAAGCCCAGCACGGTGGACAGCGTTTCGGCGAGATGGAAGTGTGGGCTCTGGAAGCTTATGGAGCCGCATACACGCTTCAGGAAATGCTGACCGTCAAGAGTGATGATGTGGCAGGCCGGGCACGGATTTATGAATCCATCGTCCGGGGTCAGAATATTTTAGAAGCTGGCCGGCCGGAGTCATTCAACGTTCTGATGAAAGAGATGCAGAGCCTTGGACTTGACATTCGAACCATCACCGTAAAAAACGGTAAAATAGTAAAATAAAAATGGTTGCTCCGAATCAGCGATAAATGCCGGTTCGGAGTCACCTATAAAATACATTAACCAACTGCCCGAATAATACGGGCATATTTTGGAGGGGCTGTATCTTGATAGATAATACATATGCTTACAAAGAGTTGCTTGGAAAATCCTCCGCTTCAACATTTAACGCGGTTGCCATAAACGTCGCATCTCCTGAGTCCATTCGTTCATGGAGTCATGGCGAGGTGAAAAACCCGGAAACGATCAACTATCGCAGTTTTAAACCTGAAAAAGGCGGACTGTTTTGTGAACGGATTTTCGGCCCCAGCAAAGACTGGGAATGTAACTGTGGTAAATACAAACGTGTCAAACACAAAGGTGTTGTGTGCGATCGTTGCGGTGTTGAAGTAACTCAATCAAAAGTAAGACGTGAACGGATGGGACATATCGACCTCGCGGTTCCGGTATCTCACATCTGGTTTTTTAAATGTATGCCGAGCAGAATCGGGCTTATGCTTAATATTGCACCAAAAAAACTTGAACGGGTAGTTTACTACGAAGACTGGGTGGTCATTGATGCTGGCGATACTCCGCTGGAAGTCGGTCAACCCTTAAGTGAACTTGAATACCGTCAGGCTCGTGAAGATTATGGGGATGCGTTTGAAGCGGATATGGGGGCTCCGGCCGTCAAAACTCTGCTGGAAAACATTGATCTTAAATTAGTGCGCGAACAGCTTGAGGTAAGTCTTGATAAAACTAAAAACAAGGCTATCAGAAAAAAGCTTTCAAAACGTATTCGTCTGGTTGAAGGTTTTATTAACAGCAAAGCTAAACCTGAATGGATGGTTTTGCAGACGCTGCCGGTAATTCCACCGGACTTGCGCCCGCTGGTACCACTGGAAGGCGGACGTTTTGCGACATCGGATCTTAATGATCTTTACCGCCGGGTTATCAACCGTAATAACCGGTTGAAAAATCTGCTTCAGCTTAAGACCCCGGAAGTTATCATCAGAAATGAAAAACGTATGCTGCAGGAAGCAGTTGACGCGTTACTTGATAACGGTCGCCATGGTCGCCCCGTTACCGGTGCCGGTAACCGTCCACTGAAATCACTGAGCGATATGCTCAAAGGTAAACAGGGGCGTTTCCGCCAGAACTTGCTCGGAAAACGTGTAGATTACTCCGGTCGTTCGGTAATTGTTGTCGGACCTGACCTGAAACTCTGTCAGTGCGGGTTACCGAAGAAAATGGCACTTGTGCTCTTTGAACCGTTCATCATCCGTCACCTGAAAGGGCGCGGTTATGCACATACAGTACGTGGTGCCAAGAAAATGATTGAACGCGGCGAATCTATCGTCTGGGATATTCTTGAAGAAGTTACAAAAGGTCATCCGGTTATGCTCAACCGTGCACCAACGCTGCATCGTCTGAGTATCCAGGCCTTTGACCCGGTACTGATCGAAGGTTCAGCAATCCGTATCCATCCGCTGGTCTGTACAGCCTATAATGCCGACTTTGACGGTGACCAGATGGCGGTCCATATACCGCTGTCAAATGAAGCACAGATGGAAACTAAACTACTGATGTTTGCACCGAATAATACCTTTTCTCCAGCCAACGGCAAGCCGGTTGCAACGCCAACTCAGGATATTACCCTGGGCACTTATTACCTGACTTATGAGCCGTTGAACAAGGAACGGGCAAAATACTACCGGGATTATTTCGAGGTGCTCTATGCACTTGATGCCGGTTTTATCCATATTCATGATGCAGTCAATGTTCCGAACCCTGACTACGGTAAAGAAACTACCTGGGGCAACAGTGAGGGCAAATTCATCCTTACATCTGCGGGACGTTGTATTTTCAACGAAGTATGGGATGAAAGACTCGGATTTTACAACGGCATAACCAAGAAGAAAGAACTGGGCAAATTGATCAGTGATTCCTACGAAGTTGTCGGTGCCGAGCGCACCACTGAACTGCTTGATGATCTCAAGGATATGGGATATAAATATGCTACTATAGCAGGATTCTCTATCTCAATCACCGACCTTGAAGTGCCGAAAGATAAAGATGAACACATTGTGAAGGCTCGTGATGAAATCAGCAAGGTTATGGAGCAGTATAACCGCGGAGTTCTGACCGAGGGTGAACGTCACAATAAAATTATCGACATCTGGACTCAGACCAGTAATAACGTCGCGAACAAATTGTTCGAACGCCTTGAAGAAATATCGGCATCGGGTGATATCAACCCGGTCTATGCCATGCTTGATTCAGGTGCCCGTGGCAGTAAAGATCAGATTCGTCAGCTGGCTGCGATGCGCGGACTGATGGCGAAACCTTCAGGCGATATTATTGAACGTCCAATCATCTCAAACTTCCGTGAAGGCCTGACTGTACTGGAGTACTTTATCAGTACTCATGGTGCCCGTAAAGGTCTTGCGGATACTGCGCTTAAAACTGCGGATTCAGGTTATATGACCCGTAAACTGGTTGATGTTTCTCAGGATGTCATCTGCCGAATCTCTGACTGCAATACTTTCAAAGGTATCTATATCAGCTCTATTGTCGAGGGGGATGAAGAAATCCTGTCGCTTGAAGACCGTCTTAACGGTCGTTTCAGCGCAGTTGACGTCAAAGATCCTGCATTCGAGGACGGCAGCTTGATTATCGGTGCCGGTGAAGAGTTCTCTGAAGAAAAAACCGCGCTGATTATCCAACGCGGAATTCAGGCGGTAAAAGTCAGATCTACACTGACCTGCGAAAGCAAGAAAGGAATCTGTATTAAATGCTATGGCCGTAACCTTGCTACCGGTGAAATGGTTCAAGAAGGTGATGCTGTCGGTATTATTGCCGCCCAGTCAATCGGGGAACCGGGAACTCAGCTGACTATGCGTACTTTCCATATCGGTGGTACCGCATCATCAGCATACCGTAAACCGGTAATTAACGCCCGTAAAGGCGGTACTTTGATGTTTGAGAATGTCCGTAGCGTTGTCAATGAAAAAGGTGAGACGGTCGTCGTTAACAAACACGGTAATGTCATTATCTACAATGAAAAAGCAGCGCAGGAATATGAGAAAAAAGCGCGTACCAAAGCCAAAGCTGAAGCTAAAGCTGCCGGTGCATTCTATAATGAAAAATATAACTACCGCAATGATGCGATAAAAGCTGCCGAACAGGATCGTTATGAACTGGAAACTGGTGCTATTCTCAGCAAGAATGAAGGCGAGAAGGTTAAAACTAATGAACGTTTTGTCCATTGGGATCCCTACAACGTACCGATTATTGCCGAGGCTAAAGGGGTAGTTGAACTGCATGACCTGGTCGAAGGGGTTACCCTGAACCGAAATCAGCGTGGCGCAGTTGAAGAGATCACCGTTATGGAACACCGTGAAGACCTGCACCCGCAGATTGTCATCAAGGATTCAAAAGGTGAATTTGTTACCAGCTATCCATTGCCGGCCGGTGCTTTCCTTATGACTAAGGAAAAGGCAAAAGTCAAACCGGGCATCATCCTGGCGAGAATACCGCGGCAAACCGCAAAAAACAAAGATATTACGGGGGGGCTGCCACGTATCGCAGAACTGTTCGAAGCCAGAACACCGAAGGATGTTGCGGAAATCGCCCGTATTGATGGTATTATCGAATCAGATAAGATGGTCAGAGGTAAACGAACTCTGGTTATTATTGATCCTGAATCAGGTACCAGTGAAGAACATGCCAACATTCCGGCCAACCGTCATCTTACTGTCAGTAAAGGTGACCGGGTTCGGAAAGGGCAGAAACTTACTGAAGGATCAGTTGTTCCGCATATACTGCTGGAAATCTGTGGTCCACAGGAGCTGCAACGTTATCTGGTAAATGAAATTCAGCTGGTCTATCGTGCACAGGGAGTTGAAATCAATGATAAACACATTGAAATTATTATCCGCCAAATGATGCAGAAAGTCAAGGTCACTGAACGTGGCAGCACAAAATACCTCAGTGGTGAACAGATTGATAAATTGGCCTTTATCGAGGAAAACCGTCTGGTAGTTGAAAGAGGTGAAACTCCGGCTGAAGCTGAACCGGTACTGCTCGGTATCACTAAAGCTTCACTTGAAACTGAAAGCTTCATCTCTTCAGCTTCATTCCAGGATACCACCCGTATCCTGACTGAAGCGGCCACCATCGGTAAACGGGATATGCTTAATGGCTTCAAAGAAAATGTCATTACCGGCCATCTCATTCCTGCCGGAACTGGAACCCCTTCCCTGCAGGCTCTGGAACTGAAAAAACTTGGCGAGGAAATAGTGCTTGGCACTGAAGAAAACGCAGAAAATGGCACCGTGACTGAGGAGAAAATATCCGCGGCCGATGCCCTGGCCGCCGTTGAGGTCAATAGCGATCAGCAGGTGGACGATAATTCTGAAGAGTAAAAAAACTGATAGTTTTTCCGGTTTTGATTTGTAAAAACCGGAAAAACATCTATAATAGTTGTCTTTATCTTTTGATTTTGACAAGTTTATTACAGAGAATACTAAAATTATAATTATTTAGCACAGGTAAAAATATGCCGACTATTAATCAGCTGGTCCGAAAAGGCCGCAGAAGTAAAGTGAGAAAGAGTAAATCCAGAGCTCTGAATGCATGTCCTCAGAGACGCGGAGTTTGTTTGCAAGTTACAACCAGAACCCCCAAGAAACCAAACTCAGCTATGCGCAAAATAGCCAGGGTGAGATTGACTAACGGACAGGAAATTACCGCTTATATCGGCGGCGAAGGACACAACCTTCAGGAACATTCAGTTGTTCTGGTCAAAGGCGGTCGAGTTCGTGACCTGCCGGGTGTACGCTACCATGTTGTACGTGGTGCACTGGATAGTCTGGGCGTTGATTCCCGTAAACAGGGACGCTCCAAATACGGAACGAAACGTCCTAAATAATATTCAGATTTTCTATATATTTGATTAAAACTGTCGCCATCCTTATGATGCCGGCAGTTTTATGTTATTAACAATATTTGCCAAGGAATAGCAGATGAGAAGACGAAAAGCAGTAAAACGGCAATTAACGCCGGATGTAAAGTACAACAGTGAATTGGTTGCACGCTTAATCAATACTATTATGAGTAAAGGTAAAAAATCAACCGCTCAGCGTATTGTTTATGGTGCATTTGAAGTGATTAAAAAGAAAAAAGCTGATATGGATCCGTTGGAAGTCTTTCTTCAGGCTATCGAAAATGTCAAGCCTAAACTCGAAGTTAAAAGTCGCCGGGTCGGTGGTGCAACATATCAGGTTCCAATTGAAGTAAGTTACGACCGTCAAGTCGCACTTGCACTGCGCTGGATTACTGATTTCTCTCAAAAACGCAAAGGCAAACCAATGCTCGATTCCCTGGCTGGGGAATTACTGGACGCATTTGAAAACACCGGTGCTGCAATCAAGAAAAAAGAAGATACTCTGAAGATGGCGCAGGCTAATAAAGCTTTCGCTCATTACAGATGGTAATTGGAGTCATAAGAAGTGGCAACTAAAGATAATAAAGAAGCAGCAGGACGTGAATTCCCTCTGGAGCGCGTCCGTAATATTGGTATCATGGCTCATATTGATGCCGGGAAAACTACCCTTACAGAACGCATCCTCTACTACTGTGGAGTAAACTATAAAATCGGTGAAGTCCATGAAGGCAACGCCACCATGGACTGGATGGAGCAGGAACAGGAACGCGGTATTACAATTACCTCTGCGGCAACTACCTGTAAATGGGGAAATCATAAGATTAATATCATTGATACTCCCGGTCACGTTGACTTCACTGCTGAAGTTGAACGCTCACTCCGCGTACTTGATGGTGCAGTCGCAGTATTTTGCGCCGTTGGCAAAGTTCAACCACAGACTGAAACAGTCTGGAGGCAAGCTCAAACCTATAAGGTTCCGATTGTTGCTCTTGTCAACAAAATGGACAGAACCGGTGCCGACTTTGACGGCGTCGTCAATGACATCCGCCATAAACTTGGAGCTACTGCTATTCCACTCCAAATTCCAATTGGCGCTGAGGGTGATTTTCAGGGCCTTATTGATGTCATAGCCAATAAAGCGATCTACTTCGACGGTGATGAATTCGGCGCAAAAATGCGGACTGAAGATGTGCCTGAAGATATGGCTGATGCCCGCGAAATAGCATTCCTCTACATAGTAGAATGCCTGGCTGAAGTTGATGAAGAAATCATGGAACTCTTCCTTGAAGATAAAATGCCTGACACTGAACTTATCAAAAAAGCACTGCGCAGTGCAACTATCGACTGTTCTATCGTCCCAGTGGCATGTGCTTCCGCATTCAAAAATAAAGGTGTTCAACCTCTGCTTGATATTGTTGTTGAGTTGCTCCCCTCCCCGCTCGATACTTGTGAAATCCAGGGCATGGATCCAACATCTGAAGAACCAATGACCCGTACTGTCGGCGATAATGAACCATTCGCCGCTCTGGTCTTTAAAATAATGAATGACCCTTATGTCGGTAAACTTACCTACTTCAGGGTTTATAGCGGTACTGCTTCACGTGGCATGACCACCTATAATCCGCGGACCCGTAAACGTGAACGTCTCGGGCGTCTGCTCCAGATGCATGCTAATAGCCGCGAAGAACGCGATGCAATTTACAGTGGCGATATCTGTGCTGCTGTTGGTCTGAAAAATGTTACAACCGGCGATACAATTTGCGATGAAGGCAAACAGATTGTTCTCGAATCAATTAATTTTCCTGATCCGGTTATCTCGATTGCAGTTGAACCTAAAACTTCAGCGGATCGTGACAAACTCTATAAAGCTCTGGGCTTCCTCTCTGATGAAGACCCGACATTCAATGTCAAGAGTGATGAAGAAACTGGTCAGACAATTATTTCCGGCATGGGTGAACTTCATCTGGAAATCATCCTCGACCGTCTCGTACGGGAATTCAAAGTTGAATCCAATACCGGACAGCCGCAAGTTGCCTACCGTGAAAGTATCGATAGTGCAGCTGAAGCTAATACAAAATTTGTCCGTCAATCTGGCGGACGCGGTCAATACGGTCATGTAATTATCACTCTCGAACCGCGCGACCGTGGTCATGGAGTTACAGTCGAAAGTAAAGTTGTCGGCGGAAATATTCCTAAAGAATACCTCAAACCTACTGAACAGGGTATCCGCGAAGCTGCTGTCAGTGGTGTTCTCGCCGGCTATGCACTTACCGACTTTCATGTCGATATTATCGATGGTTCATTCCATGCAGTCGACTCTTCTGAAATGGCATTTAAAATTGCCGGTTCGATGGCCTTTAAAGAAGCTGCGAGAAAAGCCGGTGTATCTATACTTGAACCTATTATGGAAGTCAAAGTAACCACCCCGGATGATCACATGGGAGATATTATCGGTGATATAACCAGCCGTCGCGGTGCTATCGCTGAAGTTGACGCTGATGCAGGTGACAGCTTTACCAAAATTACCGCCAATGTTCCGCTGTCTGAACTTTTCGGTTATGCTACTGCAATGCGTTCACTTTCACGTGGCCGGGCCAATTATTCAATGGAACCGTCACATTTTGATAAAGTACCTAAAGCTATCCAAGAAAAAATTGTGGAGAAAGAATAATATGAGCACTAAAAAAGAACAGAAAATCAGAATTCATCTTCAGGCTTACGAACATCGTATCCTGGATCAGTCGGTCAAAGAAATCCTCAACACCGCCAAAAGAACCGGCTCAGTTGTTGCAGGTCCAATTCCGATCCCGACAAGAATTCAACGTTACACAGTTAACCGTTCACCTTTTGTGAACAAAAAATCGATGGAGCAGTTCGAGGTCCGAACTCACAAACGCATGCTGGATATTATCAATCCAACCGCAAAGACAGTTGACGAACTCAGGAAACTGAACTTGCCGGCCGGGGTTGATATTTCAGTAAAAATGGGCGCATAGCTAACGCTGCGCCAAAATACCTATGCTCGTAAACCGATTCAGAGTATGTATTTGTAAGGAGAAGTTATATGAAAAATTTAATCGGTAAAAAAGTTGGTATGACACGGCTCTATGACGAACAGGGATGCCATATTCCTGTTACCGTCGTTCAAGCCGGGCCATGTGTGGTCGTAGATGTCAAAACCAAGGAGAAAAACGGTTATTCCGCTCTCCTGCTCGGTTATGGCGAACGCAAAGCTAAAAACAGCTCAAAAGCACTTCTCGGAGTCAGTAAACGCGCTGGTATCACCGGTAATCCACCGGCGAAACTAAACGAGTTCAGAACTGACGCCAATCCGGAAGTCGAACTCGGGTCTCTGATTAATGCAGATACTTTCGCAGTCGACGATTTTCTGGATGTTACCGGAACCTCTAAAGGTCGCGGTTTCCAGGGTGTGGTAAAGCGTTACAACTTTGCTGGTGGTCGTTATAGTCACGGTGGTGGCTGGAAAAGAAAACCTGGTTCTATTGGACAGTGTGAATTCCCGGGACGTGTTGACAAAGGCAAGAAAATGCCGGGTCAGATGGGAAATGCCAGTCGAACAATTCAAAACCTGAAAATTGTCCGGATTGATGTCGAAGACAATTTGGTTTTTGTCAAGGGTGCTATTCCCGGTCCGAATGGTGGCATTGTGCTACTGAAAAAAGCCATTAAAAAATAGGCTGAGCAAACTTAACAGGTGATAATATGTCAAATAAATTAGATATAGTGGATTGTCAGGGCGCCGTCATCGGCGATTATTCCCTGCCGGTAAACTGCCTCGAACTTGAAAAAGGTACGCAGGCTGTCCACGATGTTGTTGTCGCTTTTCTCGCCGGTGAACGCGCTGGTACTGCATGTACCAAAACCCGTTCAGAGGTAAGAGGCGGTGGAGCTAAACCGTTCAGACAGAAAGGTACAGGTCGGGCGCGTTCCGGCAGTATCCGTAATCCAATCTGGACTGGTGGTGGTACGATCTTCGGACCTAAACCGCGGAGCTTCAGCAAAAAAATAAATAAAAAAGTTCGTAAACTCGCACTCAAGCGGGCATTTTCAGAAAAAATCGCAGCCAAAGAAGTGGCCGTGGTGGATAAACTCGAACTTCAGGATCATAAAACTAAGAATGCTGTTGCTATTCTTAATAACCTGAAGGTTGATAGAAATGCCTTGATCGCAGTTGCTGATTATAGCGAAAATGCCGTCCGTGCAACCGACAACTTGTCCAATGTTATCCTCCGCAAGGCGGATTCGGTCAACGTTTATCAGTTGCTGCGCTTCGATAAAATTATTTTTACCAAAGACGCCCTGGATGCTTTTATCCAACGTCTGGTTTAAGGAGTTTATAATGAAAACTGCATATGATATTATTAAAACGCCGCTGGTCACTGAGAAAAACAGTGTCTTAGCTGAGCAGAAGAAATATGTCTTCAAAGTAGCTCCTGAAGCGGAAAAAATCGAAATTAAACGCGCGGTTCAAGAACTGTTTGATGTTAAAGTCAAATCAGTTAACCTGATGAACTACAAGGGCAAACCCAAGCGTGCCGGAAAATCGGCCACTATGGGGCGTCGCGCTAACTGGAAAAAAGCTATCGTAACACTTGCCGACGGCAGTATCGATATCTTTAACTGATATAATTGAGGTAAGAGACAATGGCAATTAAAAAATATAATCCATTTACTCCGAGCAGAAGGAATATGACGATTTCCGATTATGCGGAAATTACGGCTACTACTCCGGAGAAAAAATTGACTAAAGGTACTAAATCTACCGGCGGTCGTAACAATCTCGGTCGTATTACCACCCGCTTCCGCGGTGGTGGTAATAAACGTCGCTACCGTCAGATTGATTTCAAACGGAATAAAGATGGCATTACTGCCACCGTTAAATCTATCGAGTACGATCCAAACCGAACCGCTAACATCGCCCTGCTTTTCTATGCAGACGGTGAAAAATCTTACATTCTGGCAACAGTTGGAATGAAGGTCGGCGATACGGTTATGAGCGGACCGAAAGCTGAAATCAAATCTGGCAATTGCATGAAACTTAAAGATATGCCGATTGGTTCAACCATTCACAACATTGAGATGCATGCAGGACGCGGGGCAAAACTGGCTAGATCTGCCGGACAGTCAGCTGTCCTCAGAGCGCGCGAAGAAAAATACGCGATGATCAAAATGCCGAGTGGTGAAATTCGTCAGCTTAACGTTGAATGCAAAGCAACTCTCGGTCAGGTCGGCAACCTGGAACACATGAAAATCAATCTGGGTAAAGCCGGCAAGAGCCGTTACAAAGGTAGACGCCCGCATGTTCGTGGTGTTGCGATGAACCCGGTCGACCATCCAATGGGTGGTGGTGAAGGTAAATCCAGTGGTGGTGGACATCCGCAATCTCCGTGGGGTCAGCTTGCCAAAGGTAAGAGAACCCGTAAGCGGAGTAAAGCATCTAGTAAATTTATTATTGAACGGAGGAAAAAATAATGGCCAGATCAGTCAAAAAAGGTCCTTTTGTTGACGGACACTTGCTCAGAAAAGTTGAAAAAATGGCTAAAAGTGGAATGAAACGTCCGATCAAGACTTGGTCACGTCGGTCAATGATCATTCCTGATTTTGTCGGTCATACTTTCAATGTCCACAATGGCAAAGCATTTATTACGGTATTTGTTACCGAGAATATGGTCGGTCATAAACTTGGTGAATTTTCACTGACCCGTGCATTTAGAGTTCACGGTGTTATCAGCGGTAAATAAACTGAAACCAACCAATATTAAAAAAGCACTCATTATGAGTGCTTTTTTTTTGTGAGTCAAAAGCGGTGTGAGCTATGGGTTTAAGTAAAGCTCTGATAAATAATTTGCAATATGGTTAAATAAAGATTAAGTTAATGCTTTATAGGGAAGCACGTGCGCAAAGTCAGATATAGGTAAGCGTCAAATAGAACCATCTATGAAATGAACCAATTATGATTATATTTTCCATTCTTATTAATCTCAAAACGAATGGAGTGATAACATGATTGGTAATTTATCGGATCGGCAGTTTATAGTCT
>JAKIUY010000207.1 GCA_021647315.1 Victivallaceae bacterium
TTACCTCGGCTTCACATAGTTTGTTACCGCTACTATGCACGAGGTTCAGTTCTAGGCTGCTGGTTAGGCTTTACCTAGGTTGGATTATCCAACTTATTTGCACCAGCTTCGCTTGGCGCTCTCATGGTATTCCTTTCTGATGGGGCTAATGGATCCTATGGGCCTGATGTAATAAATATTAAGGTATGTTAATCATTAATCGTTAATCGTTACCCCCAGCTCCTGAGCAATTACCGCGCTTATCTTATTACACCATAATTCTACATCAGCTGCCTGGCGAGCCTCGACCAGCACCCGTATTTTGTTTTCGGTGCCTGAATAGCGCACGATAGTCCTACCGTCACTGCCCAGAGTGCGGGTGCATTCATCAATTACGGCACTTAGTTTTGGCAGTTCACTTATTGGAATTTTTTCAATGACATCAATATTTTTCAGTACCTGGGGAAATTCAGTCATGAAACTGGCCAGCTCTGCCAATGATTTTTTCCTAGTTATCATCAACTGCAATATATGCAGTGCAGTAACAATACCATCACCGGTGGTCGCGTAATCCATAAAAATAACATGCCCGGATTGCTCGCCACCGATATTCGCGCCGCTCTTCAACATCTGTTCGATCACATAACGGTCACCGACTGCCGTAACGTCTACCGCGATATTGTTCTGTTCCATTGCCTCTATCAGCCCGAGGTTACTCATACCGGTAACGACGACCCGGTTGCCGGCCAATTTACCGCGTTTGGCGTAGTCCAACGCGCACATGCCGATAATCCGGTCCCCGTTAATCTCATTGCCTGCCGCATCGCAGAAAATAACCCGGTCGGCATCGCCATCGAGGGCAATTCCGACATCGGCATTATGTTCTTTGACCAGTTTGGAAATATGTTGTGAATAGGTCGCGCCACATCTGTCATTGATATTGTGTCCATCCGGCATTGCGGCAGTTTCAATCACCTCCGCGCCAAGTTCCTTGAAAATCAATGGAGCAATATAGTATGCTGCCCCATTGGCGCAGTCAAGGACAATTTTCAATCCCTTGAGGCTGCGGTTGCGAATGGAACTTTTAGCAAACTCAATATAACGTCCCCGGGCATCATCAATCCGATAGGCTTTCCCGATATTGCTGCTGTCAATATGTTCACTATTAATTTCACCGCTTAATACGTGACGTTCAATTTCCGCCTCCACCGCATCGGGCAGTTTAAAGCCGTCATGACCGAATATTTTGATGCCATTATCATTGGCATGATTATGGGATGCGGTAATCATGACACCGCATGATGCGCCCATTGAACGGATCAGGTTAGCGACCGCAGGCGTCGGCATTGGCCCGACCGCCAGTACATCCATACCCATGCTCAACATTCCACTAGTTATCGCGGTTTCGAGCATATAACCTGACAGTCGGGTATCTTTGCCGATAATCGCCTTTTTTTCACCGAGCCCGGCGGCTTGAAACACATGCGCCGTTGCCTTGCCGATCAGCAGAGCTATTTCCGGTGTAATCGGGTAAGTGTTAGCTTTACCGCGCACCCCATCTGTACCAAATAATTTTTTCATCAAATTTTTCCTTTATACTTAACAGGCACATGTAAAATACTATACTCCAGCTGATTTTATCTATTTCGCACGATTTTTATCTCTGGGTAACCTCCAGAGGAATTCCCCTGACATTATTTTCTTTAATCATGGTTAAAATTTTTGTATTAATATGCTTTTCCTTATAAATATACTTAAAACTTTTAAAAATCCAACACCATTAGCTTAAATACAGGTAATTTATACTAATCACTTCTTCTTCCTGACACACCTGAATGAAATATCTCCGTTGTCGCCTCCTTGCGCCGGAGCTCCATTATCGTCGTCTTGATCCTTGCCAAAACTATAAACCATCCAACCAGGGCGTTTGATACAGCGAACCTGATCGCAATATCTATCAGTTATTTTATTGCTTTTATAGCTACCTGAATAGCTATTCTTATCAAACTCGTCAATCGGTATTTCAATATCACCAACGGCATAACTAAATGGTTTACCGGTAAACGGATCATTTGGCAGTTTTTTGATAAATTCCGGCACCAACTGGATGAGTGTTTTCGGCAACTTATTATATTGAAGTCGGTAACGTTCAATTGCCAAGCCGATTATCGTAGCTTTGATTTGTGCCTCTATTTTTAATTTTTTATAAATTATTCTAGAATTAGAATGGCGAATCAGTATTTTTGACAAAGAATAAAATTTAGACATTTCTTTAAATTGTTTTTCAAAACTGTCATCATATCGTCTGAGTGCTTTTATATCACTTTTATCTAGCTTGAATAAAATTTCATATATTTCAAGTATTTTTAACTTATTGAGTGTAATAATTCCGGTTAAGCTAAGAATAAAATATGTATATTTCAAACCTGGTTCTTTTGCCATATAATCATCAAAATTAATTGTTTTTATTCGAGTATCAGCAAAGGCTTGTTCCAGTAATTTATTTTCTTCATCTAAACACTCTCCGAGACTTTTACTAATTTGTTGCAATGTGTTAGCGTCAAGTTCAACTGAACTTAGTGTATATTCTATTGTAGCAACGGTTAATCTTTGTAATGCATATTTCATTATACATGAAGAGTATGTTGACTGATTATCCATTGTATGGCAAATTTTCAATAAAACCATAATATTTTCTATAACTTGCTTAGGCTGATCATCTTTTTCTGCAAGAACAGTTGAAATTAAAAGTAAACGGGCAGATCGTATTAAATTAAATAGACTAAAATTAATGGGGAAGCGACATTCAGGACGCAGCACCGCTTTTTTTAGTATTTTGATTGTAGCACGGTTCGCATTTACAAACTGCCTATTAGCATTATTTGACTCTTCAGACAATTGATGCTCCAATAATAAAGGCATAAATTCAACACGAATAAGTAATTCTCTAAATAATTTTGGTCTATTACTGTCATTATTTTTGGGCGAGCCGCCTCTATTAGAAACTTTAAGATACAGTTTGCCATTAATATCTTTTTCGAAAATTTTATCATCAATATCATGAAAAAGCTTAAACGCCTTTTCATAAAGGATCGCGGCATTTTCATCATCGGGCACTGCGGGATAATAGTCATTCAGTTCTGCCAGCGTTGCCGGGTAACCGGCGGTGCGGATTTCATCAAGTTTGGCATTTAGTTTAGATTTTAAAACCATGCGAAAGGTCATTAATCCAAAGGCAAAAATCAACACCAATACACATGCACAATAAAAGAGCAACATGCCTTTGTGCAGTTTGGTCTTGGTTGGCTTTGGTTCTTTTCCCTTAATCATTGTTATCCCCGTATTAGTTATCTTCTGCCCTTTGTAGTAAGCGTCAATTAAGCAGAAATTGTGAAATTTTTTATTATGTTTTTTCCCATTTATGCGGAAGCAGGGTATGTAAATTTTCCTTTGGAGTATTATTGATCTTTCTCAAGGTATCTTCGAGGTAGG
>JAKIUY010000086.1 GCA_021647315.1 Victivallaceae bacterium
TTCAAGGGTGGTATGTTATTGACATTGAAAGAGTTATAATATATCACGCCTTGGAGGATTTTTCAAATAAAAAAGGAATATAAATCGTTAATAATTAAAGGGTTAAGCTATTTTGCAAGACCCACTAGCATATAATATTCTTTAGGAGGTAAAGTTAATAAACTAAAAATAACTCATGATAAAAATATTCAATGACGATTTTGCGGAAAACCGTGATGTTATGATAATAACTCAACTTAAATCCAGAGGAATCATGGACGAAGCGGTTTTGCAGGCAATGGCCCAAGTTCCCAGAGAAAACTTTGTTCTCCGTGGTGATATGAACAGAGCTTATGACGATATTCCATTACCTATTATCTGCGGGCAGACAATATCTCAGCCCTACATTGTCGCCCTGATGTCAGAATTACTTGAACTTCCTGAACAGGAAAAATTGAAAATATTGGAAATTGGATCCGGGTCAGGCTATCAAGCGGCAGTTCTTACCGCAATGGGGCATCAGGTATATTCGGTTGAAATAATTGCCGAGGTTGCTGAATTTGCCAGAAATAATCTGAATAGAGCCGGTTATGGAAAAAATGTAAGAATCAAAGCAGGCGATGGCTGTTGCGGTTTCCCTGAACATGCTCCGTATGATGGTATTCTTGTCACTGCAGCCTCGCCACTGATTCCTAAAGACCTGCTTGAACAGCTCAACACGGATGCCACACTTGTTATTCCCTGTGGAAATCGTTTTATCCAACAACTGCAGCAAGTAAGAAAACTCAATAATGGTAAATTTGCTATCAAGCAAAATATCGGTTGTCGTTTTGTCCCTTTAACCGGTAAAGATGGGTTTAAGTAATCCGTTCATGTCTGTTGTTCAGCTTTGATGACTGTGTGAATTTGAAAATAACATTGTACTATTATTCCTTTACTTGCAGAGGTTCGAGCTTGCGAAGGGCAATACTGGCTGAGTTTGTTTTTTATACCATTTAGGTATGCCGCGTTGGCGTAGTTTGCTGACCAGTTTGTTGCGGTAATTGAAGATCGCTTTAGTGCTTAACTTTAATCCATGATCAAAATATGGCACCCCGGCGGTTGATTTCATAACGACATCAACCTCTTTTTCGGGTAATGGAGAACCTGCAAAGGCATTGATGGAAAACGCGGCAACCGTGCCGCCACGTCTGCGGCCGAAAGCGGGGCTTTCGCCAATCGTTAGACCAGCTTTTAACATTGCACCTCGCACCGGATAGGCACTGGAATAGGTGGCTATAACTCCGTTCGGCTCAAGCCGGCGGGTCAATTGACGGATAAAATCAAAACTCCACAGTTCCGGATTTTTATCCGGTGAAAAGCCATCCATAAAGATGCAGTCAAAAGTTTCGTTAAGTTCCTGAACCGTCTGTCGGGCATCACCTAGCTTCAGTTCGATGGTAGCGAATGGACTTTGCCAAGTCCCATCCTTGAGCAGCGCATCAATGATTTCTAGTTCAAGACTGTTCACTCGAAAAATATTTTTTGCCGCAATCAGGGTACCAATATCCTTTTCCAGCGTAATGATATGAATTTTACCATATTCTGTTTTTCTTTCATTCGATGTTGAATGTTCGATGTTCGATGTTCGATGTTCCGGCGCAGCCGCTTGCATTGCCTGTTGAGCAGCCCCAATCGCATTGTAGCCGAGTCCAAAGCCAATGTCCAGGAGTTTTACATCATCATCTTTCAGCCGTTCAGTCAGTTTGCAGGGTAGGATAAATTTATTTTTAGTTTCGGATGCGGCACCGGCCAGGGAATGAAAATGCTGGCGGTATTCAGGGTGATAGAGGGTTGGCGAACCGTCAGCCGTTTCCACCATAAATTCTGCTGTCTGAGCATTTCGTTGGTAATATTTTTTGAAAAATTCAAGAAATTGCCCCTTTTTCATCCACCATTTCGGTGCAATGAGCTGTTTAGCATTCGCATCGGCGGTCAAACGCATGAGTGGCCATTCAGCCGGAATGATGCGCAGAAATTCAGCTAAAGCTTTGGCATACTCATATTCATTCAACGGCACGACTGGTGGTTGAGCATTGGGATTAGCGAACATTTTAGCGAGAGCGGTTTTTTTCAGCACCAGCAGATTATGAATTTTTATGCCGGAAAATGGTAACGCAGCAATTTTTTCAGCCGTGTTGCGATAATCATCCATATTTTCACCAGGTAGACCGAGAATAACATGAGCCGCACATTTGATGCCGCGTTTGGCGAGTCGTTTAACTGCCGTTTCAACGGCGGCAAAATCATGGCCGCGTTGAATTAGTTCCAACGTGCGGTCATTGGCACTCTGAACACCGAGTTCGATCCAGAGATCGTAACGTTCATTCAGTTCAGCCAGGTAATCTATGACCGGTTCAGGCAGGCAATCAGGGCGGGTCGAAATAATTACCATTTTGAAATCAGCTGCCACCAGAGCTTGCTCATAGAGGACTCGCAATTCGGCAACCGGTGCGTAGGTGTTGGTAAAAGACTGAAAATAGGCAATATATGGAGCTTTGGCGTCATAACGTTGTTGAATATAGCTGATACTGTCAGCAATCTGTTGTTCAAGTTGCAGGTTATATTTGAGATGGCGGGCGCGAGCCCCATCTTCATCACAGAAGATGCAGCCCGAACCGCGTTCGTCATCGCGGTTAGGGCATGAGAACGGCAGATCAATCGACACCCGATAGAGTGGATGTCCATACTTTTTAATCAAATAATCCTTGAAAAAATATATTTCAGGCTTGTTGTTTTGTTGTTTAGTCATTTTCATTATTTTGAGTTGCTTTGTAATGTAGATGATATTTATTCCATTTATTACCCAACTAAAGTTTTCCTGATTTTAATAAAGCTAAATTATGCTCCAATGCGGAAAATGCAAGCACAAATTGATTTAAGAGTTCGGTGAATTTCATGAGTGACTCCATTGTTTTACCAAAAGAATTTTGGTTCATCTAAAGTTTTTCTGTTTTTTTATATATCAACTTGCAGAAGAAGATTTTGAACTGTAAATTTGGATGACGTTTTAATCGCACTTAAAAAAACAGGAAAAGTTTAGCTATAAAGGAACTATTATGAAAATTTCACTGTCCGGCCTGAATCGGGCCTGCATTGCCGGGATTATTTGTGCTTCACTTATGGTAGCCGACGTTGCGGCGGCAGCCAAACAGAAGATCTACCAGATCAAAGTTTTGACCGATCGCGAGAATGCGCTTTATAAATGTGGTGATAAAGCTGAATTCACTGTTACTGTCGATAAACAGGGCCAGCTTGTCACGCAGGGGATAGTCAATGTAACATTGTCGAATGACGGGCTTAAAAAATTACTCGTTAAGAAATTTGACCTGAGTAAAGCCAATCCTTTTAAACTGTCCGGTACTATGAAAAATCCGGGATTCTTGCGCTGTACTGTTTCGTTTAAGCGTCATTATGGCTGGGGTGGAACTGGATTTGAGCCTGAAAAAATTAAACCTGCAACAACGCTGCCTGGCGATTTTAAAAAATTCTGGGCAGACGGTGAGAAACGGCTGGATAAAATTCCATTGGATGTGAAATTAACCAAGATTGGTAAATATTCTAATGCTAAGCGTGATTGTTATCAGATCAGCTTTGCCAACATTGATAACACTCGAATTTACGGTTTTCTTTCCGTGCCTAAGGGGAGTGGTCCATTTCCAGCACTGGTCACGGTGCCGGGTGCCGGTCCCGGATTCTATACGCCCGATACTGGTCTGTCAGCGCAGGGGGTTATTGTTTTGCGGATGAATGTTCATAAATACGATCCCCCCATGGATAAAAATAAAATTAAAGCGGTTTATAAAGAGTTGAATAAAAATGGGACTTATTCGCATCAAGGTGCACCGAATCGCGAAAAATATTATTTTTACCGGGCTTACCTCGGCATTAATCGTGCCATGAATTGGCTCTGTGCCCGCAAAGATTGGGACAAAAAACATTTGGTCGTAACTGGCAGCAGTCAGGGCGGGGCTTCCACTTTAATTCTTGCCGGTCTCAATAACAAGGTAACTGCCGCCGGGGCTAATGTTCCGGCATTGTGTGATCATCTGGGCTATAAAGCGGAACGTTCCCCAGGTTGGCCACGGCTGGTCAAATTCGGCAAACGTCAGGCTGAATATGAAAAAATGGCTCCCTATTTTGATGCGGTAAACTTTGCCCGTTTTATTACCTGTCCAACAGTGATTTGTGTCGGCTTTATTGACCGTACCTGTTCGCCGAGTTCTGTCTATGCCGCCTACAATGTTATTGCCGCACCTAAGAAAATAGTTAACAAACCTTTGATGGGGCATGCCTGCGATAAGGATTTTTATAAATATCTGAATCGTTGGCTTGCGGGACAGCTTGGATTAAAACCACCAATTGCACCTATAGCAAAATAATTTTTGCAGAATGATTAACAGCAGAATGATTTTTTTTAAAGAGTTTTTTTTATAGATTCAGAATACCTTACTCGCGAGAATTAGAGATGACACCAAGATGGGTTTGAATATCCAATATCGAACATTCGAATAGAGCCGCAGGCAACGAATATCCAATATCCAAGTAAAAAGGTGTCAATTTCTATTTCCGCACGTTTCAGCTATTTGTACTCAAAACGATTGAATAGGTAAGGATCTCTGAGATTTGAGAAAGTGACTCCTGCCCTGTCTTCCAAGTGATGGTTTCTGCGAAACCGTGTCACAAGCGAGACGCTTATGCTACATCACCCGTTTCCGATTGAACGCTGGAACTCAATGCTTTAGCATTGTTTTTAACCTAATGGAATTGTATTTCCTAGTAGTTTCACTGCGTGGTTTTCAACAGGCGACGTCCCGGCGCAAGCATTGATCCCCGCAGTGGATTATTTGTCAATGCGCTTGGAAATCGCAGACTACTTTTCAGTTCCGGCGAAGCCGGTTATGTTCATTCGTAATTCGCAATTCATACACAAGTGCATTCTTTTAGCTAGTTTACTGCGCCTGTTTAAATTCAACTGCGCAGCTCTTTAATAGCTTTTAGATCGCAAAACGGTATTATAATTTACCGTCTCAACTCTCCCATATCTAACGGGGTGTATTTTTTGATGGTGGCTTGGCGTTCCGCGGGATTCAGTGAAAGATATTTCCAGCGTGAAAAGGCAAAATCATGTGGACGGTAGTTCTGCAACCATGAATGGAGCAGTTGATAGGAGACTGGGAATGATTCAAAGATCCATGGGCACTGCCTGGTTAGGTAACGGGCCATTTGCTGGTATTTTACTGTTCTGTCTGCACTGTCAGGCATTGACATGATCGCTTCGAACAACTTATCAAATTCCGGGTTACGATAGTCGGCACGATTACAACTGCCGGCATTTTTACTGTAAAATAGTTGCAGAAAATTTTCCGCGTCCGGATAGTCGCCAATCCATGAGAGCCGGAACAGTTGCATTTTCCCCTGCCGCACTTTTTGAAAAAAACGCGGTTTGTTATTCAGTACCGGTTTGATTTTAATGCCGATTTTTTTCATATCGAAGACCATCATTTCTGCCAATTGGCGGTGCGCACCGGAACTGCCACTCTGGTCGAAGGTCAATTCTAATGCCCTGCCGGTTGCTGGATCTATGCCATTCGGATATCCGGC
Organism: Victivallaceae bacterium; assembly: GCA_021647315.1. Lineage (GTDB taxonomy): Bacteria > Verrucomicrobiota > Lentisphaeria > Victivallales > Victivallaceae > JAKIUY01. Next base: position 5,623 of record JAKIUY010000086.1, read on the forward strand.
TTTAGTCATATAATCGCATGCCAGCTCTAAATTAAATTCGGCATAAGGATTATTCAGGTCTGAATCATAACCGGGCACACCGGGTGGAATTGGGCCATGAGCCGGAATAATCTGATAGTTGAAATATTTAATTCTGGTCTCCATATTATAGGCCAGACTGATTGCTTTGCGGAGATTGAGGTTTTCGCCCAGGATAGGATCTGAAAAACTGAAACCGACATAACGGACCTCAAATTCAGGGGTTTGGAATAGTTTAATGCCACGTTTTGCCAATGCCCCAATAAGTTTGCGATCATCGCCGATTACCGCATCCAGGTTATCTTTATCCAACGCACTCATATCCAATTCACCCTGCAGAAACATCAACCAGGCGGAAAGCGGCTGCTTAATAATATTACAGACAACTTTGTCCAATAATGGCAGGCGACGCTGGCGATCAGCCGGATTTTCAGCCGCGGCAAAGGTCTCATGACGATAGTCAGGGTTGCGTTTCATGGTAATCCGATAATCACGAATCCACTCGGTTAGTTTAAACGGCCCCGACCCGACTGGGTGTTCAGCAAAGGTATCGCCATAAAATTCAACTGCTCGTTTTGAGACAATTGAGGCATAAGGAATAGCTAATGCGTAAAGCAGGCGCGGCTCAGGTTGTTTCAAATGAATAACCAATGTACGCTCATCAATGATCTCAATGCCGGGAATACCTTTAGCATAAAGCGAGTTGTCACCTTCGGGACATTTCAAAGTTGCGGCACGGAATTTGTCCATGCCGACTATTTTGCCCCGAAACATCCAGAATACCGGACTGTGAAGCCGACCGTCAGCAATACGGAGAAACGAATAGGCCACATCCTTTGCCATGATTTTACGTTCAATTTTTGATTTGCCGGAGAAACATTTATCCGGCTGAAAATAGAGATCATCACGCAGGGTGAAGGTATAACTTTTCATTGTCTTATCGGCGACCGGCATCGAAGCGAGCATGGATGGTATAAGTTTATAGGGGCGTGCGGTATAATCATATTGTAACAGCGTATCATAAAAAGCCGCCACCATATTGCGGCTTGACAGGTCTGAAGCCAATGCTGGATCAAGAGTCTTCACTCGCCCGCTGCTTAAACGCAATACCCGGAGGTTTTTGTCGCCCCCACTATTACTATCGGAACAGCCACCAATCATTACCATCGTGGTGATGAAAATATATAGTGTCATCGCCCAGCGGCAGATTTTTTTTACCATTAATTGCATTGTGTTGCCTTGCATTGAAGTCCTCTTTCAGAGGACGATATTTTGTTGTTCTTTAAATTCCCAGGGGCGTTGCCCCTTCGCTGGGGTGAAATGCACCTTTGGCACTTTATCTAATCCAATCCTGTAAAGCAGGACAACGAGGCCTCAAACTATCTTCTACCGAAACGTTTTTCGAGTTCTCGCAGTGAAATATTGATAATGGTGGGGCGACCGTGCGGGCATGAGAATGGCAGTTCACATTCAGCCATCTGATGCAATAGACTGCTGGCCTCGGCGAATGTCAATTTATCATGCGCTTTTACCGCGGCGATACAGGCACAACGTGCCACTCGGTTGATATCTATTTTACCCCGACTGCTGCCGGATTCGGTCAGGTCGGAGAGCATATCGCGGAGAATGCCGCCGACATTGTCCTGTTCGAGGATTGTCGGGATCGCATTGACCATGATGGTGTTACTGCTGAACGGTTCAATCTCAAATCCGGCACTGGCGAATAGATCAGCGTGTTTATTGATAAAACCTGCTTCGGCACGAGATAGTTCGATGGTAATCGGTAATAGCAGTTTTTGGCTGGCAACGCTTTGTCCACGATTGGCGGAGAGAATTTTTTCAAATAGGACCCGTTCGTGCGCTGCGTGAATATCGATGACAAGTAGACCGTTTTCCGCAGCAGCAAGCAGATAGGTGGCGTCAATAAACCCGAGCAGTTTAAGTTTCCCGCTATCCGGGAATTGTATTGCATTATCATCTGGTGTCGGTTGAACAGGTGGGGCTTGTGATGCTGCTATGCCCCCGGTAGTTCCAGTTGATTGTTGTGGCGCGGTATTAAGATTAAATTCAACTGGTTCATCAAAACTATTCGCGACAGTAGTTGTCCCTAAATCAGGTATAAAGGAGCCATTTTTAGTCGGCTCAATAACCGATGGTTCTAGGCCGGCAAAAGTGGGTTGTTCAGGTCGATCGGTATTGTAATTTACTCCGGCACCACTGAGGATTGAACGCAGATTCAAGGCAGAATCTACGGTTACCGTCGGGCCTGGAGAATTGCGCAGTGCCAGTCTGACGGCTTCGGTAATTGCCTGGACAATATCCCGTTCATTACGGAATCTGACCTCGCGTTTAGCTGGATGAACATTGACATCCACCATAAAAGGATCCATTTTTATAAAAAGAATAGTAGGCGGGAAACGCCCTTTTTCAATGATTCCGCCATAACCTTCTCTGATACCTCTGAAAATGGCGGCGGCATCAACAGCCCGGCCATTGACAAAAGTGCGTTGTTCACGGCGCGTATTGCGGGTCAGACCGTGACGGGCGGTGAACCCGGAAACACTGACGCCAGCATGAGAATAGCCGATTTCGAGCATGCCGTCACCATATTTATTGCCGAAAAAATTCTTAATCCGCGGCAGTAGGTTATCGTGACTCGGTGAAGAAAAAATTTGATGCCCATCCATGATCAGTTCAAATGCGACCTGTGGATGGGGCAGGGAGAGCAGATAGAGGGTTTCCTGAATATGTTTTTCTTCGGTCGGTGCAGTGCGGAGGAATTTCTTTCTTGCCGGGGTATTAAAAAATAGGTCGCGAATAATCATTTCCGTGCCCGGCGCACAACCGGTTGGTGCAGCTTTGATAAATTTACCGCCCTGAACAATTACCTCAGTGCCTTCCAGGGCATCGGCAATTCTGGTTCGCAGGGTGAAACGCGAAATTGAGGCGATACTCGGCAATGCCTCACCGCGGAAACCGAAGGTGTTAATGCCGAGGATATCTTTTTCAGTATGAATTTTACTGGTGGCGTGAGGTTCGAGGCAGAGCAATGCATCGTCTTCATCCATACCGCAACCGTCATCAGTAATGGCGATCAATTTACTGCCGGCGCGTTCGATATTGACCCGGATATTCAACGCCCCGGCATCAACAGCGTTTTCCACCAGCTCCTTGACGACGGAGGCGGGGCGTTCAATCACCTCCCCGGCGGCAATCCGGTTGGTGATATTTTCCGAAAGAACTTTTATTCTACTCACTAAATTTTTCCTGTTTTGTATCAAAATCTATTTATGTTCAATTTATGGCGTGGACGCTGATTGTGCAATCCCATACTAAAAAAAATAGGAAAAAATTTAGCTATGCCGGAGTATTGTTGGGATAGAAAAATTAAAAATCTGTTAGAGAAGCTTTTGCACTTGCTAACTTTTGATAGTAAATTAGATGATTATTGAAAAAAGGAAAATTAGTTATGAGTGAAAATGGATCAGAGTCGGGGAAGAAACGCGGTTGTGCCCCGTTGGGCTGTCTGATTATTATTATTGCTATAGCAGCAATTCTATTTTACCTGTTAGTGAAGCCAGCGCTTAAGGAGCGTGGAATAACGGTTGATTCACTAAAGGCAAAGCTTGCGAATACCGGCGGCGAGGCCAGAGATAATCTTTCTGCGGCTGAAGAGCAGATTGGCAGTGCCGGTGTACAGGCGGAAGAGTTGCAGGAACAAACCAGCGATAAATTGCGTGAATTAAAACAGCAGGCCGAAGAAAAATTGTCCAAAGCTCCGATCAGATTATACGAAGAGTAAACCTTAATCAGGTGGCACCTGAAGGCAGATACCGCTTCAAACTCTGCAACTACGTTGCTACGGAAGCGGGTTTGACATTTCGTTGCACTCAAGTGTTCCAAAAATGACAAGATATTATGAATAAGGGCTTAGTATGCAGAATATTCAGTAATGCCTCTCTAATTTTTGGCTGTTGTGCCTGGTTGCAATGTTGCCCAGTATTACGGCTGCTCCTGCATCGTCGTTTTTTGTGACAGTGCCCACTACGCATAAAGCTTCGAGTGGGCAGGCAGGAGCAGCTGTCTTACTGAAAATTAGACTGAGGTATTACAATATTAAGATATTTTTGAGTACAATTATTTATAAAGGGTTGAATATATAGGCTTTTAAGGTATATTATGTGCTCTTTTTAATATAGTCAAAGATTAGGAAGGCTGTTAAAAGGGAAGCGCAAGTGTTGTCGGAGCGTGAAGAATGAAAGCGGCTGACTTCAACCGGCATAATAGTGCGATAATGTGAATTTGTTGATAGATAAAAAATAAGGATTTCAACATGTCAGTAAGAATAAGATTAAAGAGAACCGGAACAAGAAATAATAGCTGTTTCCGGGTGGTTGTAGTAGATCAGCGCGCGACGCGTGATGGTAAATCTATTGAGTCTGTAGGTTTTTATGATCCTCGTCATAAAGATGAGAACATTGATTTGGAACGGGTTGCTTACTGGGTATCTCAGGGTGCTCAGCCAAGTGAGACTGTCAATAGAATTATTGAACGTGCCAAGGCTGGCATCAAGTTATCGGAAATTGTGAAACCGAAGAAGCTGTCTAAGAAAGCCAAGGCAAAAGCGGAAGAAGCAAAGAACGCGGCAGAAGAAAAAGCCGAATAATCTATACCCATTCTAGGGTAAGATTTAGCTTGTTTTTCGATACTTATGGCTTAATATTCAAAAAGTTAAGCTTCCAAGCTGAATCAGTATAATAAAGGATAATGACCAGTGTTTAAATCATTAATTAAAATGTTCACTGGCGGCGGAACGGAATCAACTTCGAAAAAAAGTGGAATTGGAGAATTGGAGCATTTTGTCGACTATGTCGTCAGGGCTTTAGTCGATAATCCTCAGGAAGTTTCAATAAGTTCTGAAGCCGGCGATAGAGCTGATGTTATAAAAATCAGTTGCAGGAAAGAGGACATTAGCAGGATAATAGGGAAAAAGGGTAGAACGATCATGGCGATCCGTTCTTTGGTAAGTGGTGCCGCAGGACGCATGAAAAGGAAAGTATCAGTAGAGGTTGTAGACTGATTTGCAGATAGATATCATCACGTTGTTCCCTGAAATTTTTTTCGGTCCGTTCGCTGAAAGTATCATCGGACGTGCCGTTAAACAGGGTATTGTTGACATCAGAACAGTTGATTTGCGGAAATATACCCATGACAATCGTAAGACTGTGGATGACAAGCCGTATGGCGGCGGTCCGGGGATGTTGATGAAGTTAGAGCCGTTGTTCGAGGCGGTCGATGATTTACGACGTGAAGATACAATCGTTATTTTGACCAGTCCCCAAGGGGAGCCGTTCAAACAGCGGATTGCAGGTGAATTATCACAGCTGAAACATATAATATTTATTTGTGGACACTATGAGGGGGTTGATCAACGGGTGCGTGACGGGCTGATTGACCGGGAACTGTCAATCGGTGATTATGTTCTGACCAGCGGTAATCTTGCCGCGATGGTGATGACAGACGCGATTGTTCGTCTGCTGCCGGGGGTACTTGGCAGTCCGGAATCGGAAATTGATGAATCGTTTTCCGATGGTTTACTGGAGTATCCGCAATATACCAGACCACCGGTGTTTCGTGGTATGAAGGTGCCGGAAATATTGCTTTCCGGTAACCATGCGGCAATTGACAAGTGGCGCCATGAACAGGCAGTGATAAAAACAAAATCGGTCAGACCGGATTTGATGGTTTAAACTTAAATAAAAAGTTTTAACGGCTTCAGGGTCGGACTGAAATAGCATAGACAATAATTAAGTAACCCATGTGAGGTAGAATTATGAATATAATGGATAAAATTAATCAGGAACAGTGCAACAAAGATGTTACTGAATTCGCCGTCGGCGATGGCATCAAAGTGCATGTGAAGATTGTAGAGGGAACAACTGAGCGTATTCAGGTATTCTCAGGAACTGTTATCGCACGCAATGGCGGCGGTATCAATGAATCATTTACTGTTCGCCGTGTTTCTTATGGTCAGGGTGTTGAACGGGTATTTCCGTTGAATAGTCCTTTGGTTGCTAAGATTGAAGTTGAACGCAAAGGGAAAGTGAGACGTAGCAAGCTTTATTATCTGAGAGATAAAATTGGTAAATCTGCCAAAGTTAAAGAACTTAGAACAAGATAACTGCGGTTCTAATACTTTATTATGGAATTCATATCCCATGACGACAGACTCCTCGGCCTTGAATATAAAAAGTGGGACGAGGGGTTTTCTTTTGTCGCGGGAGTTGATGAAGTTGGACGTGGTCCTTTAGCTGGGCCAGTTGTTGCGGCCGCGGTGGTTTTCCCGCAGGGCAGTGATATCCCGCGAGTGAATGACTCAAAGTTATTGACTGCGGTTAAACGTGATGAATTGCGTCAGGCAATTATTGATGTACCCGGTGTTCAGTATGCGATTGCCGAAGTGAAGCCGGAAATGATTGACCGGATTAATATTTTGCGGGCAACCCATCTGGCAATGCGCCTGGCAGTTGAACAGTTAGCGGACGTTGATTTTTTGCTGGTTGATGGCTTGCCGGTAACAGGTCTGCCGGTTGAAAGTCTGGCGGTTGTCAAAGGTGATAGCAAATCGGCGAGTATTGCTGCCGCCAGTATTCTGGCAAAAGAGTACCGGGACAGCTTGATGGTCAAGTTTGCCGAGGAGTTTCCTGGATATGGTTTTGAACAGCATAAAGGTTATGGAACCAAACAGCATTTGGCGGCATTGAAAGAGATCGGGGTTTGTGATATTCATCGCCGATCATTTGCGCCGGTAAGAGATATAATTAATCCGCCACCGGAACAGCTGGAACTGTGGTGACTACAAATAGATTAAATTTTAATAGCTAACAGGGAATGAATATTATGAGCAAGTTTCCACTTGAAACGATTCGCCACAGTGTGGCGCATTTGATGGCCGCAGCCGTTCAGGATATCTATCCTGATGTTAAATTTGATATTGGTCCATCTACCGCTAATGGTTTTTACTATGATTTTGATATGGCGCACCGCCTTACTCCTGAAGATCTTAAAACCATTGAAAATCGCATGAAGAAGCTCTGTAACCAGAAGCTGGCATTTGAGCAGTCGGAAATGAGCCGGGCAGACGCGGAGCAGATGCTTGCTGAAAAAAATCAGACCTTTAAACTTGAACGCCTCGCCGATATTCCTGAAGGCGATAAAATAACTTTTTACCATTGCGGGGACTTTATCGATCTCTGCCGTGGACCGCATGTTGAACATACCGGTCAGACAGGAGCGTTTAAATTGCTTAATATTGCCGGTTCATATTTTCGCGGTAATGAAAATAATCCAATGTTACAGCGTATTTACGGCACAGCTTTCCCGGATAAAAAAGCACTTAATGATTATATGCGTCAGGTTGAAGAAGCGAAGAAACGCGACCACCGTAAACTGGGCCGTGAACTTGATCTGTTCTCATTTGCCGACAGTGTTGGTCCCGGTCTCGTGCTCTGGCATCCTAAAGGTTCGCTGATTCGCCATATTTTTGAAACATTCTGGAAAGATCAGCATTATCGGAACGGCTATGACCTGCTCAATACACCGCATATTGGTAAAAGTGAGCTGTGGAAAACCAGTGGGCACCTTGACTTCTACAGTGATGCGATGTATGCGCCGATGGAAATTGATAACTCGGACTATTATACTAAACCGATGAACTGTCCGTTCCATATTGAAATTTATAAATCAAAAATGCGCTCATATCGTGAACTGCCGTTGCGTTGGGCTGAACTCGGCACCGTTTATCGCTACGAAAAAAGCGGCGTACTGCACGGCCTGCTCAGGGTTAGAGGGTTTACTCAGGATGATGCGCATATTATCTGTTCAGCTGAACAGGTTGAGTCAGAAATAGCTGAAGTTTTGCGTTTCAGTCTTGAAATGTGGAAGGCTTTCGGCTTTTCGGAGATAAAAGCCTATCTGGCAACGCGTCCACCGAAAGCTGTCGGTGAACCGGAACGCTGGGCGACGGCGATTACTTCGCTGGAAAAAGCGGTTAAAGCAGTTGGTCTGACCTGTGAAGTTGACGAAGGGGGCGGTGCATTCTATGGACCTAAAATTGACTTGAAAATAAAAGATGCTATCGGTCGTGAATGGCAGACTTCAACAATTCAGTTTGATTTTAATCTGCCGGAACGTTTTGACATGACTTATGTCGGTGATGATGGCAAAAAACATCGTCCCTATATGATTCATCGGGCACTGCTTGGTTCGATTGAACGTTTTTTCGGTATTCTGGTTGAACATTACGCCGGCGCATTCCCGTTATGGCTGGCACCTGTACAAGCGGTTATTATGCCGATTACTGATAATCAGCATAAGTTTGCCAAAGATGTTTATAATAAAATGCGGCAGCGTGGTTTGCGAGTTGAACTTGACAGTCGTTCGGAAAGTATCGGCACCAAGATCAAAGATGCGCGTAATCAGCGTATTCAATATATGCTGGTGATCGGTGAACGCGAGGTTGAAGCCGGTGCGGTTGCAGTCCGTTCACGGCGTGAAGGGCAGCTTGGAGCGATAGCAATTGATGATGCCATTGCGAAATTAGAAGAAGATATTGTTAAAAAGATTTGATATTTGCACTTTTTTTTGCTATAGTATATCTGTTATGGGTAGTTTTCAGTCAGTTTTTTTGGCTGTTTGTGCTCAACTGTAAAAAATCAAAGTTAAGATTTCAAACTGAACAAGTATTATATAAACTTAATTTTTTCTATCTGTTGATAATCAACAGATAGTAAACATCCCGAAAGGGTTAAAACTGCCCGGAAGGGTATCTTCAATTTGTGTATCAGGCTGGTTAGCTGAATATTACGAAGTTGAAGTAGCGCTGAACCAATAATAAATGGAGGGTATAAACATCGCTAAATTACTAAAACCTGCGGATCGTACACTTAATGGTCGCAAGATTCTTCTCATTGGAGAAGACGGCGAACAATTCGGCACTGTTACTATTGATCAAGCTCGGGGAAAAGCTAAAGATACTGGACTCGACTTAGTTGTGGTCTCAGATAAAGGTGCTGCCGCAGTGTGCAAACTGATGGACTACGGTAAACTGCAGTATGAGAGAAAGAAAAATATCAAAGCTCAGCGTAAAGGTACTTCTGCTCAGAAACAGAAAGAGATCAAGTTTCATGTCAGAATTGATACTCACGATTATGAGTATAAAATGAAACGTGGTATTGAATTTCTCACTAAAGGTTGTAAATTAAAGGTTTCGTTGTTGTTCAGAGGTCGCGAAATGGCTCATAAGGATATGGGCTTTGAGCTGATCAATAAGATTATCGAAGAGTTGAAGCCTTATGCTACAGCTGATAATAGGCCGAAAATGACTGGCAGAAATATTATGCTGACATTTTCACCGCTCTCGAAAAAGAGTAGATAACGCATAGTTTAAGTTGGAATCTTAACTTCTACTCGTTTAGGTTGAATTTTCAACTTTTATTATTTATATCTGAGCTTAAATTGCCAGATAAACTAAATAAAAACTACCCATAATGGGTATAAATTGCTGAAAAAATAAATTAAGTCATACCCGAATGGGTATACAACTGGAAATGGCTGGTGGCATCGGCCTTTCCAGATGTTTTATTTAAACTCTCAAATTTTAAGGAGAATAACGATGCCCAAGATGAAAACCAGAAAATGCGCTGCTAAGCGGCTCAAAAAAACCGGTACCGGCAAGTACAGACACAATAAAGCCGGCTCTCGCCATATTCTCACCAAGAAGAATTCTAAACGTAAACGTCGTCTCCGTCAGGATGGTGCTGTAAGCCCAGCCGAAAAAAGCCGGATCAAAGCTGCACTGCCTTACGGGCTGTAGTTTACGCATTTATTAACATTTTTTATTTGGAGATTTTATACCATGGCTAGAGTTACATGTTCAGTTTCTTCTCGGAAAAGACGTAGACGCGTCCTCGAGAAAGCTAAAGGCTTCTACGGAGGTCGCAGTAAGCAAATCCGGACCGCTTATGATGCGGTAGATAAAGCAATGGCCCACGCTTATGTCGGTCGTAAACAGAAAAAACAACAATACCGTCGTTTGTGGACGGTTAGAATAAATGCCGCCTGCCGGTTGAATGGAACTAACTACAGTAAGTTCATCAACGGTTTAAAAGTAGCCGGCATTGAGCTGAACCGCAAAGTTCTGGCTGACCTCGCGGTCAATGAGCCAGCAGCGTTCAAAGCCTTGATCGAACAGGTCAAACAGGCGTAACAGCTTTTGTAATACTTATTAACGGGTCTGGTTTTCCAGACCCGTTTTTTTTTGCTCGGGAAGCTCTATTCCGCAGAATTACAGAGCCTTAGCATCCGGTCTAATTGAACAACCCTGAATTGAACGCCCTGTTTAGGGCTAAAAGTCCGATATATATCAGCCCAGGGTAGTGCTCTGGGATACTAGCCTCCTGAAAAAGAGCTCTGAAAGAGCGACATAAAAGTGGAGTTCAATTGGACAGAAAACGTTTTCGTGGATGGCCTGTCTCTGGGGTCGGATACAAAAATCAAAAAAAACTCCGATGGGAGCGAATCAAAATCCGGAAATTTTATTCCAACTAATGTTTACTATTATGGTTTGAATTAGAGTTTTTTTAATAGTATATTATTTATTCTGAAATGATATAAAACTAATATCATTATTATTTAAATAACTAGCCGCCAAGTCTTATCATTTGTGGCAGGACTTGAGTTTTTATTTCCGCTTCCGTAGCGACGCAGGAGCGGAGTTTGAAGCGGCATCTGCTTTCAGATGCCACCTGAAAGGAAATTAATTATGGTAGCAGAAACGGTAAAACTGTTCTCCGCCGCATCGGCGAAAAAAGTTGAATCACTTAACGATAGTATCTCACGTTATTTTGTCCTCTCAATGCTGGCTGGGATCTATGTCGGTTTTGGTATAATCCTAATATTTTCAATTGGCGGACCGCTGAGTGGCATTGGTGCTGCTGGCTTAAAAGCACTGATGGGGGCATCTTTCGGCGTTGCGTTGACTTTGGTAATCTTTGCCGGCTCTGAACTCTTTACCGGCAATAATATGGTGATGACGATTGGCAGTCTTACCGGCAGAGTTTCTTGGCTGGATACTGGCAAGCTATGGACGGTCTGTTTTATTGGTAATTTAGCCGGATCTTTACTGTTCGCCTATCTGATTTCACAGAGCGGAGTACTAGGCAGCGGAGCCGGGCAGGCTTTTATAACTAAAGTATCTATCGCTAAAGGTAGCGGACCGTTTTTACAGCTGTTTATTAAAGGAATATTCTGTAATATGCTGGTCTGCCTCGCAGTCTGGACAAGTGCCAGAGCCAAAGATGATACAGCAAAGATTTTATTGATTTTCTGGTGCCTTTTTGCCTTTATCGGTTCAGGGTTTGAACACAGTATCGCCAATATGACTGTAATCGGGGTTGGTATTTTTGTTTCACCGGAAACTGTCACCTGGGGCCATTTCTGGCATAATATGATTCCGGTCACCTTGGGTAATATGCTTGGTGGCGCGCTCTTTATCGGCGCGGCCTATTGGTTTGTGGCAAATAAAAAACTTAAAGGAACTGAATAATGCACGGTAAGCTTACAAATGTAGCTTTTAGTAAAATTTTAGCTGAACTTCAGCAGAAATATCTGCTCTATGCACCGAAGAGATTTAACGATCAGGGGCGTTTTTCAGATACTGACCTGATTCGCTACGGAGAGATCAGTTCGGTTGAAGAGATTGTCTGGCAGGAAAAATCTGCCTTCTCGCCGAAAGAGATTGTCTTCCCGATTACCCAGACGCTGTTTCATTTTACCTGCGATGAATTCCGCGAGTCTAAACTTAAAGAGAAAAAAAAGGTATTGGTATTTTTGCGCCCATGTGATATTAATGGCCTTAAACGACTCGATACTATCTATCTTGAAAATGGCGTAGAACCTGACCTCTATTATAAACGCTTGCGGGAACGGGTTAAGTTTGTGATGATCGAATGCAGTGAAAGCTTCGATAACTGTTTCTGTGTCTCCATGGGAGCCAACACTACTGATAATTACAGTCTTGCTGTTCGCTTTGCCAGTGATAATGTTTTGCTTGAGGTTAAGGACAAAGAACTTGAAAACTTTTTTAGTGCAAAACTTGTTAATGCTGAATTTAAACCTGAATTTGTGACCGAAAATAGACAGCAGGTCAGGGTACCAGATGTGGATGAAATGCCGGCGGAAATGTACGATCATGAAATGTGGGATGAATATTCAAGCCGTTGTATCGCCTGTGGCAGGTGCAATACCACCTGCGTGACCTGTTCATGTTTTGATACCTATGATCTCTTTTCCGATGATAACACCAATATAGGTGAGCGTCGCCGGGTCTGGTCATGCTGTCATGTCGATGGTTTTACTGATATTGCCGGCGGGCACTCATTCAGACACAGTAATGGTGCCAGAATGCGCTTTAAGACTTTCCATAAGGTTTATGATTTCAAACGGCGTTTTGGCAAGGAGCAGATGTGTGTTGGTTGTGGCAGATGTGATGATAACTGTCCGGAATACATCTCTTTTGCCAACTGTATCAATAAAGTTACCGATAATCTGCAAAACCTAATCGGGTCGCACCCGAAGGCAGATACCGCTTCAAACTCCGCAACTACGTTGCTGCGGAAGCGGAGTAAAGAACAAAATATTTTGTCAGAAAACGGCAAAAATTAACCAGTGATCAGGAGTAAATCTATGTGCAACAATCCTCTAAAGCCTGAACCGTATAAAATTACCAATATTATTCGGGATACCGAATTTGAATGGACTTTCGCGATTGATTTTTCCGGTGAGATCAAGGCCGGACAGTTTTTCCAGGTATCTTTACCACGGGTTGGCGAAATGCCTATTTCTGTGAGTAATATGCGTGGCGGGCTTGAAATGACAATCCGCAAAACCGGTAAAGTCAGCGGTTATGTCTTCGACCTGGAAGCTGGCGATAATATTTTTCTCCGAGGCCCTTACGGCACAAGTTTTCCGATTGATGATTACAAAGGTAAACATCTGGTGATTATGGCAGGGGGTTCCGGTTCCGCACCGGTAAGGCCGATTATTGAACACTTTTACTATAATTCTGATGAGATAACCTCAATGGATATAATTCTGGGGTTCCGTATTCCTGATCTTATCCTGTTTAAAGACGATATCAAAAAATGGAGCAAAAAATTCAATACTGTTTTAACCGTTGACAACCCTGATGACAGCTGGACCGGCAAAGTTGGTCTGGGAACTAAGTATGTTGGCGATATTGATTTTTCTGATGCTGAAAATATGGCGGTGGTGATTGTCGGACCGCCGGTGATGATTGGCTTCTGTGTCAGAGAATTTACCAGCCGCAATGTAAAAAATGAGCAGATTACGGTCTCAATGGAACGGCGTATGGCATGTGGTATCGGGAAGTGCGGACGCTGTAAAATCAATGATAAATATATCTGTCAGGACGGACCGATTTTCCGTTACGATGAAGCTGTTAACTTAATAGATTGAGGAATACTCATGGGACTTGATGTCAATAGAAAAGCAATAACCAAAAATGCCTATAGGATTACCAAGGTACGAGGTAAAACCGCCCTGCGGGTCAGAGTTCCCGGTGGGCATCTGGATACCAAACAATTTGCGGTTATTCATGAAATTGCGGATAAATATGGCAATGGAACAGTTCATCTTACCACGCGACAGGGGTTTGAGATTCCCGGTATTGATTATGAATTAATGCCGGAGATTAATAAAATGATTGCACCGGTGATTGAAGATTTAGAAGTGGCAATCGGGGTGCCGATTGCGGATAGCAAAGCCGGTTATCCGGCAGCCGGAACCCGTAACGTCGCCGCCTGTGTCGGGAACCGTGTCTGCCCGTTTGCCAATATTGATACCTCTTCACTGGCGATGCGGATTGAAAAAGAGATCTATCCCAATAATTATCATGCGAAAATCGCTATCACCGGTTGTCCCAATGACTGCATCAAATCACGGATGCATGATTTCGGCATTATTGCTATTACCGAACCGGTTTACGAGTATGATCGCTGCATGGGCTGTGAGGCATGTGTGACCAACTGTAAGAAAAAAGTGACCGGCGCGTTGACCATGCATAATGGCAAAGTAAAACGCGACCCCAGGCGCTGTATCGGATGTGGTGAATGCGTCCTGAAATGTCCAACGGCATCCTGGACTCGCAATCCGACAAAATTCTTTGATCTGATCATTATGGGCCGAACCGGGAAAAAGAATCCCCGGATAGCTGAACGCTTTATCCAATGGTGTACAGTGGATGTCGTGCTTCAGGTGATAAACAACACCTATACATTTGTTGATAAATATATTGACCGTTCATTACCTAAAGAACATATCGGTTATATTGTTGATCGGATGGGTTATCAACTGTTCCGCGATGGGGTATTGGAAGGCATAAAACTTAATCCCGAAGCCCGCGTATCAAAGCATATTAACTGGACCGGTTTCCTTTACACCAGCGATATCTTTATGGACGATTGAGCTTTGGTAGTTCAATTGCCTTCAAAAGATGAACTCCAAATAACCGTTATTTGGATCAAAATAACGATTTAATAACGGGTTGCTTTTTTGTTGAATAATTTACCAAAATTTATTTTGGAAATTATGCCCGCTGGCGAAGCATTCCGCAAGGAAACCAGCTGAATGTCAAGCTGAATCGGAATAAATAGTGAGGAGGTACGACGAACGCTTTATGCCGATTCAGAGCTTGCCAGTAAGGCGGTAGTTTTGTTTTATTAACCCACAGATTCTGGCGAAGAGCCCAATAATGTAATGCCTTTTTTGTGGATCGGCGTGATGGGAGAAATTTTACTGGACGGAGTACAGGATCGGCGAAAAAGAACAGTATTTAACAAAGTTATGTTCTGTTTACTCGCAATTGGTCAATATTATGTTTTAGCCCCATGGCATTTATATCGTGTTTTCAGAAAACCAAGTGATAGCAACAAATAAACAAAAAGCTCCGGCAGGAGCGAATCGAAAAGATTATTTCCGTTACGGGCGAATGCCCTGTAACTTTTAAAATCTACTAATTAGCAAAAGAAGGGTTCAACCATTAAGTTAAATAATCTCAAAAACTTAACAATGGAGGAACCCTATGATAGTAAACACC
>JAKIUY010000087.1 GCA_021647315.1 Victivallaceae bacterium
TAGCGAGCCTGCGAGCGGTTTATGCTGATTTTCCGCTTGAATTATGACTGCGAAATGATACTCAACATCATTTAAAAGACACCAGAAAAACTTTCATCTTTTTTCATGCCGCTTTTGACACTACCAGATCAGGTCCAAGGTGGAACAGTGTAGGCATGAAATATGATGGTTCAACTCCTCCACGAATCATTTCCTCTTTTAATATATTTTTGGATTTATTCCAGTCAGTGCTGAAGCCGTTGCAGACATCCGTCAGCTCATTAAGTTTTATTCCAGTCAGAATGCTCATCAGTGACATCGGTTGTGTATAACCATTGTCAGGATTTGCAAAATCATATTCGCATCCGGCCAGATACGCGAGATCACCGTCAAACATCTTCATTGCATTTTTCACAAGCCGCTATCATGTTTAATACTAATCCGTTCCAGCTGAAGAAGCCCGGATTCATAACCCCTTCTCCGGTTTCAGGAATATAATATTCGTGAATGACTTTATTTTTTCTCAGATCATTAGCAAACATCTCTAAAGTTTCGTTAGCAAGTTTTGCGGCCTCAGCATGATAACCGTAACGTTTCAAACCGTGAAATACCATATAATTGGATACTCCCCATACCGGTCCTAGCCAGTTACTCGGATTTCTTGAACCTGTACAGTTATACATTTTTTCGGACTTACTAACTGAACGGATGCCGCAGGGCGAGCGAAACGAATCAGGATTCTGAATATGAGCCAGCATTTTTTCTGCCTGCCTCGTGGTTGCCAGGCCGATTGTCATCGGGATGAAGCAGGCAAATGTTTTTATCTTCATCGGCAGGCAGTGCCAGAAAGCGTTGATGCCAGTATGACCGGGGCGGTTAGTTTCCACCTGAAGGTCAACAGAATAGAAGAGTCCGTCATAATCATCCCAGAAATATTCCTGAATCGTAGCTTCAAGTTTGTCCGCATGTTTCTGCCAGTATTGAGCTGAATTTTCCCGCCCTAACGCTTTGGCTATTTTAGCCGTTGTCTTGAACTCTTCATATAGAAACGCATTCAGGTAAATCGCTCCGGTACTTTTGGGCGGACGGCAGTAAACCGCAGGGTCATTGTCAATTCCGAGTCCTTTGCAGACCAGCCAGAAGAATATTCCTTTAGTATCCTGATAATGACGCAGATAGTAATTCAGATAGAGTTCAATTTTCCAGAATGAACCGCGAATCCACTCGTAATCACCTTCAGCTTGTGATATAAGATCGACAAACTGAGCCAGAAACGGCTTGTGTGTACATGACTTCAATTCAGGGTTCTGATAATGCGGCAGTATTTCATCTGAATGAATATTTATCGGGATATAGCCGTCGCTATTCTGAAAATCAAGAAAGTTATAGACACAGCCTTTGCTATGGTCAAGGACTTTCTTGAACTCTGCTGCCGGTGCATTGATGTCTTTCAAAAGTTGAAAAATAAATACAGCGCACCAGTAACTGTCCCAGTCCCATAATGTTTTAGTATATGAAATCCCTCCGGGAACAATAAAAGGGTGTTTCATTATTTTACCCGCATCTCGGAACATATCCTGATATCCCTTTGCGAAGTAATCAGTGACAATTTGTTTTGATGCCTGATTGAATTGCATTTTATAATCCTTCGATAAGTTATTTTTTCAATTTCGGGAGCGCAAATGCTACATCCGGCATATTTTTTGTGGACGGAATATATTTCCGCAGTTTTTTCTTAATCGCGGCGTACTGAGTATTCCCCGCCAAATTATTCCATTCATTCGGGTCTTTTGAGTGATCATAAAGCTCCTCACTGCCGTCACTGTAGCGGATATAGCGGTAGCGGTTAGATCTTACAGCGTGGTGTTTCCCCAGCTGACTGGTGATAGCCGGATAATCCCATTTCATCTGCGGATTTTTCATCAAGGGCACCATATTTATTCCGTCAAGCCCTTTTTTCTCTTTCAAGCCGCAGAGATTTGCTACTGTCGGGTAAATATTGACGGAATCGACTGCCTGTTTAATGACTTCACCTTTTGGGATGCCCGGACCGGCAAAAATCAGTGGAATCCGAGTGGAACGTTCCCACAGCGTACCTTTGTGAATACGTTTTTTACTGCCGAGATGGTATCCGTTATCGCCCCAGACAATAATCACGGTATTATCAGCGTAACGACTTTGCTGCAAAGATTTAAGCAATTTTCCCACCATAGTGTCGGCAAAATTGATACAGGCGAGATAATTTGCGACAGACTTTTTTATCTTACCCTGTTTTTTTGCCTGCTTATAAAGCCCTTCGGTATAAGTCAGCTGCCGGCTTATCGGCGGCACGTCATCCAAATCGTCTTCCTTAATCGGCGGCATGATGATTTTATCAACCGGGAATTTATCATGATATTTTTTCGGTACACTCCAGCCGGAGTGAGGTTTATATATCCCAACCGCCAGAAAAAACGGTTTATTATGTTTTTTTGCTAAATACTTTTCCGCCATGGATACGGTTTTAAAATCAAACATTGTTTCATCACCGCCTTTGGCGGGGCTGCCGGCATGAATTTTTTTGCCCGGCGTCATAACCGGCGGACCTGGCCAGTTTTTGTAGTTGGCCTGTTTTTGTTTTACTCTCGCGATTGCCTGTTTTATTTTTTCCGGATTACCTTTAAGTTTTCTCCACCTGTCTTTACTTGGCCAGAAACTGTTCCAGGAACGTGGATCCGGATCTACCAGATCAAAGACTTTCCCGTACATCTGCGTATTATAACCATTGTTTTTGAAGTATTGCGGCATAGTCACGGCATTTTTTAGTACCGGCGAGTCACGCATATTCTGATTATTGGAATAAATTCCAGAGCGAGATGAACGAATACCAAAAAGCATTGCGGTTCTGGAAGGACCGCAAATTGTCGCCGGGCAATGCGCATTGCTGAATAAAACACCGCGTTTCGCCAGAGCATCAATATTCGGTGTGATGGTCTGGGGGTGTCCTTTCATGCTCCCGACCCAATCGTTCAGGTCATCGATCGTTATTAAAATCACATTCGGTTTTTTTTCGGGTACCGCCGCGTTAGTGGCGGTAATTGCCGCAGTTACTCCTAATGCAGTTATTAAATTTTTATACATAGTTAATTCTCCAAATTTATTTTAATGTTATTATGCCTCGCACAGGTAGTGAATTATCTTAAAATCATGAATTTAAGATTGGACAATTCAGGTTATGATTTGCCGCGGATTTCACGGCAGCTTCGTTCATTGCGACGGTTGACAAACCAGCTTCGCCGGGGGTATCCAAAGGACGCCCCGAAATAATAGCATCACATAATTGTTCAATAACAATTTGCGCACTGCCAGTTTCATTATCTAAATCAACCGGAACCATTTCACGATTGACTTCGCGCCATAAAGATGTATCTGTAATCAGAAGATTTTCTTTCGTGCCAAAAATATGGATAAAGTCACTTGGGGCGGAAACATAACTGGAAGTAATGACAGCAACTGCGCCGTTTTCATAGTCAACCGTAACAGCTGCCATGTCATCAAGTTCGGCTTCAGTCAACAATTTTTTTATATTTGCGGTTAAACTCACAGGCTTACCGAGAAGACAATTAGCAACATCAAACATGTGGACACCCAGCAAATTCAGACAGCCGCCCGGCACGTTTACTGCTTTGCTGCGCCAGGTTCCGGTGGTTGTAAGTTTGCCCAGGCCACCTTGGCTGCCCATGTGCGCGGTTAAGAGCGTGATTTTTCCGATTTCCCCACTCAAAGCGATCTCCAGTCCCTTGCGGACCGCAGGGCGAAAGCGGTACTCATGTCCGACTTGCAGAATCAGGTTTTTATTCTTGCACAGCTTTATTGCTTCTAGACTTTCTGCTACAGTATTACATAAGGGTTTAGTTACCGAGATATGCAGCCCGGCCGCCACCGCTTCTTTGATATTAATCAAATGAATCGGGTTCGGTGTACCGATAATAACCGCGTCCATGTGGTGTTTGTCAATCATCGCCTGGAATGTCGCATAAAGCGGGACATCGGTCAATTCCTGAAAACCCTTCCGGGCTTTTTCGCTTGGATCAACCCCGGCAATCAATTCTGCTTTTTCGCTTTTTAATATTCCCGGCAAGTAATGCCACTTGTTTATTCCGTAAAGCCCAACAAATCCAAATTTAATCATACTTTTCCTTAGTTCTTTAAATGAAATTCACTTACCGGCTTCATCGCGTGAAGCATATCGTAAAGATTAGCATCCGGCTTTTCGCCATTGCTGACACGTTGCAGCAGCATCCCGACCAGCTCCGCCCGGGCATCATGCATCGGCATGTCATACTCTTCTTGTTCGCCATCAACAGTAATACGCATTTTCCCGTAAGAGTATTCAATATTGCCCTTTTCGGCAAAAATAGTAATTGAATAACCATCATACATTGCCGTGGCGCAATAACCGCCTTCAATTACTGCATAGCAGTCATTGCCGGCATCAAGCACCAAGGTGGAAATATCATCAACTTCGCCCCGGTTCAAATTTGTCGACATCATTCCTGAATTATACTCAGCAGTAAATCCCCAGTAATAAAGCAGGTCGGTGAGGTGAACGCCGAGATTGTAGAGCCAGCCGCCGCCAGCCAGCTCTTTATTCAACACCCAGGGACATTTCCAGTTGACGTAACGCTGTGCGGGACCTGCGAACCAAGTCATGCCGATTCGCGCGACACGTCCGAGTCTGCCGGAACCAATTAATTCTTTAACTTTGTTAGGTGGAGCCTCCAGGCGCATCTGAAACGGTGCGGCGTTAAAGACATTTTTCTGTTCAGCAAGTTTAGCAAGTGCTTCAAGAACTTCAGGATCAAGCGCTCCCGGTTTTTCCGCCATAAACGGAACAGCGAGATTAATACACATCTTGATATATTCCGGCATTTGGTCATGCCGACCAAAGACAAACGCAAAATCAAAATATTCTGATAGAAAATCATCGATATCGTTTCGGTATTCACAGCCGATAACTTCTGCTTTGACCTTCATTGATTCTGTGTTGTTATCAAGCAGGACGCAGTTATGCCCCAAGGCAATTGCCGGTTTCAGATAACACGGCAAATGCCAATGACTGGCACCGATAAACGCTATTTTCATTTAACTATCCTTTATTGTAACTCAAGAAACATGCCCTGTGCGGGTGCAAGTTTCAATTGCAGTTTTTTCCCAGACATTCTAAAAGATTTGCCAGAATAAACATCTTTAGCCGATTTAGCGTTTATTGAGGCTGTTATTGTTGCACTCATCGCTTTATTCGGTTCTATATTAACCACATAAATATATTTTTTACCGGTTTTC
This sequence comes from Victivallaceae bacterium, assembly GCA_021647315.1. Lineage (GTDB taxonomy): Bacteria > Verrucomicrobiota > Lentisphaeria > Victivallales > Victivallaceae > JAKIUY01. The sequence continues at coordinate 5,305 of JAKIUY010000087.1, forward strand.
GGATCTACACGCGGTTCCGCGTTAACATACTTTGTATTGCTTTTTACTGTAAATTTTGCGCGTTTATGGCGTAGCAACAAGGCTGAATGTTTTTTCAACAGGATACCGATTTCTTTTAAACCTTCGAGTTTGTCATCTTCCGGCTCAAGACTGCGCTGCTTGATTGTGCAAATTAGATGATTGCCATGGGATTGTAGTGCCCAGCCAATAATTCCCCGGGCACCGTTGGCCAGCACCAAGTGACATAATGCTTTTAGCTCATTGCCGGTCGCATTGCGCCAGTAAGGCTCTTTGCCAGGTTTTGGTGGTTTAGCAAGTGCCGGCATTACGAACCACCATGGTGCAGAAGTAGCTGACTCAACTTTGCGAAAGATTTCCACCGGGCTGAGTTTATATTTTTCTTTACTCCAATTAACCAAGCCATAATTATTTTTTCGATATACATAAAGACGACAAATACGCAATTCTGGATTAAGTAATTTCCAGAGATTCATCGGGTCGCGTTCGTTGTTGACTCCAATACCTCCAGCAATCATACAGCTAAGCAGCGGTTTACCAGTTTTCATACTTTTATACTTCTGGTACGCTTTCTGGTAGCGAGGAATTTGACCTATTTTTGGCTCATCGCCATACATGTAAGCAATAATCGCATCGCTGGCATAGGGTTTTCTTCTGAGTTTTGTCCGCATAACCAGTTTGATTCCGTATTCCTTTGCAACATTCGTTTCCATGTCTATGCTGTCCAGAGCCGGACCAATCAAAGTATTCATATTGTTGTTTAATAATAAATTACATATCCAGCGATAATAAATTTCCATAATCACTGGGTCTTCCGTGACAAAATATTTATTGTAAAACCCAAAAGGGAAAAGCGGTCCGGATGATTTATATTTTTTGTCTTCAGGAATAACGGCTACCGGAAATTCGCGCTGGTCAATAAGTTTGTCGTTAATCGACATTTTTGCATATAGCTGATAAAAACCTTCTTTCAAGGCAGGCAGGGTGATTGTGAACTTCTGTTCTTTACTGGCGGTCAGTTTTAAATTCTTTTCGCCGGATATGTTTTGACTCTTGATTGACCAATTGATTTTTGCATCATAATCCTTCTTTGAAGGATTATCAGCTAATATTTGCAGTTTGACCGCTTTACCAGGTGGATAAACTTTGCTTTTTGTTAAAGGTTTAACATTTAGCACGCAGTCCTCAACGTTCATTGCCGAGAAAGGTTTAACCGCCAGATTAACCACTCGGTTTGGGCGTGAGTGGATTTTATATTTTCCTGCTGGCAAATCCATATAATAAACCGTCTGGTGTTTAAATTTTCTGAAACTGTTAAGCTTATCTAGTACTGCGCCATACTGCCGGTTCATCTTCCATTTGATTGGAATCGGTGCCTTGAGAAGCGTATAGCATAACCAATATGTACGAGCCGGTTCATTAAGCGAAAAGACGAAAGTCTTATACGGACTATTAATTTTCATAAAGGGATAGGCGATTAATTCCTCAGGCGCTTGTCTTAAGGTTATGTCGCCTTTACCATATTCACCAAACATGTTTTTCCATAGACAAAGCGTATCGAGTTGCAAATCTTTGCCAAGTTCTGTTATCTTTAAACTGCCGATTGCTTTGGGTTTTATCAGCACTTCAAACTGTGTTTTCTTTATTTTTTTGACTTGTTCCGGGAGCACTTTAACAAATGAAATGTTATCTAGCTGAATTACGCTTTCAGGCGGAGATACCAGCCGTATATTTAGATTTTCTATCACTTGTGGAATATTAACTACCATTGATATTTTTATCCATTTGTTCATTAATGCCAGATCCACATTGTACTTAGGGCTCAACAGTTTTACCTTTTTGCCATCAGGCAATGTTCCTCTCAGAACCAAACTGAATCGCCTAGATTCAGGCGGCATTAGCACCATTTTTATGTAGGCACTGAATAAAAATTCACCTTTGCTGTTAATTTTTTCTATCGACTTCCAGACACCGGCATAGTCATTAGGTGTTTTTATTTGCATCGCTTTGCCATCGATACCATTGTCAATAAGTGACAACTCGCAACGTTTATTTTTGCCGAAGATATTCCAGCCGGAAGCAGATTCACAGTCTCCGTTTTTCATCAGATTGCCATCGGCGTCAGCAGCAGACAGACTTAAGGAAAGCAGTAAATACAATAAATACAATAGAAAATTTTTCATAATTGGAATCCTGTTTATGTTAATCAAATGGAATAAATGCTTTGTCAACCAGATGGCTTCTCGCACCCGGCGGAACGGCTTTCTTACTGAATTTGCCGTTTTTTCCTTTTCCGTAGATAATATACAAAGCGGAACGTCCGGGCTTGAGCTTGTCAGTTATTTTTATGTAACCTGACATCTTATCAACCCATTTCGGTTCCCACTTTATGATTCTGCCGGTCAGAGCATCTACTACTTTGGCAGTTTCTTTTAAAAATTGCTTCGGATTGCCGAACTTTTTAATTTTGGCATGACCAAGAAAAATCAGGATTTCCACATCAGCACTTTTTTTCAAGTCCCGATTTGTGGCATAAGCGGCGATCTGACCGCTTTTGAGCCAGCGCGTCTGAACATCAAGCGCAAACGGCTCAACTCGGTGTGTCTGAACCAGTCTGGTGGTGAAATTCTGGAGAATCGGCTTAATCTTCATCAGCTGTTTACCCAAACGCGCCAGCTCCTTATAGGTTTCAGGATAGGTAATTGCCATGGTTTGACCGTCAAAACAGACCCCGATGGAATTGTTATGCGAATGAGTGCCCCAGCCGAGCAGCCCGGTGCAGCGATGTGCCAGAGCCAGATGCATGAAAGAGCTCAGTTCCAGACCGGAAGGGACGCGCCAATATGCCATCGATTTTGCTTTGCCCGCGATGCCGAAAAATTGCGGAGCGATCCACCATTCACGCTTGGTATCGGCCTCAAGACCCAGCATGATACTGGTGGCCTCCAGACGCGGTTTGTAGGCGATGGGATTACCAACGCCGTATTCAAGTTTCTGAAAACAGTAAAGACGACCGAAACGGATCAGCTTGAATTTGTCAAGGTAATCATTATAGATGCGGTCAGGGTCGGCGATATTGCCGGTTCCGTAACCATCATAAATGGTACAGGAAATCGGTTTGAACTGGGGATATTTCTTTGTCAGACGTTCAAACATTTTAATATGACTGTCAAGTTTCGGACCGATCTTCGGTTCATCGCCTACCATATAGGTCAGGATCGCAGGATGTTTCATACTGCCCGGCCGGACATAGTTGATCCGTCCGTGCATGCTGCCGAGGCGAACAATGGCTTTCAGGTGGTATTTCTGAATAATATCCAGTTGGTCTACCGGTGCGCCTTTGCCGGCAAAAACCGCTGTATTCATGCCCATTTTACGGAAATGATAACAGGTGGCGGCGAACATGAGATTGTAGATCGCCGGATCTTTGTTGCAGGCAAGTTTGATATACGCGCCGTAAGGGAAGATGGGCGCGGTGACTGAAGCATCCTTTGCCGGCACCGGGAACCGTCCGTAAGGTGTATTGCGTTTCCATTGATACTCGGCATCTTTGGTCGTAGTGGCAATGAAGTACATTCTCCCCTCTTCAGTGTTCCGGGTCGGTATGATTATTCTGTTGTCACCTGGTTTGACCGCAATATTTAATTTCCCAGTCGCAACCGGCTGTTTTTTTGAAGGATCTTTTATTGAATAATCAACAATGAGTTTCCTGGGTTGCTTGTATTCGTTACGGATATTTAAAATCATTTTATCTTTTTCGGTGATTCCGTAAACCACAATTTTTTCAGCAGGGGTTAAATTATCAAGCGGGGAGATGCCGATGCCGATAAAAGGATCGGCGGTGAAGTTCATCACATTTTCACCGGCTGAAAAATCACGGTAATAGACAGAAAAATCAGCAAAAGGGTCTTTCTTGAATGCCTTCCAGAGCTTCAGTTCAGGATTATCATGCTGTGACAGCGCCCAGTGAATATAAGCATAAATACGAGCCGGTTTACTGAGCTTGAATCTTATGCTATAAGGAGAATACTTTTCCAGGTTGGTAGTAATGCCGGGCAGCCCTTTGAGTTCCGTGATTAAGGGTACACCGCCGCCGTTGCGTGGAACGTCGCCAATTTTATAGGAACGGTTGATATATTGCAGACCGCCTTTCTTGTTGATTCGTAAAAATGCGTTATCCCGGGTTTCGAGACGGGATTTATCCCCGGCTGGCTTGGTTACTTCACTTTGTCCAGGCAGTATCTCGATTTTCAGTCCGCGTACGGATGCTTGGCGGTAAACTGTCGCTTTGAGCACTGGCGCAGGTTTTGTATCCCGGGCTCCTCTTTTACCGGATTTCGCAAAAGAAATCTCTACTTTATCACTGTAATGCGTTTTACTGTTTACGGCAAATAATGTTCCGCAAATAATTGATAAGATTAAAGACAATACGGTTTTTCTACATAAATTAGACATAAAATATCCTGTGTTAATGTTTATTAAATTTAGGCACTTGCCAGCCTGACTAACCGACAATTAAGTCGTGTGTAAAAGCAAAAAAGAATTTTCGCACTCCAAAATGACGTAGACCAACGAATTAAGCTTTTTGGAGTGCGGTGATTCTTCACCGCTTTAAACACCGCGACTACGTCGTTACGGCAACGGAGGTAAGAAATCAAATATTCTGCCCAAAAATGGCAAGATATTGTGAATAAGGGTCTAAGCTAAGATGACAGAATCAGGGAAATTTAGCTGGATTTTGGCTCACTATATTTTTGTTAAAAGCAAATTTCAAGTATGTTCTGTTACTGCTGACTGAAAATGGCGCGAAGATGAATTCATTGGCGACATGCCCGTCCGCATAAAGATTATTATTCCTTCCGTCATGCAACACATTGCGGCGGAAGGAGTCAATTCCCCACGCCCATTCATTACCCCTGACGACTCCTGCCTCCTCACCTCTAAATGCATTTATGGAACTTAACCACAGTAAAAAATGATTTGTATGCGCATTTTCCACCATTGTGATTGTCCTGGAAGCCTGTTTCAGGTTGGAATTCTTATTCTTCCAAACACCGGTTCCTCTTGTAGGAAAGCTATAGAAAACCACCTGCCAAATGGCAGAGTAACTTACCGCGTATTTATTAACGGAAGTATTTTTGCGCGGCAGAACGTCTGCTGGACAACGAAACTTCTTGAGCTGTTTCAACCGGTTATTCATCCCGGTGTTAGTCCCGAAAGCATTCAGATTAAGCATCGCGGCCGTCATTCCAGGTTTAACTCCGTAATCCTGATAAGGATACCAACCATCACAATCATTGGTATACATGGACATTCCCAGACCAATCTGCTTTAAATTACTCGCGCAACTGATCATTTTAGCCTTATCGCGTGCCATATTTAACGCTGGCAACAGCAATGCAGCTAAGATGGAAATAATAGCGATAACTACGAGGAGCTCGATTAAGGTGAAAATCTTCATCCCGACAGCTGTTTTTTTAGTCAAATTCATAGTGAATATCCTTATATTACGGGTTGTTAATAACGGCATTATATTTATGTTACTTTTCATCTTGCTTTTCACTCCTTTTGTTTGCGGTTAAAATTTACTGGGACTCATACCAAGTTTCATATTTTACATTCTCCTTCTGCTAGTCTTTAGTTACATTTTTCTAACTGAGCCACGTTTAATCAAATCAGTCTGTACTCTGAGTGTCTCAACACATTTTTCAGGATAGGCAATCATTTTGAGCAAATTTTTTGCCGCCTGCTGTCCGATGTATTCAAAATCAATATGCACAGAATCCACTGGTAACGGTATCTCATTTTCAGTCAATGTGTCATTCCAGGATATCAGGCTTATGTCGTCAGGAATCAAAAGTCCTTTTTCAGTTAACGCCCTGTAAATGCCGGGGGTATAATCGTCAGAACCACTGATTATCGCGGTTGGCAGATCATCAGTGTTTTCCAGGAGTTTCATAATCCCATTATATCCGGCATCCGATTCAAAAATATTGACAAAAATTGGTTTGAAATCGACCTCGCTACCGCCGGGAATCTGTTGCATCGCCAGACGTGCGCCATCAAACTGTTCTCGGCCGCTGACAAAGTTTTCCATAATATTAACTAGAGCAATTTTTCGATGGCCATTCTCAATAAGATGCTTCATAGCTTCAAACGAACCGTTAATCCAGTCATAACGCACTCCGGTTAGTCCAGGCTTCACAGTAGGATGATGAAACCATACTACTGGGCAATAAGTAGAAAGTTCCAATGCGGTTTCAGCTTCTACGGACTGGGTTATAACAATAATACCGTCACTGTTGGAAGGTTGGATTATATTCAATGCCTGTTGACGCATTGTATAATGGAATATTCCGCCAGTCGGACTCAATGCGGTAATATTAAAATGACATCCAGCTTCAGTAACAGCTTCCTGAATACTGTGAATCAGCTTTGAACCACTGGGTTTGTCGTAATAATAGAGATCAGATAAGATAATTGAAATTACTCCGGTCCGGTTTTGCCTGGCGGGAGTCGTAACCACTCTACCGCTACCGCGTCTGGCGTGAAAAAAACCCTGGTTATCAAGATTTTTCAATGCCTTGTTCAAGGTTGCCCGGCTGACGCCCAGTTCACCGGCCAAAGTAACTTCGCTCGGGAGTTGATCCCCAAGGTTCCAGTAACCAAACGCAATCCTGCGGCGCAGTTCACGGATCACCTGAATTTCTGTTCGCTGTTTTGTTGCAACCTGCATAAATAAAACCTTTCTGTTTTCCCCTGTTGATAATATTATAACATATCAAACCCCAGCTGTCAAGCAGATTAGTGTTTTTTTTAAACAAATATTTTCATGAATGCTGTTTTGAACATGAAAACACTATTATTATGCAACTATTTGCTGATTTTCCCACATATTACTCCAAATACGCTATTGACTTTACAGAAAACATAAGTATATTTTTTATACAACTTACTAAATAAAGGATTGTTTAAATGTTTTTTTACAGACAGATAACTAATAAGGTTATAATGTTTATAATTTTATTTTTGGCGGCAGTCTCAATAATGGCGTCGAGCATTGTTAGTGCCGATCGTCCATTATATAAAGTAGTCCCGGGAGCCCGATTCTGTGTTGACCGGCAATATACACTACTGAAAGTTCCGGTAGAATTTGTAGGCCTGGATGCACTGCAGACTAAAATGGGAGATAAACGCGGGATCACCCAAAAGCTCCGTCTACTTAAACCGGCGCGTATTTACGGTATATTTAACTGGGGCAGGATTCTTGAGGCAGGTAACTGGGGGCATATTCCTGACAAATGGACGTTATACCGTCAGGCCGTTCCTGATCTGATTAAGGGCATGAACAGTGATATTTACTATATTGATCTACCTGCGGGCGAAAATATTCTGAAGATCAATTCAAGCTGGGTTTGTCTGGGCATTAAGCCGCTTGACGAATTGCTGCCGATTGAAAAATTGTACGTTAAATTTACGCCGGCAGCTCCTGGGGGAATATTCGCGCCCGGCAGCCGAATTAGCGGCAGACTAAATGTGCCGACAGCCTGGGAGATCAAAGACGTAAAAGGTCGGGTCGTCGCTTCCGGCAACTCCAGGGCAGTTAATGGTCCTGCTACTGAAGCGGGCCTTTATTTCCTGCGGCTGAAACTTTCCGCAGGCAGAGAATTTAGAAATTTGCTCTTTCCGCTTTATATCAAAGCGGCAGACCAGGCTCGGGTGCCGTCGGTAAAAAACCGTATTCCGATAAGTCTGGATATTCGCGGTATCGTTGATTATTGGCGTTATCCACAAGTGACCCTGCCAGTTTTTTACTCCATCGCGCAGACCATGGTAAAATACGGTGCTAACCTGGCTTATGCTAATTTGACGGCGGAAGAGCTTAATGTGTTTCGGGAGTTCGGAATTTCGGTTATTATGGATATCCGCAGGGATGTGGACGCGCAGGTGAGCAATCATCCTGCCCTGTTTGGCTGGTTCGACTCAAAAGTGATCAATAAGCAGGATATCGCGATCAGCCTGAAAAGATATCAGGAGCAACAGGCAAGAGCGGAGATAAAAAATAGTTTACTGTTATACAAACCGATGAGCTTCGTTGCGTCATGGCTGGGAACTGGTGGGCAGCGTGATCCAATGCTTCTCTGGCAAAAACTTTCTCCGGCAATCAGAACTTTGAGATGCACGCCGTTTAACGGCGCATTGAATGCATTATATTCTTCGAATAATAACGGTGCGGATTACTCCTCTATATTTGCGATTACGGAGCGGTGCGAAAAAACGCCGTGGTATATGATGTTTTCTGCCTACGGTAAACGTGATGTCAAAAATAAATTTAAATTTTTTGGCAGACGCATTCCAAATGCCGCTGAAATAAAAGCGATCATTCACCTGGCCTTAGCCAACGGCGCGAAAGGGATTTTTATTTACCGTGCCGTGCAGGATGATTCATTGATTAGTCCGTTCAGCGGAACGCCTCGGACAAAAAGTATCCAGGGGCTCGCTGAAGTCGCTGATTTTCTGAATAAAAACTCTGATTTTCTGAAAAAAAGCACTCCGGTTAACATAAGAACTTTTTGTGCAAATCTCGCCGTAAAACTTATACCACGACGTGTTAAAGGAAAGATTTACATTTATGCAGTGAATCTTAACTCTGAACAGACAGTAAAAACACATATTATAGTCTGGCCGAAACGTGGGTCATCCGAAAATATTACACTGAAATTATCATTGTCGCCCGGCGGTGCAAAACTACTGCCGGTCAGACATTAACACAAGGGAAAAATGCTCAAACAAATATCATTAAATGGGAAATGGAATTTTGTAATCGATCCTCAAGGACGGGGTATCGACTGGTGTCAATACCATATCAAAAACCCGGCTGGAGTCTATCCGGAGGGCGCTGGCGACCTTCATGATTGTTATGAAGACTTACTGCTGGATGAAGTGGACGTGCCGGGTTGCTGGCAACTTTATAAAACTGAATACAAATGGTATCAGGGAGCGGCATTTTATATACGCACTTTCAAGCGACCTGAATTGGCTTTAGGTGAGCGGGTGTTTTTGCATTTTGAAGGGGTCAGTTTCCGAGCTAGAGTATGGCTCAACGGAAACGAACTGGAAATGCCTGATGTGCCTTATTTGCCGTTGGAAGCTGAGATTACTAATTTACTCGAAGCTGATAATTATCTTAGCGTACGGGTGGAGGGTGATTCCTGTCAAGATGATACTTTACCACAATTCGGCTGGATGAATTATGCCGGAATTATTCGCCCGGTATATCTACATATAACTGGACGCAAACGCTTTGAGCTGGTGTTATTGGATCCGGAAATAGAAATTAATCGCGGTGAAGGACGACTTAAAATCAGAACTTTAAGTGATGTCGGCTTTAGTTCTGGAGAAAAACTTGTCTGGACTCTTGAAGGCAACGGACTTACCCTCAGCGGCTCGGTTGCGATTGATGGCAATGGAACAAAACGTGAATTTATAACTCCGTTCACTGATGTTGATTTCTGGAGTCCTGAATCTCCGATGTTGTATCGTTTTACACTCAAATGGCTATCCGGACGTGGCGAATTGCTGGATACTTATGAAAAAAAGATCGGATTTCGTGAATTCATTGCGAAAAACGGAAAATTCATACTTAACGGGCAGGATATATTCCTGCGCGGAGTCAGTCGGCATAATATTCATCCTGAATATGGCATGAGTTTACCTTACGCTGCAATCAAGGCGGATTTAGAAACAGTCGTGGAAATGGGTTGCAATGCCATTCGTCTACCGCATTATCCACAGGATAACACAGTACTGGATGAATGTGACCGACTGGGACTCTTGACTTGGGTGGAAATTCCGGTGTATTGGGACGCACCGCTGGGCAACCCGCTTACTCGACAGCGAATGCTAAAACAGCTTGAGATTATGGTTAAACGGGATTACAATCATTCGTCAGTAGCAATCTGGTCAATGGCCAATGAGATTCATTCCGATCGAGCGGAAACACTGGCTTGCTTCCGCAAAGCCAGAGCACTGATTCGCTCATACGATCCGAAGCGACCAGTAACCTTTGCCAGCTGGCCGCGTGATGCCGATGCCAACCTTGGTTTAAAAATGGTTGATATGTGTTGTCTTAACCGCTATCGCGGCTGGTACGATCCGGATTACGAGAAGGTCGCTGGGGAACTTGATGAGGTTCGACGCTTATACCCTGACAAACCAATATTTCTCTCAGAATTCGGAGCTGGAGCACGTTCCGGCAAACACGATCCTGAAAGCAGCATGTGGAGTGAGGAATATCAGGCTGAACTGATTGGAAAAATTTTGCATATTGCCCGTAAACATGCCTGCGGGGCGTCTATCTGGGTGCTGGCTGATTTTGCCGATCCGTCACGTGTATCAATGAAGTTGACTGATGGTTTTATAAATAACAAAGGCCTCATATCCGAAGACAGGAAACATCGTAAGCTGGCCTTTGAAACAGTTAAGCAAATTTATAACAAATGGAAGCAGGAAGATAAGATATGAATATATATTTTAATGATTTTTTGCGCAATGGCGATCACGACTGGCACAGTACTCCGCATAGTCTTCACGGTTGGCGGGTCTCCGGACGCAGGAAGGTCCATGGCTGCGGAAAAGGGAAAAATTACCATGCCGGTCTGGACTATCTGGGTTTGCTCAGTCTTTTTCTGGAACCGGTGCTGGGTTTTCTGATTAATGGAGAAAAACCTGAATTTGATAAACAAGTCTGGACCCCAAGTCAGTTGGAAATACATTATACGGCGGGTCAATTCAAATTGATTATCAGTTGCTGCACTCAGGGCAACGCGGGCGTGGCAGTAAAGGCGCGTCTGATAAATAATGGTGATTCTCCTCAGCAAGTAACGCTTCAGGTTTATGGAGAAAAGGATCAAAAAACCGATTTCAGAACCGGTAATGATTTATTAAAAGTTGAAAAAGAGACTGGCAAGATTATTGATATGGATAATCCTGAAATATCTCAACAGGATTATTACGGACATGTCAGGGAATCCAACTACAAAAGAGTATCGCCTCAGACGCTGGTCCATAACGTGATTGAATACCGTTCCGACAGTTATCGCGGCGGTTATATTCCATCCCCGAAAGATCGTTATGTCAAGCTGCATTATGCCAAGCTTTTCGGCACCTTGGCCATCGCCTTGCCGGAAGGTTCGGAAGTCAAAGATAGTTCAGGTCAATGGAAACAGGATTGGAACTTTAATCTCGCTGGCGGCATGGCCGCAGCGCTCATGTTTAGGGTTCACGCTGACTACAAAGCCAGAGCAGGTCGGGAATGGACGACTTGCCTTGGTTTTGTGCAGCAGGCAGAACAAATGCGTAACGTCAATTATGATGAACTTGTCACCCTAAACAATGAAATGTGGCAAACTTTATTAAATCAAATTGAAGCACCCCCGGAAGACTTGAAGCCGGAACTGAAAAAGATGTATTATCGGGCGTGGGTGTGCATTTGGGATCTGGTGACGCCGGGATTTGATACCGGTCGCATGGACGGACTGGCATTTTCCGAAGCGATGGGACTGGTAACCAAAGCTGATCATCGCGCCACCTTTCCGGCCGACTGGGAAACTGGTATTGTCGCTCTGTTAATCAGTCAGGTCGATCCTGAACTGGCGGCGAAAATTATGGATAATTTAATGGTCGCGGTGGAGCCGGACGGTTATGTTCCCGAGACGCTGGTATTTTCAGTGCAAGCTATGTTGCCAATGACGAGTACATATTTCATGTGGCAGATTTATCAAAAAACCGGTAACGTTGAATGGCTGCGGAAGCATTATCAAACTCAAAAACGCTCTTTTATTTTTCACAATCGCCATTTGAACTTCTCGCGTCGGGGCAATCCTGCGGTTCGTAACGCGCTTTATGTGCATATCGGCGCGATATATCTGGACAAGATAGCCAAAGAGATACAAGCCGATAAGATCGAACTTGAATTTACCGAATGGATGATTGATGAAACCTATCAGGTGGTTCAATGTTTCTGGGATGAAGAGTTAAATCAGTTCGCGGAAGGCTATAACGAGCGAGCGACTGATCCCGGGGGACTTGGGTATATAAAAGTATCTTCAATGCAGTGCATGACCGCGTTGTTTGCCGGCGCGACTGAAGAACAGATTATCCATCTTTTGAATGATATTAAAGAAAAATATATGATTGGCGAATACGGTCTAATGGAAGGCACTGCTTTCGACGCGCTGAGCAATTTCGCGCAAGCTAAGATTGCCGCCGAAGCCGGGGTCCTGGACACGGTTCAGGATAACAGTGAAGATGATTTGGACAACATTGACCTTTCCAAAGTGCAGCAGTACAAGCATTCCAATTATATGTACTTTATCCCCGGTCTAGCTAAAACGGATCCTGAACTGTGCCGGACTATTTGCATGCGGTCAATTGAGGGAATCGCAAAAAACGGTGACTTTTATGAACAAATGTTTTGCAATATGGACGGTAAAGCATTTGGGCCGATGGCGGCATTCGGCGCGTATGGCCTGATTTGTTGTGTTCAAACATTAAACAGCATCGGAATTGAGTAATAATCAGTTTCTCTATACATATCCGGGTTGTGTGCCGACGATGACCTTAGGGAAACTTGACCCGGTAAAGGGTAGGCGATGACTGGTATCCGCCGCTCTTTGGTTTTCCAAAGGGCTCGTTATTGGCTGCATGCAGATTATCCTGTATCTGTAGGTCTGATTGAATTTTATCTACCAAGACTTGCCAATATATTTATGGCAAGTGAAAGTATTTGTAAAGCATATAAGGAACTGGAAAAATGAAAAAAAAAATTATTTTTTACGAAATCAAGGAATGGAAATAAAATGAGAATTGTTGTAATTGGCGGTGCCGGACATATTGCCTATGCGTTGCAGGGCATAAAAAAAAATCCGAAAACTCTAGAGCTTTGTGCTTTTGCCTCAGCTGTATCGGGTGACATGAACGATAACACCGCTAAAATGTTGATTGCTGAATTCAACGCAAAGGCTTTTGATGATTGGCACTACATGCTGGATGTGCTTAAACCAGATATTGCAGTCATCGCCACACGTTTTGATATGAACGGCGTAGTTTCGCTCGAATGCCTCAAACGTGGCATTAACTGCTTTACCGAAAAAACAATCGCGCACTCAATGGAATTACTGAATGAACTCCAACAGACTGCAATTAACAACAAAGTCGAAATTGTCGGCATGCACGGCATGCGGTATTCTCCTGAATTCTTTGCCGCTTATGAGGCTTCCCAAAACGGCTTGATAGGTGATGTCGTCATGCTTTACGGGCGTAAATCCTATCATTTTAACTCCAACCGACCTGATTTTTACCGTCAGCGAGAGACTTATGGCGGAACAATTTTATGGGTAGCGGTGCACGCCCTGGACTGGTTCTGCTGGTTTGGCGGCGACATTTCCGAAATCTACGCCACTCAAACCGTCAAAGGCAACAAAGGATACTGCGAATGTGAAGCGGCAGCAGTTATTTCCATGCACTTTGCTAATAATGCCATAGGTACGATTTCCGCAGACTTTCTGCGTCCTAAAAATGCCGGTAGTCATGGAGACGACCAACTGAGAATCGCCGGTGAAAAAGGCATTATCGAAGTCCGCCATAACAAAGCTATACTGACTGATAATGAAAATCAGCCGTATGAGCTGGAACTTAAGCCGGAAGGAGACTTTTTTGGTGATTTCTGCCGCTCACTGCATGATGAAGGTCAATGCCGTCTAACCATGGCGGATACGTTTCAAGTATCCAAAATAGCCCTAAGTGCTCGCGAAGCTGCGGATAAACATAAAATAACCTCGGTGGCGCAACGCAGATAAATTTATGGAGAGTCATAATATGACTGCTAGACCCAAAAGACCAAATATTCTTTTTCTGATGGCTGACCAGCATCGCGCTGACATTGCGGGATACGCCGGGAACAATATTGTACGCACGCCAGTGCTTGATTATCTGGCTGAAACAGGCGTTGTTTTTAATAACGCTTACACGCCGTCGCCACATTGCATTCCAGCCCGACAGTGTATGATGACTGGGCAATTACCCAAAACCTGCAATTGCGAAGGCTGGCTTGATTTAACTCCAGGTTATCGAACATTTTCCCATGAATTTTCACGCTATGCCTATAATACTGTCTGTGCTGGGAAATTGCATCATTTGGGGACAGATCAAATGCAAGGCTGGCGGGTTCGACTCGCGCCTGACGCTGAAGTGTCTGACAGACATGTGAAAGATAAAATAGAAGAGGAATTTGCTCGGTATTATCCTGCCCAAGGAACGGGTAAATGGTCTAATCAAAGAGAGATTGAGGAAGCACGCCCTCTCGAAGGTCTTTGGCAGAAATTTGACAAAACGGCGGTGACTGTCAGCCTGGATTACCTTGAACGTTATTTCAAGGATGAGGTTTACCAGCGACCTCAATCACATCGCCCACTTTTATTTAAACTCAGCCTAGTTCAGCCGCATTATCCATTTTTTACAGACCCAAAACGTTTTGATTACTATATTAATCGCGTTCCCATATACCAGGATGACCCATGCAGCCATCCGGTACTTGCACTCAGCCAGCAAGGCAAACCTGTGAATGTATCCAAGGAGGCGGTGCGAAAAGCAACAGCCGCTTATTATGGCATGATTGAAACCGTGGATACTTATTTTGGTCAAATACTTGACCGTTTGAAATCATTAGGTGAAAATCTGGACGAATGGATTATCGTATATACGAGTGATCATGGCGAGATGCTTGGTGAGCATGGAATATGGGAAAAGACTCGTTTCTATGAAGGAAGCGTAGGAGTTCCGCTTATCATTCGTTGGCCGAAAAAATTCAAAGACGGACGTGTAGTAAACGAAAATGTTAATCTTTGTGATATTTTCGCGACGCTTTGCGAGTTAGCGGATATTGAGATCCCTGAAAACCTTGACAGCCGCAGCTTGGTTCCTCTCATGCAGGGAAACAATTCAAACTGGATTAATGAATCTGTTTCACAACAGAGAAAAAATCACTTTATGATCAAGCAAGACCAACTCAAATACCAGTATTACGGAGAAGATGGTCCAGAAGTACTGTTTGATTTGACCATAGATCCTGGCGAAAACAGGAATATAGCAGAGGAAGCAGAATATTCAGATAATATGGAAATATTCCGTAAAAGGCTTGCGCAGCTTGGTCATGGGCCGAATGCCGACAAGCAGTATAAAAATGCTGGATATTAGTTCTGAAAACAAGCAAACAATGATAGAAAAATTAATGGAAATGAAATACTGTAAGTAATAAATCGGTGGGTAGTGTCAAAAGCGGCATGAAAAAAGATGAAAGTTTTTCTGGTGTCTTTTAAATGATGTTGAGTATCATTTCGCAGTCATAATTCAAGCGGAAAATCAGCATAAACCGCTCGCAGGCTCGCTAT
>JAKIUY010000088.1 GCA_021647315.1 Victivallaceae bacterium
CAACACGCATTTTTGCAAATGCAGGGCTTACTATGCCCAGATTTCCTGATTTTTCAGGTAAATTACTATTTTACCGGATATATTCCGGTCTTTACTTTCAAAACTGTCGACTGGCAACTGATTACTGCCGACTTTCATGCGAAATCTCTATTTTGCACGAGTCATTTGGGGTGTTAAAAATATCGAAATAATACTGGCCTAAAATTTCATGCCCTACATGCTTATATTAATTTCTTCAATTCTCCTTGATTTTGTTTTTTATATGATTCCGACATAAGATTATATGGCCTGTATTTATATTATTTATCAGGCATAACAACCTTCCAACTGTTGTTCAACTATTTTTCTTAGTTTTTTGAATGTTTCTTGGCTATTGCGACAGGTGATTTTATCAGTCCTGTGGTTTCTCTGATGATTAATTTTGTTTGTAATACTTTGCAGTTCTGTGGCCGTTTATCCTGGATGATTTTATCCAGCATTTTGACTGCTTCAGCACCCATTTCTGAGTATGGAGCCCGAATGGTGGTTAGCGGAGGTTCAAAGTCATATGCACCGGGAATGTCATCGAAGCCAGCGATTGAAATATCTTCAGGAACTCTTAATCCACTATCTAGCACTGCTTTTATTGCTCCTTCAGCTTTGAGGTCCGTGCTGACAAAAACTGCAGTTGGTGGGTTAGGTAATGCCAGTAATATTTGCATTGCCTGATAGCCGTCAGTTGTGGTGAGATAGTCCCCTTGAATAAGATACTCATCATGCAATTGAATCCCGAATGAGTTTAGACTGAATTTAAATGCTTCAATGCGATGGTGTTGGGATTTAGGTTTACCGACGATTAACGCAATTTTTGTATGTCCAAATCCAATAAAATGAGCCATAAGCTGATATATACCGGTTACACATTCCCAGCAAATAGAATTTTGTAACGGAGGCTTATCCTGATTCTGAGCAATAATCACGTATGAAGCGGAAGTCGTCTGGAGCTCTTCGAATTCTTTTTGAGTCGGGTTCAGCATAATTGTCCGAACCGCTTCACCCGTTGCCGCTAATTTTAATATTTCAGGCGTGTCTTTGAAAAATACTTTACCTGGATAGTTATTTATTATTTCATTTTGAATATAATTGTAGATAAAGCCGTTTATTGCGAACATTTCCTGCATACTTTGCCGGTATGAGATGCCGAACAACAGTACTGGATGGTTGTTGTATTCGCCTGGAGTCAATTTTATTTTATTGACATCTTTAATAAAAGTTCCACCGCCGATGCGTCGTTCTAGGATATCTTCCGCTACCAGTGCTTTCATTGCTTTGGAGACTGTCGTCGAGCTGACCTTAAACTGTTTCATCAGCTCGCGTTCAGATAAAAATCGATTGCCGGTTGCATAATTGTTGCAAATCATCTTCATGGCAATCTTTTTAAGCTGAATATGCTTTGATATACCATTGTTTTTTTCTATAGTTTGTTGCAACATTTTAAAAAATATCCTGTAATCTGATCTATTTAGTTCAGTGTATTGCTTTTTCAATACGCTTTGATATAAGTATAACAAAAAAAAATCATTTGTCAAGAGCTGTTTTATAAAAAAAGCGATTTTTTTAGATAAATAATTTACTCTTTGCAGCGATTTCCTGCCTCAAATAAGCAGGGAACGGGGAATGTGTACTTTTTATCAGTACACTAAATGCAGTGTCTTGAAAAATAGGTGACATTGCTGGTGTTTGTATACGAAGTTATTAATTCACTGTTGGAGTTGAGTCGTTTCCCGCGTTTTGTCAAAAAATCCAAGTTATTTTTTTGTGACTCCTAAAGCTTCAACTATTGCTTCGTAGTTCATTACCCAAGTATCCCAAAAATGACAAAATTTTGCGATTAAAGATTCTTTGCCTGTGCGCCTGGAAGTCGCAGGGTACTGTTTTAACGTTCCGGCAAGCTGATTATGGTCAATTATTTCTTGATATATTCAACCAGTGGGGAATTGGTTTTAGCTAACTCTTTTATGATAAGTTTTGCCATGGCATCGGCTCCTTTGGGACTGAAATGAGTTCGGTCTTTTTTGCGGCCGGTTTGGAGTTTCTTGCAGCCCTCGGGGCCTAATTCTTTGAAAAGCTTTTTGCTGGCACTATGCAGGTCGATAAGTAAACACTGTTGTTCTTCTGCCACTTCCTGCATAGCGTCAGCATAGGGTTGCAGATTGTCGCTTAATGTGCCATCTTTGCGGAAAGTCATTCGGCACATTGGAGTAACAAAGATAACCGTGGCGCCGGTGCTATTAAACTTCTTGATATATTCTCTTAGATAATCTTTGAAGTCGGTTTTGGCATCGGTCGATTCCGGGCGTCCTTTGCCGTGACTGTCATTATGTCCGAACTGGATAATGGCAAAATTTGCTTTGTCTTTCAGGGCAGTCTTCAAGCGTCCCTGTTCGATAAAGGTCTTGGTGCTGCGACCGGAAACGGCATGATTACGCACCCCGACATCTTTGTTGAAGTAGTTTTGAATAACCTGTCCCCAACCGGCTAAGACCGAACCGTCGGCATAGGTTTGAACCGTTGAATCGCCAAGTACGACTATTTTGACTTTCTTGGTTGAGAAATTATCACTTTTTTTTTCAGCTGCATCAACTTCAGTCAGTGAAATATCGGCAAATGATACGGTATTATCCAGAAACTTTTCACTCCGCAGGTAACGGCAGAGTAGGTGAACGCTATCTGCACCTTCCAGTGGAATGACTTTTTTTACCAACTGCCAGTTGCCGACTGATGGGCAGTACAGATTAACAATTTTAAGTCGTTTTTTTCCCTTGAAAAATTTAACCTGAAGAAATACTCCACGTTTTCTATTGGTTTTAAGATAGCCTTGCAACAGGAGTGCTGATTTAGTGAAGCCACCTTTTGGTTTGATGATTTGATAAATATAACCATGTTGTTTGTTGACGGTTTTTACCTTGATTTCTATCGCTTGATCCAGGGTTGCCAGAATATTTTCAGTGACCAGTTGTTTAGCTGATTTGTCATTCGTCCAGCCGGTCGGTCCTTTGCTGCCCGGCTTCATGGTGAGCTTAGGGTTTTTGACCAGGTTTTCTCCGGCGTAGCAGTTAAAGGCGATAGTTAAAATTCCAACTAGACAACAGAGAGCTTTACTTGATTTCATAATATTTTCCTTTTTTTATGTTTATTTTTTTATGGCATTAGTTTATCCTGCTAGTAGGTAAGCTATTTTTACTGACTTACCAGTTTTCAGTGATTCGCGGGCGGCTACTCCTAACAGGACTGACATCGCACCGTCCCAGGCACCAGCGTAACGTCTGGTCCGGTCCGATTCATTGCGGCCAGTAAAAATTTCATGCATGATCAATGGATCAGCTCCACCGTGACCACCACCTTTATTAATGACTTCAATGGTCTGCATGCCTTCAAACAGCGGGAAGTAACGGATATTCTGCGCTGGCGGTTCAGGGAATGGCAGCCGTGATGCACCGCCGAGGAAGGCATCACTTTCGATGCGGCCTTCGGTGCCGTTGATTGAGAGGCGGTAACCTTCGTAGGGCAGGGAGGCATTCAATGAGTAACTCATCATAGTACCACCATCATATCGTACGCTCAGCGTAAAGGTATCCCAGGTGTCAATATCTGAATCAAAGATACAACGATCGGCATAGTAACCATCAACAGCGGCAAAAGCCTCATTCTTCCCGGGATTGTTGAAGTTAATCAGATGTTCGTCCTGCGAACCGCCACCGGTAGAATGACGCAGATAGTATTGGCATTTTTCAGTGCAAGTTGAACAGCGTCGTCCATCAACTTTTTTCGGGTTTTCAGGGCCGTCAGCCCCATAATAGTTCAATGCTCCAAAAGCAAAGACTTCAACCGGCTGTTGCCCTAGCATCCAGTTGACCAAGTCAAAATGATGACATGCTTTGGTAATCAGCAGTGAACCTGAAATTTCTTCGTAACGGTTCCAACGTTTAAAATATGAGGCACCGTGAAAGGTATCGAGATAGTAATTAAAGTCAACCTGAGTCGGACGCCCGATGGCACCGTCCAGCATCAGCTCTTTTATCTTGGTGGTGATTGGTGTATAACGGTAGTTGAAGGTGACGACAACATTTGCACTGCTCTTTTTTTCAGCTGCCAGAATTGCCCGAGTTTTTTCGGCATCAGTGGTCATCGGTTTTTCACAGATGGCATCAATATTGTGTTCCATCGCTGCGATGATAAAGGTATGATGGGTAGAGTCGGTGGTTGAAATGATCACTGCGTCCGGTTTGGTTTCAGCAGCCATTTTATCAAATTCTGTTTCACTGTAGCCGGGCAGGGAGAGTTTACTGGTTTCATTAAAACTGTCAATACGGGTATGGTTACTGTCCAGCAGCGCCACAATTTCTGCAATGTTGCTGTATTCATTTAATATTCGATCAGTAAATGTTTTCGAACGCCCACTGACGCCAACGATGGCATAACGTTTTTTATTCATATTATTTTCCGTGTCTTATATTCTGTTTCAATATTGATTACAGCTAGACCGTTAACGAAAAGCTCATTAAGGACTCACAAAAAAATAACTTGGATTTTTCGCTTGATTGCAAACAACTGCTCCGTGTTACGAAAATATTTATATAGTGCTACTATGTAAACACTTTCGTGCCTTAGGCAGCTGTCCGCATCCAGTGCAAAAAATCCAATTTATTTTTGAGCGAACCCTAAGAGATGTTTATTGTTGAACTCTAATAATACTCTATTACACGTTGTTTTCGCTAAGGCACTAGGTAGAATATAGTTGCTGTTTAGCTGTTAGTCAATATTTTTTCATAGACTAGAGATATTTATTGAAGAACTCTACCGATTTATTGGCTCCCCAGGCGTGATCGTTGGCGTGCATATCCAGTTCCAATTGGTCTGATGCATCGGCTGACGCATAAATTGTTTTGAGCTGATTAAAACATTCCATCGCTGGACCAATTTTAAAACAGAGATCATTGGCGCCGATATCAATTAACAGTGGATTAGGGGCAAGCAGGCCTTGCAGATCCGGGAGGTCAACCAGTTTAAATAGTCCTGGTGCAACCTGCATGCCGCAGTAGTTTAAATCTTTGATCCCGAAATCACGCCACAGGTTACTGTAACAGATGATTTCAGTTGCTTTGATGCGCTCGTCACACAGTGCCATCCATAATGACATGGTGCCACCACCGCTCAGTCCCATGACACCGATACGGTTGGGGTCAACTTCAGGCAGACTCTCGGCGAAGTCAATTGCTGCTTTACCATGGGTGATATTGATGCCGAGTGAAGTCATGCCGAGCATCGTGGCATGCAGATAGTACATATTGCACCAGTCTTGGCGGATTGAACGGTGAGTGTTAGGTTTAAAGGTGTCGTTGCGTTCACCGAAGCCTATCCAGTCGATGGAGAAGGTGATAAAACCGGCCTGTGCCATCTGGTGTCCATAATCATAGTTCATCTGGGCAATGTCATTGAGGATGTCCGGATTGGTGCCATTGCCCATTACCGGGAATTTGCCGAATTGACCATGACCATGACAGCAGAACAGGGCTGGGTATTGTTGACCATCAACCATATCAGCAGGGTAGTTGATGCAGAATGTTGCAGAGATATGTTTGGTAACATCAATCACCCACTTCTGTTTTTTCAGCCCTTCGTGTTCCCATTCAGCCAGCAGTTCCGGGTTAAGCGGAACCCGTTCAGGAAAATCTCCCAAAGTTTTCAGCACCTGTGGTAGAGTATTGCTTTTCCATTCGGGAAAGCTCTGTTCAGATGAAAATTTACATTCCGGCTGATGTTCATCCGCCATGGCGATGAACATTTGCTGTGGACTAAGATTACGTGATGACATAAGATATTTCCTTTAGTTTGCGAGGCAATTGCCTCTTTAAATATTTAGGACCCACAAAAAAACAGGTTGGAGTTTTTGCTTGACCGCGAACAGCTGCTCTGCGTTGCGAACATATTTATATAGTTCTACTATGTCCCAGCACATAAATATTGATATATGCGTTGATTTGAAAGCAAACCTAGCACTTTATTTATGTGCTGGGCGCGCCTTAATCAGCTGTCCGCATCCTACGCAAAACTCACCAATTTATTTTTGAGTGAGCCCTTATTGGTAAATTATAGCATACAGAGTTGGATTAAGCTACTCAATTAGTGAACATTCTTTATGATTTTAGATTATATGATAAAGCATTTAGAATGAATTATATTATACATTATAATGTCAATTAAATAAAAACGAGTATAGGCTAATATAAAAAATATAACAATAGATGTAATATTTTGATAAATAAAAATATTATTTTAATTATTATTAGCAGCAGTATTATTTATATCGAACAACTCTTCAGTGTAATATCGCGATAATCAACAATATCTTTATTTTATTGACAAATATTCAAAAACAAAACTTTAAAATAGTTTTACTTGAACCATTGGTCGGGTTATTGTATATTTCCTTATAAACAAAAGCAAAATAAACTAAGCGAATACCCTGTAGGCGCTAACTTGCAAAGTTCTGTCATTTTTGGGACATTTGAGTGTAACGAAAGACGAAGTAATACTTTGAATTCATACACCCGCTTCCGTAGCAACGCAGTTGCGGAGTTTGAAGCGGTACCTGCCTTCAGGTGCCACCTGATTAGGAATTATATATTATGAGTAAAGCATTGATATTTTTAGCGGATGGGATGGCTGACCGGCCATTGAAGGAACTGAATGGGAAAACCCCTCTGGAAGCAGTCCCGACACCGGCGATGGATGAAATCGCCAAACGTGGTGCCAGTGGTAGTTTTCTGACGTTGCCGGATGGTCTGCCGACCTCTTCGGATGTGGCGAATATGTCCGTCATGGGGTTTATGCCGGAACATAATTATCCCGGTCGCGGTCCGATTGAGGCGGCCAGCCAGGGCATTGATTTGATAGAACATGATATTGCCTGGCGTTGTAACTTAGTGACGGTGGGGACAAACGGTATTTTGGATGATTACTCGGCCGGACATATTGATGAAACTAATGCCAGGTGTTTGATGGATTATCTGGAAGTTGAACTTGGTAATAAACAGCTCACTTTTCATTGCGGAGTAAGTTATCGCAATCTGCTGGTGCTCCATGGTGAAGAGTTCTCGGCTGAAATTGATTATTACAAACCCGATTCATCGCAGGGCCAGCATGTTGATGATTTGCGTCTGTCCCCGAGAACGGCGGGTGACAAAAAAGCTGAATATACTATTGGATTTCTCGAGGAGCTGGGGCGAAAAGCTACCACGTTATTGATGGCGCATCCGTTAAATAGCGGTAATGCCAGTCCGGCAAACTGGATCTGGCCGTGGAGCCCGGGTGGTAAAGCTACGATTGAACAGTTTTCGACTCTGTATAACGGCAAATGCGGTGCTATTATCAGTGCGGTTGATGTTATTCACGGTATCGGCATCTGTTCCGGCATGAAAATCATCAAAGTTCCCGGCGCGACTGGATTTATTGATACCAATTATGAAGGTAAAGCCCAGGCGGCCATTAAAGCATTGGAAGAATATGATTTTGTTTATCTGCATGTAGAAGCCATTGATGAATGTTCGCACATGGGTGATCTAAAGCTGAAAATGCAGGCGATTGCCGATTTTGATTCCAGAATTGTCGCCCCAGTAATGGCGGCGCTTGAAGGGCAGGATATAAATTTCGCTATCATGCCGGATCATCCAGTGCCGATAGAACTGCGCGAACATACCACGGAACCAGTCCCGGTAGCAATCTGCGGTCCGGCTATTGTTCCAGACGCCGTGCAGAGTTATGGTGAACATGTCTCACTCGAAGGTACGCTTGGCTTGATGAAAGGCCGCCAGTTAATGGATATTATGCTAGAACTTGTTTAAGAACCCACAAAAAAATAAATTGGATTTTTTGATTGACTGCGAACCGCTACTCTGCGTTACAAAAATATTTCTATTGTTCTACTATGTAAACACTTTCGTGCCTTGATTAGCAGCCCGCTTCCAGCTTAAATTTATCCAATTTATTTTTTCCTGTTTCTGTTAATTAATTTATTGACAAAATTGATAAGACAGTTACATTATTTTTATAAAATAAAACTAAGTTTCATATTGTGAAACAAAGGATTTTGTTATGACTGTTCAACAACCCAATATAATATCGCCATGGATGAAAAGCTGTGAGGCAAAAAAATGATTAAAGTACTGGATAAGGCATTCGGGATTCTGGAGATGATTGCCAGAAAATCTCCGCAGCCGGTCGCGCTGGGAAACATCGCTATGCAGTTGCAGTTGAATAAAGCAACTTGTTCGCGGATCATCAGTGAACTGATTGCAACCGGTTATCTGGTCAGAGTTTCCCGGCTTGAAGGTTATACCATTGGACCGCGAGCCTTCGCTCTGAAACAGTCTATTTCCTATAAAACGGCTATGCTTAAGGTCGCTGAGCCTATTATCAGAGATTGTGCGCTGGAGATTGGGCAATCAGTACTGATGGCAGAATTGTGCAATGGACGGCGTTATATTCTGGCTCATCACAGTTTTAACCCTCGGGTAAATATTGAACTGAATCAGTTGGATTATGATGATGTCTATGAGGCCGCGACCGGCATAACTCTGTTGGCAAATATGCCACCAGCTGATTTAAATGATTTTATTAGAACCTATGGATTGCCTGATGTTTGGTTATGGGATAGTGACAGCAGGGAAGAAGCTATTAAAAAATTCCTGAAGTCGGTTCGGCAACAACAGCGAGTTGTTTATACAGATGCTAAAACGAAAGCCTTCAGTATTGCGGCATTTCCGGTATTCAGGAACGGTGAATGTATTGCTGCGCTTGGCCTTTCAGTGCCGCATGTTGAATTTACTGGTGATTATAAACTCAAGGTGATAAAAAAGGTTGCGGAAGCCGCCAATGAAATCAGCCTGTCACTCTCAACCTATCACACCATGGGGTGAGATGAATTTAGATTTATGAATGTAGAATACAGATTTAATTAACGAAATAAATGTAGATGGCCTCCGCTGGGAGTGCTGGTCGTCAGACCGGCATAAACGCCTCAAAGCGACAAAATAAAACAAGGACTTAAAAATTATGAAGGATAGTGATAGAACAGCAGCCAGCCTGCTCGACGACGAAGCTGGTTTCAGCCTGAAACCGGTCGGAACATTAAAAAAACGAAAGACCGCTGATATTACAGCTTCCCCCGTCGGGGTTGGATTTGAAACACTGGATCGTCAGATGTTCAATCATGAAATGACCTATGAACATCTGGCGACGCTGGGAGCCAAATGGGCTCGATGCCAGACCGGTTGGAGTCGGTGTGAAACAACTAAAGGTGAATACGATTTTGGCTGGCTCGATAATATTGTCGATAAATTGCTGGTGGCTGGAGTAAATCCATGGTTCAGTATCAGTTTCGGCAATCAGCTTTATATGCCGGATGCACCGCATGTTTCTGCGGTCGGTTGCATGCCGCTTTATTATGGAGAAGAAACCGTTCAGGCATGGAAGAATTATGTTAAAGCCCTGACTGAACACTTTAAAGACCGGGTGACCCATTATGAGGTCTGGAATGAGCCGAATATCAGCTGTTTTTGGCATGGGCATGAACCGTCACCGGAAGACTATACCGAACTGGTTAAAATTACCGCGGCGGAGGTTAAAGCGGTAATGCCGGAAGCGGTAATGATTGGTGGCGCGGTCAGTGGGTGTGGCTTTTCTTATATTGAACGTATGTTGCAGGCCGGGGTGACTGAATCTATTGATAAAATCACTTTTCATCCCTATAGTATGGTGCCGGAATTGGGTTATGCCAACGCTGTAGCATATCTGAAAAAACTTGTTGCCAAGTATGATGAAACTATCAAATTGTGGCAGGGAGAAAACGGTTGTCCGTCTGTTAGTGCCGGACATAATGACGACTGGCTCGGGATATTCAATAATAACGAAACCGTACAGGCTAAATGGGTCATTCGGCGCGTGCTGAGTGACCTAAGGCATGAAATTGAGTTTACTGAATATTTCCATATTGCCGATCTGATGGAACAGGCCTATCGTCAGGCGGACGGTACTGAACGCAAACCGGTGATGATGGGACTGCTTAACGGCAAAACCTACACTCCGAAAAAATCATTCTACGCCCTGCAGACGATCTGTTCATTGTTCGATTCAGCTACAGTGCGTGAAGAACTGCTTATTCAGGCACTGTTTAAAGATGCCCGCAGGCCGGAAATGGTGCATGAAAAAGCACGTTTTACCAATATTGTCACCGACAGTTATCTGCGTAACGGTTATCCGCTTTATGTCTACTACTATGTCGAAGATCCGCAATGTGAAACCCCAGTGACGCAGCTACCGGCAATGTGGATAGGTGCTAAAGGGGCAAAACAGTTGGATGAACCGGTATTGATTGATCCGCTGACTGGAAATGTTTTTGCCATTACCGATTATGAAACGCGTCCGGCAACTGAATGGGAAGCACAGGAATTCGGACTTTATCTGCATGATTTACCATTGACCGATTACCCGTTGATTATAACTGATAGAAAAGCATTGGCAGGGGTAGATTCCATATCTGCCCTCGAATAAGGAGTTACAATGAAAATTACATGGTTGACCCAGGGGAGCTTTCTTTTTGAAAGCACTGGCACAAGAATTCTGGTCGATCCTTACATGAGTGATTGCCTGGAGTCTAAGGGACTGAAACGGCTGGTTGAATTCCCGCTGTCATTTGATGAACTGAAACCGGATATACTGATCTGTACCCATGATCATCTTGACCATCTCGACCCGGAAACGGTTCAATATATCGCAGCATTATATCCTGAAGCTGCTATTACCGGGCCAATTAGTTGCTATGAACATTTTAGGCAGCTGGGTATAGCTGAACAGCGGCTGATTTTACTGGAACGGGGCAAATCTGTTGTTCAGGGAAAAATAGCGATAACGCCGGTGCTGGCGATCCATTCTGACCCACAAGCCGTCGGCTTGGTGATTCAAACGGCAGATAAAAAGATCTACCTGAGTGCGGACAGTGAATATGATGATGATTTAATCTGCCCGCTAACTCAGAATTGTGAGCTGATTTTAATCTGTATCAACGGCCGTCTCGGCAATATGTCACTTGATGAGGCGTTGAACGTAGTAAAAGCGGTAAAACCGTTAAACGCGTTGCCCATGCATTATGGGCTGTTTGCTGAAAATACTGTTGATCCGCAACCGTTTATCGATGACTGTATAAAAAACTCGATAAACTCATTTGAAATGAAACCTGGAGGACAATTTGAATTATGAAAATAACCTCGATTAAACCGATGATATGTCATTGCTACCGGACAAACTGGGTGTTTGTCAAAGTTATGACTGACGAAGGGCTGCATGGTGTTGGCGAAGCAACGCTGGAATATCGTGAAGAGACTGTTGCTGCCGCAATTAATGAACTTGATCGCAATTTGCGGGGTGAGGATCCGCGTAATATTGAAGCTATCTGGCACGAGTGTTACCGTAGTCTCTATTTCAGGGGAGGTCCGGTTAATATGAGTGCTTTATCCGGAGTGGAAATGGCGCTTTGGGATATAAAAGGTAAAGAACTTGGTGTGCCGGTTTATCAACTGATTGGGGGGCAGGTGCGTGATCGGGTACCATGTTATGCTAACGGCTGGTTTGCCCCGGCAAAAACTCCGGATGAATTTGCTGCAAAGGCTAAAATAGCGGCGGCGCAGGGTTTTACCGGCCTCAAATGGGATCCGTTCGGTTCAGCATATCTGAATATCAGCAAAGCAGAACTGCGTCAGGCACTGAAATGCGTTGAAGCCGTGGTTGATGCGGTTGGTGACGATGTGGAAATTTTAGTTGAAGGGCATGGACGGTTCAATGTCGCGACTGCGGTGCGAATTGGGCGAGCACTTGAAGCTTATGATATTACCTGGTTTGAAGAGCCGGTGCCACCCGAAAATCTTGATGCGTTGGCTGAAGTCAAAAATCGGATTAGAGTTCCGGTGGCGGCTGGTGAACGCATCTTCAGTCGTTGGGATTATCAACGTTTTTTCCGGCTTAATTGTGCGGATTATGTTCAGCCCGACCTAAGTCATGTCGGTGGTATTGGTGAAGTCAAGAAAATCGCGGCGCAGGCGGAAGCTAATCATATCGCGATCTGTCCGCATAACCCCAGCGGTCCGGTGGCGAACGCGGCAACGTTGCAGATCGCCGCATCAACTCCAAATTTTCACCTGCTGGAAACCATGGCAGTGGATATTCCATGGCGCAAAGATATCTGTAATGAAACCGTCAGTTTTATTGATGGTAAAATGACCATCCCCGACCTGCCGGGACTGGGTATTGATCTGAACGAAGATGCCATAGCGGAACACCCATATGAACCGCGCAACCTGCGTCATTATAACGGTGAATTAACCAATATCCGACCTTCGGAAGCAGAGTCATTTTTTAAAGAAGCTAGAATATAGGAGCTAGAAGAGGGGGAGAAAGGGAGATTATTTTTTATCGTCCGTTTCGTCCGTTTTTTTTTAAAGATAAATATTATGAATTTCAAAAATAAAACAGTTATGATCACCGGTTCGGTTCGTAATACCGGCCGAGGCATTGCCGAAGCATTTGCCACTGCCGGTGCTAAAATTATTATCAACGGCCGTAAGGCTGCCGATACCAAACGGGTCGCCGAAGAGCTTCGCACCAAATATGGGGTTGAAGTCATCGAAGCCACCATGGATATTGCAATTCCAGAACAGGTCGATAATGTTTTTGACAGGCTTGAAACTCAAGGCATAAAACTTGACGTGTTGGTGAATAACGCTGTCATTCAGACCCAGGGCTATGCTTTCACTGATACGCCTTATGCTATGCTGAACGATACCTTCAAAGTCAACGTTTTCGGGCTTTTTCACTGTTCGCAACGTGCGGCAAAAATGATGAAAGGGCAGGGCGGCGGTTCAATTATCAATATTGGCTCCAATACCGCCATGCGACCAATCAAGGGCAGAACGGCTTATGTCGCCAGCAAAGGTGCAGTTGATGCGCTCACCCGGGCGATGGCAGTTGATCTGGCTGAATTCAATATCCGGGTCAATACTGTAGTGGCTGGATATATCTACTCTGACCGTTGGCCGGTATTGCCGGAGAGCACTGTAAAGCGCCGCCGTGACAATATTCCACTGGGACATGAATGTACTGCGGATGATATCGCTAAGGCTGTGATGTTCATCGCTTCAGATGATTCACCAAGAACAACGGGAACCAGTCTGACCATCGATGGTGGCTGTTCAACCCAACTGCTCCCCGCCGACTGTGACGTGTGAATTATAATATATTTTTGTTTGTAGTTCCGCCTTTAGGCGGTGTCTTTGCGAGCTTTAGCGAGCTACTACACACCTACCTAGCGTGCAACGACAAAAACGTGCGGAAAAACACCTAGTAAACAACCACTCTCAAAGGACGGGGTATTTTATACAGGAATAAAGTGGGAACCCTGCAAAGCAGGGCAAGCTACGAGTTTACCACGCTTTGCGTGGCGATCGTAACTAGGTGAGTAATAACAAAAGTTTTTAGGTTATCGTGTTCTGTGCAAATCAACATCTTATTTAGCTATAAAAATTCCTAAAGAGTTTAGAGCTTTTTCGGTTTCTAAAGCTAAAATTAAAGAATGTCCATTCTGTAATATAGATTTCGATACGCCGATGAATGAAGTTAAAGGAGTTAAACTTATTCATCCTGAATATAATTCCTTCCATATATATCAAGAAGAAAAACTCTACAGTAAAGTAGAAAAATCTCAAAAATAAGAAAAAATACTAAAATAATCAGACAGGACTAACAATATTACCAGAATAAAAAATCCTGTTTTATCCTGTTAATCCTGTCTAAATTCCCCCTGTTTTTTTAGGGAGACCTTAGAGTGCTTCAACTATGAAATCGGTGAAAACAGCACCTGAATCTGCTTTTCTTGCATTAATCATAATCATTGGACTGATGAACGTGGCTTTGCGGAGAATCTTACCTTGAACCGTAAAGCCTTTCCACACAGCCCAGTCTTTAGGCGCATCACCATTTTTTGTGTAGATATAGGAGCCGCCGGAACGATGTTGACGCACGGCAGTTCCAGCCGGATAGACCTTAGGTAGGGGCTTTTTAAAACTTATGGTATAGAGATCACCGTTTTTTTCAATTTTTTCAATCATTTCTGAAAGATTAAAATTAGGAATATCACTCAGGTCTTCTTTTACATTGAATGCGACATAGAAATGACTGCCTTTCTGCCATTTTGACGCATCTTTTACGGTGATGCTTTTTGCCCCTTTCGCGGCATTTGAACTCAAACTAGTCATTGACCCTTTGATATTATTAAAGCCATGTTTGGGATCTATAACCCGTCCTTGCGCATCATAAGGAATAAAGCCGATATAGAGGTATGCAGGCTTGTCGCCCAGCTGTTTTACTTTGGCTGAAACTCTATATTTTTTAGCAGGGTCAATTTTGATTTTTTGCTTTAAACTGTAGGTGATATAACTTTTCGGCGTTGTCGCAAAAACCTTCTTGCCATCCAGATTAATGATTTTAGGGACAACGGCGAATTTTTTTGCTCCATCAGCAGATGCTTTGATGTTTTCAACTACAGCACCATCAGCGATTCCTAATCCTAACCCCAGTACCAACAAACTGCCCATGACTTTATTCATTTTCATCTCTCAAATCTCCTTTTTAAAATTGAATATTTGTTCAGATAGCGATAATCTGAATCATTGACAGTTTAATCTAAGGGTAGCAGCCCATAAATACAAGTTTTTTGCTTGGGATATATTGCAAAAATTGACGGGGAACAAAATCAACCTGTCCCTTAATGCATTTTTTGTTAGCCTAAAGATCATCAACCGGAAATCCTTTGTGGCGCAATTCATTTTGCGATAATCCACATAATTCATGGGGGAAAACTAACCAATCATCACCATTATAGGTTCTAAAAAAATAATCAGGCGCAATTGATACCGTACTGTTTTCCGGTTTATAATAGAGGGCGCCTAATTTGACTGTTGCCTGTTTCTCTTGCAAACGTTTGTCGAGCTTTTCTTTAATCGCGTTAAGCGTCGCCCCGCAGTCAAAGACATCATCAATCACCAGAATAGATTCACCATGCTTGATCTCCTTCAGCAGCGGTTCCAGATCACGCACAATTACTGTACTCTTGGCTTCGCCAATACCGGTATAACTGTAGGCATGAATTGTGGCATAAGACTTGATATTTTCATCAAGCAGCGAAAGCGTCTCCTGGATATAGACTGAAATTTGGGCACCGCCGCGCGTTACACCGATGACCCAGTCGAAATGTTCGCCAAGTTTATGCAGTTGCACCGCAAATGCCCATGAATCCTGTTCCATGGTTGCCGCTGATATAAATACTTTATCCATAGTTTATCCCACCATTTTTTTAAATATATTTCAAACGCTTGAAATTTATTGCAAATTTTTCATGATATCTTTTGCCACAAACTTAGAGATATACCGGTACCCCTTATCTGCGTAATGACAACCATCAGCGGTCTGGTACTTTTCCTGAACTTCACGGGCTGGACGATATAGATTACTGACAGGGATATTGTGTTTTTTCATAATTTTTCCCGCAACTGCATTCAGTTTAACCATTGATCCTGCTTTGTATTTCGTACCGCTTAGCGGGGTTGATTGAGCCCAGACCAGCTTTGCTCCGGTCTTCTTTAATCGGGCAATTATTTTGTCTAAATCTCTGGCATATATTTTAGGATTGGAATTACGGTTGTGAATCCCAAAATTAAAATAGATTAAATCCCAGTGACCGTCGCCCAGCCAGACATCAAGTTTTCTCAGCCCGGTTCCAGTTGAACCACAGTTAGCTGGCGCACGATGAAGATTAACTTTACCGGCTAAACGTTTTCTAGTATGCAGGGTATAAGCTCGTGAAATAGAGTCGCCGATTAAAAGTACCCGTGGTAGTTCAGGGTCGTCCTTGACAAAATCCCAAGCTGTGATACGGGCTTGGCTTTTGTGACGTTTATAAACCGGTAAATAATAATTTCCCAAATTCTCTTCCAGTACTTTTTCCCACGCCAGTTCCTCGGGTGACATTTTAGCCTTTCTTTTGAGGTCAGCTACGGTGTCTATGGTTTTATTGACAGCTTTTTTTTGTTTTAATTGTGCAGTATTACTTGGCTCAATTTGCGAAGCATTACTTTCAGCACCTCTAGCAATTACACCATGGCCTGAAATTATCAGCGTGATAATAACTATTCTAAAAATTTTATTATTCATAATCTATTTCCTTATTTTAAAGGACAGGCACATAGGCCAGCCCTTACAATTTCTAATTTGTTTGAAATTTGATTTTAAAATGAATGTTAAAAGAATCCGATTTTTCTGCCTGCGGTTTTACCCCGCAATAAAGTACCGACGGAATTCCATTTTCGAGTAACAGCTGTGGTCGCTCGACACGATCAAACTCAACGCTTTTGCCATTTGAATAGTTGAATTTACGAGTAATAAAAGCATTTTCGCATTGCGTCCAGTTAATTCCGTTCTGTGATTCAAACAGGATAATTGATTTCGGATACGGCGAATAATAACAATTATTGTCTTTGATAAACGCGTATATTTTGCCGTCCTGAGTCCAGATGAATGGGTCCTCGCCGGGGAATTTTGCGCCTTTGACTTCGAAAATTGGTTTATGGTGCTTGATAAATGGTCCCAGAGGATTGTCGGCGAAGGCTGCTCCATGAACTACCGGTCCATAGAAAGGAGCTTCATGTTCTGAACCTACTGCTTTGTAAATCAGCAAAAAACGCCCGTCTGGTATTTGGGTGCAGCTCGGATTAGTGGTAACCATTGAATCCCAGGAATCCGGTGTAACATCCAGCAGCGGTTCATCAAATCTTTGCCATGGCCCGGC
Source organism: Victivallaceae bacterium (assembly GCA_021647315.1). Lineage (GTDB taxonomy): Bacteria > Verrucomicrobiota > Lentisphaeria > Victivallales > Victivallaceae > JAKIUY01. The sequence goes on from JAKIUY010000088.1 coordinate 16,931, forward strand.
CGGATGATCAGCTACCGCCACGCCTACGCGTTGGTGATTGCGATTGTCCCAATAAGTTCCATCACCATAATTACCGGTGTAATATAGATAATATTTAGCATTATGCTGTATTAATGTCGGGTTATGACTTACATCGGCGTCCCATTTGCCTGATCTGCGCGTAATGACTGTATCGATAAAATGAAACGGCCCCGTAGCACAATCAGCTACCGCACAGGCTATTTCTGAATGCGTTACCCAACCATCATGTCCGGTTTCACGGGGCCAGCGCGAGAACAGCATATAGTACTTCCCGTCAGAATGAACGACTGTATTGCCGCCCCAGACCAGCCAGTCACGCATTTTTAAAACGGAACATTCATCCAATAAACTTTTACTGAAAAGATTTTTGGGCCCTGTAACTAACGCTGTCAACATGATCTCCTTGATGAAATAGAATATATAAGGCGCGTGCGAAATGCATTAAACTGTCGGAGTGTATAATTTCAGTGTGTTTTTGAGCATACAGTTTGCACGCTAAAGCTGTAAACTCCGACAAAAACGTATTAAAGCAACATTTCACATTTATCTTAAATAGAATATATCATTTCAAAGAATATTCAATAGATCAACTTTAAAATTTCCGCCTTCCTGAGTCGCATATTTCACGATGCCAGTGAGGTGAGATATGAAGTTATTCAGTATGATGGTGTAGTAACTATATCAAAATATTTTTCAGCGACGTTTTGATAAAATAAACCGATATATTGAGCTAAAGTTTTTCTTTTTTTTATATTTGAGATTGCAGAGAAGAATTTTTAGCTGTAAATTAAACGATGATTTATAATAAAATATTTTTGACATAATTTGCTTTTCTGCTTCAGTAGCGACGATAGTCGCGGAGTTTGAAGCAGTATAAGACAGACGAGCGTAATACAAAGGAATTTTAAATATGGCTATTTTAACAAGTAAAGGTGGCGCGGATGTGGTTATTCGTGATGAAGAACTTAAACTATTAATTAGAGAATCACTGGACAAAATGGGGGGTAGTTTTAAACGTGTTTTGTTAATTCCGCCTGATTTTACCCGGTTTAACTCCTACGCCGGTCCGATTACCGCAATGGTTTATGATATGCTGAAAGCTGATGCGCATATTGATATTATCCCGGCGTTAGGAACCCATGTCGCAATGACTGAACCTGAAATCAGAGCGATGTTCGGTGATGATATCCCATTGGAATGCTTTAAAGTGCATGACTGGCGTAACGATGTAGTTAAACGTGGCACTGTATCAGGCGAACTGCTGAATGAATGGTCTGAAGGCAAAGTTGACTACACGGTTGATGTTGAAGTTAATAAAATCCTTTTTGAAGACTATGACCTGATTCTCTCTATCGGCCAGATTGTGCCGCATGAAGTGGTGGGTATGGCCAACTATACAAAAAATATTGTTGTCGGCGTTGGTGGTGCTGATACAATCAATAAATCACATTTTCTCGGTGCTGTTTACAATATGGAACGGATTATGGGACAGGCCAATTCACCAGTGCGTAAACTGTTCAATTACGGCGTTGATGAATTTCTCGCGGATCTCCCGATTCAATATATGTTGACTGTAATGGCGCGTGATGATGAGAGTGGAAAAATGGTGATGAAAGGTTTCTTTGCCGGACCGGATGAAGAGGCATTCCTCAAGGCCTGCAAAGTAAGTCAGGATACTAACCTTGAACTGCTTGATGAGCCGTTGGACAAAGTTATTGTCTATCTTGACCCCGAAGAATTTAAAAGCACCTGGCTTGGCAATAAAGCGGTTTATCGTACCAGAATGGCCATCGCTGATGATGGCGACTTGATTGTGCTGGCTCCTGCACTACGTGAATTCGGCGAAGATAAAGAAATTGACCGTTTGATTCGCAAATACGGCTATAAAGGCACACCGAATACTCTTGCTGCGGTTGAAGAAAATGAAGAGCTGAAAAATAATCTCAGTGCCGCCGCCCATCTGATTCACGGTTCTTCTGAAGGTCGTTTTAAAATAACCTATTGTCCGGGACCGAATATGTCACGCGAAGAGATTGAAAGTGTCGGTTTTGCCAGCGGTGACCTTGATGAAATGATGGAGAAATATGATTTCGTCAACCTAAAAGATGGTTTTAATGAAGTGAATGGCGAAAAAGTCTTTTACATCAGTAATCCAGCATTAGGCTTATGGGCCTACCGCAAACTGTTCAACAGAGTATAGTCTATATCCGATGTATAACCGCTGTGTCGCGCCGTAACTCGAAGAGCGTTGTGACCAAAGTAGCATAACCGTCTCGATTGTGTAGTTTTAGCAGACGGGACGCCTGCGTTCCCGGGTTGTTAGCAGGTAGAATTCTTGCATTCCCGGGACGCTACTATTGTGTCGTCTATTTTTATTACATGAATTTCTTCATTACCGGCCAGGCATCGTCGGCATAAAAACGATGCCCTCCATCACCGATTATCAGTTGACAGTTATCGCCAGCCCCGACGGCAATATAGATTTTCTTCAGGCGTTCAAAAGCATATTTTACTGCATCAATTGGAAAAATAGCATCATATTTGCCGGCAACAATAACGATTGGTTTCGGAGCGTAAAGACCTAGAACGTCATACATTTCGGCGTAACGCATCAGGCTTGGAATATAGTTATCACTACAGTGATAAATTGACATGATAGAATCTCTGAAGGTACAGAATGAACATGACGGCATACACCAGGCCAGCTGCTCTTTCAGCAATACAGAGGAAAACATCGAGATTAACCCCCCACCCGAATTGCCCATCACGCCGATGCGGTTCATATCAACATCATCACGGGTAGCCAGATAGTCAATACCACGTTCAACATCATAAACTCGTTCCCCAGTCAGGGTTTTTCCCAAATTAAGTGCATGCATGGCTGCATCATGACACATGTGTTCAGAAGCTGTTTTCTGGATATTTTCACGGCGTTCACCGAATGAACGTTGTTCGATACACAAAGCCCCAATGCCGTTTTTCATACAGCCTATACCGAAATCGCGATCTCCTTCAATTTTTATCGGTATAGTTTCGTCTTTAAAATCAACGCCGATGGAATTGTGCATTCCGGTGCTGTGACCTTGCAGACAGATAAAAAATGGGTAAGTTTTTTTAGCGTTTTTCGGGATACAGACATAGGCTGGAACATCGCAGTATGGTTCGCTGGTAAAAACAATCTTTTCGATTGTGCCATGTTTATGTTCTCGTTGCCAGAGCGAACGGACATTGAGTGCGGTTTTTTCTGTTGGCATGATGCCGACGAGTTCACGCACTTTTGTCAATAAATTCTGCTGCCAGGTGGTAATATCACCGCCTTGGAACTCAAGCTCTTGCGACAGGTTATCCATTACGTAACGGTGATAAAGGGAAGGTGAGTAGTTAAATGACATTGTTTTGCTCCTTGTTGTAATAGAAATTTATTTCTTATTGCGTTTGTCTTTTTTGCTGTTTTTTTTAGCTTTAGCTTTAAATTTATATGGTTTTCAGAGCCTCACATAGAAAACAAAAAAAACTTTTTGAACACATTTTTATTAACCAGTAACTGAATTTAACCGTTTGAAACAGTACAGATACTCTCCATTATCAGTTTTGCCACAGCTGAACTGCTTTTTCAGCAGCTTTTCTTTGTCTTTAACAAAATGTGCCGCCACATTAAGAATAAACTCCTTGGATCCGATAATACCGCCGTCTGTCCAGTGCCGGGTGCGCCGCAGACACCGCAAAGGCATACTGACGCCCTTT
>JAKIUY010000005.1 GCA_021647315.1 Victivallaceae bacterium
ATAGCGAGCCTGCGAGCGGTTTATGCTGATTTTCCGCTTGAATTATGACTGCGAAATGATACTCAACATCATTTAAAAGACACCAGAAAAACTTTCATCTTTTTTCATGCCGCTTTTGACACTACCTTATTGTTGGTTCGTTTTCAGTAATTCATATTTCCAAACAAACTTATTTTACATGCAATCCATAGTAAATCAAGAAGCTTAAGCCACGAATGCCATGAATTGTCACTAATAAATTTACGAAAACAGCAAAAGACAGTGAAATTCATTCAATAAGTTTTCTGCTCTGCTGTTCGCCGGTCGTCTGTTGTTCACTCAACAAACGCTTCATTGAACGATTAGTAGCATTAATCAGCTTCTGGTCGTAGGGTATTGAATGTTCATCACGGGAAGAATTGAATAGTGATCCAAGGCGATAAGCCAATGGGTGATGGCACTGACTGACAAGCTTAAGTTCCTGTATTATCCGTCCCAGATGTTGTGCCGGAATACGCAACTTACCCAACTTCAGTGCCGCCCGGTATTGGGCTTTTGCCTTGGAATATTTGCGCAGTACCACAAGCGTCCTGGCAAAATAAACCCGATAAAGAATATTCCCCGGCGATATATCTACAGATCTTTCCATGAAAGTAAATGCCGCTCGGTAACGTTTCTGAAAAAAATAATTCTTGCCCTCACGGAAAGTAATGAATATTTCAGTACGTGCAATATCAAGCATTAAAGTCGCTAAACTAGTATCATTTGGAATGGTATTGCCGCTGATTAATTCTTCAAGAATATCATCTGCCGGTGTATCCATGATTGATGAAGTCGCAATAATCGCTTCATCACGCCCCACGCGATAAGCGGCAGATTTGAGTTTCCCATCATAAATCAGCCGTTTTTCCGGGTCGGAAAGCACATCAAATGCACAAACCAGTTGTTTGAATTCCTCGGTCTTGATCGGGGAGTTGTTAAACAGGTCAGGATGGCAATGTTTAACTTTACGATAATATGCCTTCTTCAACACCTGAAAGCCACAATCGCGTTCAACTCCGAGCATGGTATAGTAGTCAGTCACTAAACTTTTCCTGTTTTGGGTATTTACCTGTAACCATATATTTTGCTAATTTAACATTTTTACAATATTATTCAACTTCAAACCCGCAACTTTCGCTACCGGTGCCCGTTTCCCAAATTGTAGAGCTGAATAGTGAGCACATGAAAATGCCCGGTCTTAACGAGACCGGATGTCACAGGCGGGACGCCTATGCTACTTTTTAGCTTAACTCTCTATTGAGGCAATTTTAAAAGTCTCCACGGCAGATTTTTGATTTTGGACGGCATCTTTTTATTTTTGAGCTCATTCACATACCCACGGGTATGATTAATCGCTAAAAAGTCAAAATCTATTCGCCCAAAACAGTAAAAATCATGCTCGCGTTGGACTTTTGAAATTACCTCTATTACATTCCCTAGTAGTCAATACATTATATATTCAGGTTCGTAGCGAAGCGGAGAAGATGAATTGGTCGGAGTGAGAGGATTCGAACCTCCGACTTCTGCGTCCCGAACGCAGCGCTCTAACCAGGCTGAGCCACACTCCGACATCATGATTACCGACAATTTCCATCATTCAGTAAATTGAAGTGATAAATTAGACCGAAATTACTGTTTTTCAATCCCGAAATGATAAATTTCCAAATACTCATGCCTGGGAACGCTGAGCCCCAGCTCAGTACTATACTATATCCGGGAACGCTGAGCCCCAGCTCGGCATATCACAAACCCGAATTGGGTTGAACAATAGTAAAAGTGTAAAGTATTTTATACTACAATAACCGTCATTTTCTTGTTTTTTATGCATGTTTTTATTTTCGCACCAAAGTTAACTTGTTGACCAATAAAATATTATATTTTATTTTTCAACAGTAGAATATTTATAAAAAATCATTCTGCTGTTAATTATTCTGCAAAAAAATGATTCTGTCATGTTTTGGGTTGCCACTTTGCTGCTCTGCGAAATATGCCAAAAATTAAACTGTTTTTTTTACTTTTACCAGTTGTAATATATTTTTCCCGCGATAAATTTTTAACTGTTACAACTTCAGTGATGAATCCTGTTAAATCCAGGAGCTGTCGCGCAACTGTAAAACGGTTTGTTTCAACCGTGAGCCAGAACTTGCTGAATATTGTAGTCGGCGGCGTTTCCGCGTAGAAACACATGACCACGGCTGAGATAATCTCACCACTCTGTTTCTACCGAAAATTCCGCATAGTGCGCGAAACACAAACAAAGGAAACAGACAAAATGTCTCAACTGCGCTCAAACATGTTCTCAGAGCATAATATTGTTACTGCCTCCAGGCAGTATATCGTCAGTAACCGCAAGCTTCGCCAACGCAACAAAAAGAGTAATTTTACCCTCATTGAATTATTGGTGGTCGTGGCTATTATCGCCATCCTGGCCGGCATGTTATTACCGGCACTTGGTCAGGCAAAAGACAAGGCAAAATCGATCAATTGTGTCAGTAATCTAAAACAACTGGGTACAGCACTGAATAATTATACCGGAGACAATGACGGGTTTTTCTCCCCGCATGCTTATTCAGGGAATTTAATAGCCTGGTGTGGGTCGCGTAGTAGCACAAGTAATCCATTTGAACCGGAGGGCGGATTATTGACCGGTTACTTAGGCAACAGTAAAGATGCCAAATCATGTCCTACTTCACCACAAGTATCTAAAACAGGCGGCATGAGTTTTTCAACCAATGCAGGGACTGGCGGTTACGGCTATAATGGTACTTATCTAGGCAAACAGACTACCGACTGGACAGATTCTGCATACTACTATCCAGCGCGAGTTTCTATGGTCAGAAAAAGTTCAAAAACGATCGCATTTGCCGATTCAGCCGGGCTTGATACCAATAAAAAACATGTTCAGGTCTATTCAGTAACACCACCTAAAGCCGGCACATGGCTGATGTCGCCGGACATGCATTTCCGCCACGCTGACCGCGCAAACGTCAATTGGGTTGACGGTCATGTTTCTTCTGAAGCAATGACATTTTCCCATAATCACTACGCAGGTCCGAGTGCAGGTGATTGTATGAATATTCTAAAACTAGGTTGGTTCGGGGCAGACAACAACGACCTGTTCGACCGTCAATAGTAAACATAACATCTCCTGTTCCCTGGAAAGATAATGCGACAACAAGATCTTTTCAGGGAGCTTTTATTTGATGCGGGCGGGTGGATTCCCGGATGATAAGTTTTTGCGGTAACATATAGGTCTCGTCTAATTTCCTCTGAAAAATCATCTTAACGGCCATTTCTGCACCGGCGACATAGCCTAATTCAACTGTCGTCAAGGCTGGATGAAATAGGTCGGCACCGGGAATATTATCAAATCCGACAATAGAAAAATCTTCAGGAATCGCAAAACCTGCCTCCCGCAATGCCCGCATGCCACCCAGTGCTCTGGCATCGTTGGAAAAAACTATGGCTGTAGGTTGATCAGGAAGTGCTAAGATTTCATCAACCAAATGCCGGCCGATAGCCTGATAATCGGGAAAATCCCCTAAGGGGGCATCTTCAATAATGGTTGAACATTTTACATCACTGCCTTTGAATTTTTCCTCTATCGCGTCAAACTGCTCGCTGGCACTACCGGCACAGACAATATGCTGATGCGCTTTATTTATAAGCATATCAGCCATCTTGAAGCCTGCTGCTCGCGGATCTTTGATCAGTTGATTATATTTTCTTCTACGGTCAAGTGTACTAACTAATCTAACCAATGGAATTTTACGAGAGCGAGCGAAATTTATCACCCTTTCAGGCATTTCTCCGACGATGCCACCCCACTCCTGTTCACATATTCTTTTAAACATTGTATCATCATGCATAAAATGAGTCAATATTGATTCGACCAGAATTCCATGTTCGAAAAACTTCCTTTCCAAAGTCTCCTGAAAAAGTGAAAAAATCGGGTTGGTATAGTTAGGAATGACCAATAACACTTTCGACAACATTTTGTAAGCGTGAACCTTTTCGCTATTGGCGACGAATGACCCTCTACCGACAAAACGGTGAATGATATTATCATTTTCCAGTTCGCGCATCGCCACCTCCGCGACGCGTTGACTGACATCAAGCCGCCGGGCAATCTCACGTTGCGGTGGCAGTTTATCCCCCTCCTGCATCTCATTTTCACGAATTAAAGCGCAAATATATTCCTGCACTTTACTCTTTAAAGTTTTTTTCCCATTACTTTGCATATATATGATTATCCTTGAATTACAGATCTTTGACTTATTGACTCATTGAGTCAATTATACCACAAACAAAGTCAATTGTCAACTATTTTTCAAGATATTTTCACTTTCTTTTTGAAGTAAATTTAGTTGGTCTCCTGGATGCTAGTCACCCTGTATACGTCCAGCGTTTTAACATAAACGAGACGTTTAGCTCGATAAGAACCCACAAAAAACAGGTTGGATTTTTCGCTTGATTGCAAACAGCTGCTCTGCGTTACGAAAATATTTATAAGTTCTACTATGTAAAGACTTTCGTGCCTTAATCAGCAGTCCGCATCCTATGCGAAAAATCCAATTTATTTTTGAGCGGATACTAAAACAACATTCCAGTGTTCGAAGCTGAATTTGTCGCGATATTGATTGGTGGTGTCTGCGGTGTTTCGGTCCAGTGAGCCGGTACGGGAATATTCGTTGAGAATTTCGCTTGCTATCGGCATGAAGGTGTGATAAAAACCATTCTTGTAACAACGCACCCAGAGGTATCCGCAGGGGAAATGGGTTATCTGCGGCACATTGAGCTGAACACAGTTGCCAATATCTACCCGAGCGGCAACATTTTTATGCCCAATATAGATAATACCATGTTTGGCTGACAGTTGATCCAGCAATTCATGTTGTTCCGCATGATCACTGACCTGTTTATCTGTTCCGATAATATGGTCGTCGGCAAACAGTTGATAATGGGATAGCATAATGAATGGTTGAACTGAACTTATCGCCTTGATCAGTTTGATATTCTCCGCCGTGCCAATTTTACCCTGAGCGGTATTGCAGCCGATAACCGGCATGTTTTTCAGGTTTGCTTGCCAACTGAATGTGCCAAAAATATTCAGCCAAGCGGTTATTGATGGTTTGCCATGTGCCAGATCATGATTACCGGGCACGGTCAGCAATGGACAATTGAGTGAAGCAAAGATCTCAGCCGCCCGCTGGTATTCCTGCGGACTGCCGGTATCAACGATATCCCCCGGAATCAATAGGCAGTCAACATTTAAATCATTAATCTGCTTGATTACCTGCTGTAAGATTGTGGGGCTTTCAATATGCAGACGGCCAAAACGATTCTCATATTTCATCGCCAGGTGGGGGTCGCCGATCACAGCGTATTGGAACAGCAGTTCACCTTCAGGTTGCGGCAATGTATGAAACTGGATAATTTTTTCCCGGTCATGCCACTGGACCTGCATGGTATAGTCGCAGTCAGCCTGAAGTCCAGTTAGATTGATACGGCCAATACGGTTGAGCTCACGCGTCGCTTTTTCTAGAGTATGTGTCGCCGATGAGACCGTTACCTTAACAATTGCGCTGGCACTGATACTATACCGCACCAACACGCTATCCCATGTAACATCAACAATCGAGATGTAGTCCATAACTAAATTTTTCCTGTTTTTCATGACAACCAATTGTTAGGTTATGGCTTGCCATAAGGTAACAATTAAATTTCGTGTCTTTCGTACTACTAACCGTCATTTTCGTATTTTTCATGCACGTTTTTCTGAAATATAGCATTTAAGTTTTTGCTCCGCAAATACTTAAATATTTGTAGTTTTTTCGTGTTTTTCGTGGTTAAAAATCTTTTTATTTGCGGCTATGCAACTCTGCGCTTTTCATGATAAAAAAAACATTTTGTTATAAACTAATTTCTAAATTGGGTAATCGGGTTGCTTCATATATTCTAGCGGCTAAAACCATGGGGTCTTCCGTCGCCTTGTCCAGCAACTTTGTCTCATGATTAAAACAGCGTTTCAATTGTTCTGAACACCATTGCTGCATGCTGTCTGAGACGTCAAAATCATAATGATCGCTAAAGGCGTGCAGGGTATATGCAGTCTCAAATCCGGTTACGTTATAGGGAAAACCAAACCGGTTATGCGGCAGATTTTGCTGATTGGCCGGCGCGCCACTGACTGCATTTTCATATTGGGTATCTAACAACACATTGTAATATTCGTCATCAAGAATATAATTCAACGCTGATTTGAATCTTGAATCTTTGAATATTGCCAGCTCCGGTCTTAACTGTCTGATCACCCCATAAGCATAGAGACTGAACCCATGATATGGGATCTCTTTATGCGCCATCGCCGGGTTATGCTGAACACGTTCCTGTTCCCAGTAAACCCGGTGACAGATACAGCCTGAATCATATACTTTAAAATAATTTGGGATATTATCAAGAAAACAATCAACTTTTTCCAGGATATGATCGTGGGTAGGAGTTACAAGCAAAAGGCCTGCCAGAGCAAACCAGAGCAGGTGATTATAGGTATCAGTGATATGAATATGGCAAGCTTTCGGTTGATAGAAAATATCCTGAATATGCTCAGATGAGCCGGCCGCGTTTATCGCAGTCCACAGACCGGTTTTAAAATCAAATGGATAGAGGTTGAAAACTTCAATTGCCGTATCACGATACTTGGATTCGCCAAAGGTTGTTGTTGCCAGTGCCAGTGCTTCCATCACCCATGCCGGAGCGATCAGACCATTGGGGTTGCCGACAGTACAGAGGAAACCTTTGCCATAAGGACGCGCTGCATTGCTGATCAGATAATCACAGCAACGCAGTGCCGCATCACGGAAGCGAGGAATTTCGGTAATTTGCCAAACCTTCATAAATAGAATTGCCCAATGAGCAGTGGCGCGCAGCGGAGTATCCTGATGTTGGTAAGGGCCGTTATGACCGGCAGGCATTGCGCCATTTTTACTTTGCAAAGTTAAGGCCTGTTCTGCACTTTGGCACAAAATATCATAAAGCATCATATTTCAATCCTAGTTCCTACTGATGGCGTAATGGTATTGGCAAATAGATTTTTTGCGCTGGCAAGTATTTCCTGTTGCTGTTCATCAATATAATGCACTAGTGCCAATTGTTTAACTTTAGCTTGTTTGGCAACCAACGCGGCATCCGGGGCACCTGAATGGTCTTCATGCATAGAAAAGCTATCGCCACACGAAGCTTCATGGACTAAAAGGTCTGCTCCATGGGCATTAATGACCAGATTTTCACATGGTCCGGTATCGCCGGAATAGACAATTTTCTTTTTACTGCCATTATCCTGAAATATATAACCCAACGAAGGTACTGGATGCTGGGTTGCAAATGCTTTAATCATAACATCCTCAGTTTCGATAATATCCCCATCAGTAAGCGGGATAATTTTAACTTTTAAGCTTTTTGAAAATTTCTCCGTTCCTTCGTGATCCAGATAATTATATGCAAGGTTAACAATTTTCTCAATACTCTGTTGAGGCCCAACAATTTTCATTGGCGCTCTTTCGGAATATTGTTTCATACTCATCGCCAGATAAAATAGGTATTGCGCCAACCCGAGATAGTGATCGGGATGAGAATGGGTAATAAACAGGTAATCAAGCTCCAGCGGAGATACTCCAAACTGCAACATATTGACCGCTGAATACCACCCGGTATCAACCATATATCTATTATTAATCAAAGCACAGGCTGTATCATTATTTTTTCCCGGCTTTACCGCCGAGGTACCTAAAAACAGCATATTTAAATCATTCATTATAACTCCTTGCTTATATAATTGCCTCAATCGGCAATCGGTTTCCAGTTTTTTTTACCAAATGACTGAAGAATAGCCAATTCACGTTTAATTACCTTAAAAAGATTTTTTCTAACCAGCTTTCTTTTATAATAGGCCTCAATCGCAGTCCTGTCGGGCTGTTTTAAATGCAGATAATGCATCAGCGTCAGCGGGTCATAGACAGATTTAAGGTAGACGCTGATATTATAACGATTCTCTGCCGGCCATATTTGAGAATAGGGGCGCATTGCTTCAGGGAAAGCTGAAAGAATATAGGAATGTATCTGATAAGGAGTACTTCTTAGCAGAATAAGATTTTGGGAGAACCCGGCAAATTCATTAAATTCAATATACTTCATTTTCAAATCTTTTTCTGTATAGGCCAATGGCACTGAATTTCGATGAGTAAAGCTCCACGGGCGTTGGGCTCTGACATATTTAAAGCCGGTTACGGCGGCATTGCAGCCAATTAACTGCATCACGGCGAGATAACTGGCATAAGAATAGAGATTTTCATCTTTCATTGACTTAGCCATTCTGGCAAATGCGACCAGGCCGGCATAGATTGCGGTCGACTCCTGAAGCCCATTGCCAACTCGGATGCCGCTATATGAATCCCAACAGATACCGATTGCCCAGTCATGACTATGCGGAAAAGTATTAAAGAACTTCTTAATCATCGGCCAGTTATTTTTTATATCCTGTGAGCCATCAAGGTAATAGCTATGTTGCCATAGGGCATACAACCGTAAAGACATCCAATAGAGAATATCAATACCGTAATAGGCACTACGAGTCGATAACATCATTTTTAAATTATTATTCTGCTCGGTAACTTCAGTAATCTGGGGGTTATTCAAATGTTTAGTGAAATTTTTCTTCATCGCCGTTGTCGGGTAACCTTTGTAGAGCAGCGAATCTGTCACCTCTTTTTTAAGTGCTTTAAGGTATTTGCTTTTCAACGGTTCTTTCATGTAAGGCAGACATAAAACCAAATCAGAAAATTTGTCTTCATAATTAACCTGTGAAGCCAGAAAATCCTGCTTGCGTTTATAGGCTAATGACCACGGGTGCTGATCGAATTTATATTTAACAAAAGTTGCTTCCAGAGCAATATTTAATTTATCAACGGCAGTCTGGTAACGCAAATTTGTTATCGGGAAATCGGAATACTGCTGTTCTTCATTAATATAATTCAGGAGATTTTTTATCTGAAAAATATAGGCATCACCTGTAGTAAAACAGTATGGGCCATGCAGCGTCGTAATTGCCGGATCTATGACCTGACGGTCAAAAGTAATATCAACATTATTGCTGAATGCCGCAGAAAGTAATAAAGTAGGGGAATGAGGTGCAATTTTCATTCCCTGCGTTCCCCAGTCATCAACTATTGTTCTATACTGAAATTTATCTCTTACCGTCAATAGGTTATTAACAAAATCGGTTTCAAAAGTTCGTTTTGCAAACAGCGGAAACTCTAACAATGCTTTAGAGAACAATCGACATTTTGCAATCACCGTTTCCGGCAGATTATTTTCCCAATTATCAGTATCGTACAATGATATAAGTTTAACCCCCGACAGCGGCATGCCCAATAACGTTCCAGCTCCATTTTTGTTTTTATAACTGAAGACCAAAGCATCCCGCGTGGTTTTGACCGTTTCGGGTTTATGCTGTAAAACAAACAGCCATGGCACATCAAAACTCTGCCAGTTTTTACTCCCGTTAAACCAGACCAACACCCAGTTTTCAGCCATATCCCGGCCACTTAAACCAATATCGGCATCAACAATTTTTATTCCTAACTTAGTGGCAAAAGCCATTTTTTCAGGTTGTCCGAGCCCCCATTCAGCAAGACCTTTAAAAACCTGCAAAGTGGTGGCGGTAGTGTTAACCAGATAAGCCGGCGACAGCGTGCTGATAATAAACTCCAGATTGCTGTCGTTGTTATAGGTGAATTTATATTGTCTGCTACTCCAATCAGCCTTTTCAACTTTAATCGATTTAAGCTGGTAGTTATCCCCGGCTGATATTGAACCGAATGACCATAAATCATTAAATCCATCATATACTCCACCAGCTATTGGTGCACATGACATAGTTCTGAAAGGTTTTTTAGGTGTTGCGCAAACATTATTCTGATAGATTAAAATATCGGGTTTATTTTGAAAAATTGTCGCAACGTAGGTTAAAGCCCCCCTGGTATCAAACCGGCCGATTGTATTCGCCAACACCCGCTTTTTATTGGGCAGACGGGCCCCGAAATGCCCAAGAGAATCTTTGCTGATATCGTTTTGAACTCTAGACCTTACCGTTCTGCCCGCTAATTCAGGATTGACTTTTACTTTTATCTTTTGCGGAGTGCTGGAATATTTAAATTTCACCTTTTGCTGCCAGACAATTTGCTGAGCTTTTTTGATTGTCAACAGAGCACTATAATCACCGCTTAAGAGTTCAGTGATCATAATTGCCGGTAGCACCGTCCACTCCAGATATTTAAGCTGCCCCGGTTGTTGTGCTTTAAATACCACCTGACGGTTTTTATCGGTAACTTTAACCGTAAACACAAACGATTTATTGGCATTTACTAATCCCAAAAACTTAGGTTCTATTCTGATCGGCAAGCGGTCAAACTCATTAAGATGTTCTGCATCGGTAAAATTGCGATTAACAGCATTTTTCCCAGCACTGTTTATCTGAAAGTCAATTACCGTATCCGCGATTTTAGAAATCATATAGGGGCCAGCATAGAGCCCCCCCCACGAACCAGGATAAATTTTAATAGCCAAAAGATTTTCCTGGTCAAATTTGATATCTTTGGGATCAACCAAATAGCGCCGTCTGGTAAAAGAAGAACCCTTAATTGGCTTTCCCGGCGGATGTTTGCCGTAGGTCCCTACCTCTTTACCATTGATAAATACTTTATCGTAAAAAGAGATCGTTCCAATATCCAACAAGAGTAAATTTGAAATTTGCCAATCATCAGGAATATTAAATTTAACCCGATACCAATAAAATTCCCGTTTATGGTAGCCCTGTAGAAACAGTGATTCGCCAACTTTTATTGAACTCCAATCCGCATCATTAAAATCAACATCTTTCCAGCTATTGCTATCTCCCGGTTTGACTTTCCAACTGTTTTGAGAAAAATCAATACTTTTTTCAATCCTAAAATCAAGTTTGAAAAGATCAAGCATATTTATCTTGCTTTTTAGATTACCGGCGGCACCATTATTAGGTCTGGCTCGGCCTACTTTATCTAATGTTTTAGCAACCGTTTTTGTGGTAAAAACAGCTTCAAATTTAACCGCATCAGCAATAACAAATCCTTTCGTCCCCTTAGGCATTATTGTTACAGAGTTTTTATTGCCACTATTTAATTTATACCGCCCTAAAAATACCCATTTACCACCGTTTTTAGTCTGATCGACATAAACGATGCTCTTGCCCTTGGCATGAGCAATTTCAATCGGTATTTTTTTTGCTCTATTTCTACCGCTAGTCCACTGCAAGTAAATATTGTAATTCCCCGCCTCAGACATAGCTGGACTGAATTTTACCTGTTTATGCTGTTTATCTTTATTATTATCGGTCAGATAATTTTTCCCGACAAATCCTTTAGTGTAGGAGCTACTATTCCAGACTCCGGAAATTTTAACATTATTACGGTCTAAGTTATCAACAACTATACTGGATTTATCCTGAGCTGCTGTTTTTACACTGGAGAGTAGTAAAATACTAACAGCCACAATATTTAATAATTTAATCATCCTGTTCTTCATCGGAAACCTCTATTTTTACTTTAAATTCTAATGGTGCCTGTGGAGTTAAGATCACTTCATGGAACATTATTTCACAGGAAAACTCTCGTAAACCTTGATAACAGACAAATGATGCCGGGGTATTGCTCATTACGGCAAATGAAAGTTGGTGGTGGTGACTATTTTCAAATACAACTCTGCCTACTTTGTCGACTGCTATTGCAGTACCGAACCGGTGCGGTAATTTGTTAGCTTTTTTATCAAAATATGCGAATTCACTCAAGGTTGAATCCTTCTCAATACTGGAATGAATCCAACACTTAAACGGCACCTCCCCTTGAGGTGAAACTATTTTATACTCCACCTCAAATATGGCAGAATCATGGTAAAAGATATAACGTTTTGCAATATAAACTCCAGGCTGCCGTGAACTTTCACAACTCCTGAATAAAATTTCAGTGCGAGTAGCGGCAACCGTCACCTCATATTCATAGGTTCCTTCACTGAATTCACTGATAAACTCGCCTGGCACCAAATCCTTGAACATTCCACTGTAATAACTGGTGATATTATTATCTGATTGGCGAGACTGCAACATAACAATTCTGCCGCAACGACTCTGGTCAAAAACTACCTGTAGCTGTTCATTGGCAAAAGTTAAAAATGTTTTCCCGTTTAAACTGATCTCGCCAATACCGTCAGCACTTGGAGGCGAATTAGCCCCGACTCGAAATGGGTTCTCGCTTGACCTGATAGCTGTTTGTTGACTTCGTCTCTCTGCGAGTGTCGCTCGGAGATCGCAAACTACTGGTTTTGCCTCTTTTTCGAGTATCATCAAATTAGTGAAGTCATAATTACCTTTTCGGTAGTTTCCAGAACTAAATTCATCCGGTGAACGGTCAAATGTCGAGTTATGCTTGCCGGCAAGCCATTGTTCTGCTAATGCCCCTCCCCCGGAGATTAGCTGAACTTGTTCATTGACCACATAATGAGCCACAGTATTACCAGCCAGCAAAGCTGCTTTCAGGGCTGCTTCACTTCGGTCAGGTACAATAACCAGAGTATATTGGCGATAGATATAAAAATAATCACCATGCAGGTCAGAATTTGCGATAGGAATCAACTTTTCAGCCTGCAAATAATCAATCAACCTATTTAATTCACCTGGGTTTGTTTCCAGTTGTTTGCCCAGTTCGATGAACCGAATTCCCTCGTTTTTACTCGTTTCTATCCGCCAATAGGGATCGACACCTTTGTATCTGAACGGATGACATAGCATACAAATCCGTTCACCGTTAATATCAAGCCACAACTCTTCGTGTTTGTCGGCAAATTTATGTTCATATCCCACCAACAGGGTCAGCGCATAACCTTTGCTTTTTATATATTTACCGCCCTCAGCAAAGCTCTCTTTTGACGAATCCGCATGATGTTCAGTAATTGCCAGAAAATCATAATCCTCTTCGGCAAATTTATCAATCAGGTCCCGATAGTAGAATCCATCATAATGAGGGTATGAATAATCCCCAGCCTGTTCGCTGGTGTGCGTATGAAAATTCGCTTTTAATACTTGATATTGCATATTATAATTATTCCTAATCAGGTGGCACCTGAGGGCAGATGCCGCTTCAAACTCCGCGCCTACGTCGCTACGGAAGCGGAAAAGAAAACTGTTAATTCGTCTTTCGTTTCACGCAAGTGTCATTAAATGACAAGACTATGCGACTAATGGGCTATTATTGTTCAACCCGGGTTACCGATGTCGCATGACCGTCTCGGTTGTATTTTTATTTTTTTATCAAATATAACGCGGTTGATGCACCTTTTATTCCGGGTCGCCAATTATTAATTGTCACAGTTTTGCCACTAACAGAGCCGACGGTTTTATTAGTTGCCGGATCAACAATTTTACCGCTGACAGCTTCCGGCAGGGTGATAGTTAATTTACCTGAAAATTTCTGTTTAGCATAATCACTGGTCAATATAACCCAACTGTTTTTATAACGCAACGCAGATGCCGTTACAACCGAGTTAACTGTTTTCAGTTTATAGGTCTTGTCAACCTTACTTAACATCTTAGCAATAGGAGTAATAGACTGCATGGCTTTGGCATAATAGTAGAGATCTGAACCCTCACTTTTACCAGCATTAAACCAATAGATGCCTTTACAACCGGAACCAAGTGCTTCAAGTGTATAATCATAAACCCATTCAGTAGGATATTCAATACTCTCATTACGCGTGCCAACAATGTAGCCCATGGTCACCCATGGAATAAGACTGTCCTTGGGCTTCATAATAGTGCGAAGCCGGCGCATTTTGATGCCGAAGCCTTTAGCGTTATTGGACGAATAGCGAACTGGATGGACAAATTCGATGCCAATCTTGGACAATTTATCAAATTTAAACAATTCAGAATAGACAAATGCGCCGGGTTCAGTATGATAGAGCCCGATCTTGGTTGTATCGAGTTCTTTTAATGCTTTTTTGAAACGAACCACCAATTCAGCACCGAGATCTTCCAACCCCGCTTCAGTTACACCGCCACGGTTTTTGAAGTATTCTGTGCAACGTTGACATTTACCGATTCTAGCCGCATGCGCCCCCTTATGAAAAGATTCGATATCAAGATTATATAAATCAGGTTTGATCAGTTTAGCAAAAGTCCGTACTCGAGCAAAACCATTGTCTCGCAGATAGCTAAATGAAGTTGGACAATGATCGTATGGTTTATATCTCTTACCATTTTTGTCCGTGCTTGAGCTCCATGGCTGCTTTCCCCTGCCGCCTAATGAGCTGCCGGTATACATAATATTCAGGCCTGCTTTACGGCATTTGTCCGCAAATTTCGCTAAATCAGCATGCGGAATAACCCTGCCGTCAAAGGCTTCATGGAAAGAGACAGTATTGAAACCGAGTTTTTTATATGAGTCTATAAAGTCCGGCCAGCCCATAGTCACTTTTGCAAACATCCAGGCGATGGATAGAATCAACTCTTCCGGCATCCCGGGTTCAGGAAATGTTTTAGTAATAAGTTCAACTTTAGCCAGCTCCTGAGTATAATTTTTGTTTTGTGAAAAATAATAGATAAAACTTGAACTGTTATCCGGCAGACTTGACTTCATATAGAGCGGGCCGACAATTTTAGATGCATTGCGATGAAGTTTTAAAGGAACAACCTCATAGCGCTGATAATCCACCCCGTCATGTTTAATACTCTTAACCTTTTTCCAGCGATAAACGCCTTCACCACCACCAGTGTTTCTTTTCTTCGTATCACGTCTGCCGACCCAGAATAACTTAATCCCCTGCGGCAAATCGAAGTAATGACGTGTTTTCTCTTTCAACAGTTTTGCCCCCGGCTGCAGGCAGACAAAGGTGTTAGGCAACACCATATTATTTGCCACAAACATCTGATCATGAATTGTCATCAGAGCCGATTTGTTTTTCGGGGGCTTATAGTTAAATTTATATTTTTCGCGTTTATCATTAATCACAGATAACTCATCAGCACTATAATCC
This sequence comes from Victivallaceae bacterium, assembly GCA_021647315.1. Classification (GTDB taxonomy): domain Bacteria; phylum Verrucomicrobiota; class Lentisphaeria; order Victivallales; family Victivallaceae; genus JAKIUY01. The sequence continues at coordinate 15,139 of JAKIUY010000005.1, forward strand.
GGTGGCGTAAAGCCACGGACAACTTTGAATAATTTCATATCGTGGAACCCGTTACCACGTTTGGGATTTTCAACTCTTCCCCAAGTAGAATAGCGATCAACAATGCTCTTATCCTTACGCACAGATCGACAAATATTCATCTGCCAATTGCCTTTGTTCAACAACAACATTTCACTGAAAGGGATCGCAATTTCGACAGTCCACGATTTTTTACCGATATCTACCGCGGAATTCCACTTCATGGTAAAATCAGTTATTTTGCTCGTAGCAAAGTCCATTACCCGTTGTTGAAAACGATCATTTGCCGCATTAACGGCAAAATGAATATAATGGTCTCCGCTATTATCGGCATCAACAAAAAACTCAACCAGGTCATTCGACCAATTAAATTCACCATTATTATTTTTGGCTGATAAAAGATTTTTAATATTGTTATCAAAACAGCGAATCGCCAGATAGATATTTTTATCATCCTGCGCTAAAGCAAACTCTGTTTGAGGATTAGCTTTTTTGGGCTTATTGACATAGCTGAAATCTGTATAAAAGCGATTATTCTGCCATACTTTATCATCAAGTTTACCATCAATGATCGGCGTTCCAGTAAGCGGTGATGGAAGTTTTTTTACCTCTTTTACCGATGCATTAAGGGTCGCAACTAACAGTAAACAATAACATCCCAACATAAATGTTTTTTTCATAAAATTAAACCTTTATTTTCGTTTTCAATAACATTATTTAATATTTTCGTAATTCGTAATTAATTATTTAAAGCTCCTGTTCCCGATATAATACATTGCGGTATCGGTATTTTTTTCTATCGGCTGAAAATTATTGATGGTGATCCTGTTCCCGATAATTTCTCCACCGATACGTTTACGAGCCAGATCCCATACTTTACCGCTCGGCACTTCCGACAACGTTACAGTAAGCGGTCCGAAAGCCGGTTTTTTTGTATAATCTGACAACAGAATGATATAACTGTCGCCGGATTTGAGAGCCGTGGCACTTACGCCGACCTTACTACAGGTAACCCCTTTGACTGGTTGACTGTCCCAAATCAAATCGGCGACCGGCACTACAGACTCCATGGCTTTGGCAAAATAGTACATGTCAGAACCTTCATACTTGGTAAAGTCAAACCAATAGGTGCCACGCAGCCCTGAACCGAAAGTTTCTAAGACATAATTATAAACCCATTCAGTGGGAAATTCAATCGAACCATTAGGGACAATATAACCGGCGGTAACCCAGGGAATAATATTACCATCTTTCATCATGGCTCTGAATTTACGCATTTCTCGACCATAATCGTCAGCATTTTTTGAGGCATATCTGACCGGATGACAGAAATCTACCCCCTTTTTAGCCATTTTATCAAAATCAAATATTTCTGAATAGACAAAGCCCCCCGGTTTAGTATGGTAAGTTCCTAAATAAGGGGCTGGACGATTTTCCTCTTTACTCATTTTTAACAGAGCTTTTTTAATATCAGCCATAATCTCGGTACCCATATCGGTTAAAGCCGCTTTAGTACTTTTACCACTCTTTTTAATATAGGCCTGGCAACGGGTACATTGCCCCGTTTTGCCTTGAAATGCTCCTTGATGAAAAGATTCGATGTCAAGGTTGTAAATTTCTGTATTTATACTACGACCAAATTCAACAAGGTTTTGGATCTCTTGCTGATAAAGTTTGCCCCGATATGAGGGACAGCGATCATTACGATTTTTAGCTGGCTGCCCCGTTGCCGGATCAACAGAACGCGATTCAGGACGGCTCAAATTTAAAAAGGTATTTTCAGTCTGCATTATTTTGAGGCCGGCTTGTTTGGCACGTTTTAAAAATGTTTTAACCTTGCCCGGTTCAATAACCGCATCAAACTGACGATGTGTCTGGATTGTATTAAAGCCCAAGTTGGGGTAACTTTCCAGAATCTGCGGCCAGGCCAGCGAGGTCTGGGCATGCATCCAGGCAATTGAGGTTATCAGTTTTTCAGGCATGCCCGGTGTAGGAAATATTCTGGTAATCAAATCGAGTTTTTCTAATTTTTGCGCCCCGGTATCGCTGACTGACTGGTAATACATCAAACTCCTGGTCTTATCCGGCAAAGTTGAACGCATGTAAAATGGACCAACCACAGCACTAGCTGTCGGATGGATAACTTTAGGGGTAATTTTATAACGGGTATATTTTTTCCCCGCATGGGTTACCGTTTTCAAAACTTTCATATCATAAAGCGCAGCCCCGCCACCGCGTTGTTTTTTTGTAAAAACACGTCCGACAGCAAGTAATTCTACTCCCTTGGGCAGATCAATAATATGATAGGTTTTAGTCTGCATCAGTTCTTTGCCCGGTGCCAGACAGAGAAACCAGTTGGGTACCGTCATATTGTTCGGCACAAACATAAAATCTCTGATTTTCAGCATTGCCGTAGACTTGCCGGATGGTTTTTCATCTAATTTCCATTTTTTCCGTCTAGCTGCGACCCGTTTTTTAGTTTTCCGTTCATAAACAGGCTGCGGAAAGCCGGTCACCGTATTGAAAAGTTTTATATTATGAAACCCTTGATTCTTCTCGCCACGATTTAATCCACCCCAGGTGGTCCATTTAAGACGATTATTATCCAATGTTTGATTTGCACGACCAACATTAATCTGCCAATTACCCAGATTCTCTGGCTTAACCATTAATTCACTATAGGGAATCGCAATTTCCGCCGTCCATGAATTTTTATCGATAAAAACAGCGGAGTCCCAGTTCATATTGAAATCAGAACGTTTTCTGGTGCCAAAATGAGTTACAACCTGTTGAAACTGAAAATTACCGGCAGTGAGTGCCAGGTGGATGTAGTGATTACCGCTAGAGTCCGGGTCAATAAAAAGTTCGACTAGGTCATCGTTAAATGCCATATCGCCGGGCTGATGTTTGGGTGCGACCAATTTCTTAATATTCGGTTCAAAACAGCGAATTGCGAAATAGACCTTATCCCGCCCGGGAATAATAGCGACCTCTGTTTGCGGCGAGGCGGTCTTTCCTTTATAAAAATAGACAAAATCGCCAAAAAAGTTGGCATTTTGCCACACCGCATCATCAAGTTTACCGTCAATTATTGGCACCCCGGTATTCTTAGCTCTGAAGACCCCTTCAACCTTATCTGATAATTCAGGCACCTCAAATTTAACATTGCGAATGCTGCCGGGAAAACTTTGACCATTGAACAGATAGCCGCCAATCATCATACTGCCGGCTGGAGCTAACTGAACTTTTTTCAGCGGCATACTGCCGACAACCTTATCATCAATAGATACTGTCAGCAGTGCACCATTATAAAGCACGGTTATATTTGCCCACTTGTCCATCGGTATTTTTTTCTTCAGCTTGCAGATAAGTTGATACTTCTTCAGACCATCAGAAAAATTAAAGATAAGTTTTCTGCCGCCCGGCCAATAGTAGAGCAGGAAACCGCCTCTTTTAGTCGACATCGCTTTACTTGACAGGATATATCCCGCCTCTTTATTATCATTAGGTTTTACTTCCACCCTTATCTTAAAGAAAGCACCAAAGAGTAGTTTCCCCGCACCAGCAATTTTTACTTTTCCACCCTTTTTCCCACCTTTGAAAACCAATTCATTCCCCACCCAGGCCGGTTCATTGCCGGCAACCTCTTTAAAGCCGCCATTAAGATCGCTAACCTGAGCTTTGACTATTTTTCCCGAACCGTCATTCAACGGCCAAAACCCAACAACCCGTCCCGAGGCGACAGCTTCATTTGCAAAGCCAGTGATAAGCCCCAACACCAATAAAGCCATCATCGACAACCAATTTTTCTTCATAATAATCTTCCTTGTTTTGTTTAAGAACATAACCGGCTTTGCCGGAACTTTTTCAGACAGGATTAGCAAGATTGACGGGATTTTTATTTTATCCTGTTCTGCCCTGTCAAAAATACCTACCCGAACGCAGTAACAGATGGAGCGCAGCGTAATTGAGATAAAAAAAAACTAGCCACGAATGCACGATTTTTCAAAATCAGCACCTTCATGGCAAAAATATAATTTAGATAAAAAAAAATCATTCTGCTGTTCATTATTCTGCAAATAAAAAAATGATTCTGTCATAAAAGTCTTTAGGCTTACCCAGTAGCCAGCCACTGACGCTTGGCGAACATTTCACGCGGATTAATCAGTAATTTTTCAATCTCGGCGGTGGCAATTATTCTTTCACTCCACTTGATATTACCCACTCCACAGCACGAATGAGCATCAGAACCTACTGAAAATCTAACATCGTGTGCCTTAAATACCTCAACAATATGCAGATATTCGGTGCTAACCTGTTCAACTGAAAGTTCAGGAAACCAGAAGGTCATGGTATTCATTATCTCAAATACCGTGCCGGTTTCAGCAAAAGCTACCGCAATGTCATGCAGCATGCTATCAGGAATATCACCGGGGGTGAGCGGAATAGGAATTCGACCGAAATTAAATGGGTGAGCTACAATATCAACTAACGGATTTTCACACAGGCTAATCATGGCGCGTTTAATATCACGCAACAACTGTTCCTTGCCGGTACAATTTTTGGCAATCCGATCAGTATGATAACCAAAATCAACCAAAAGAATATCCAGTTTATCCCGCATTTCAGCATCGACAGAAATATCCCCTTCTGGATTAAGAATGCAACCTTCACCGCCAACTAATATCAACAGATCATCTTTATAGCTGTCTACCGCCTGCCGGTACTCATCAAGCCAGCCAAGTTCACAACCGGGAAAAATATGGTCCGTCAGCGCGATACAGTCCAAGCCATTTGCAATGGCGGCGCGCACCACATCTTCCAACGGCGACTTTCCATCGGAAAAGGTGGTATGCATATGTAAATCATAATTTACTGTTTTATTCATAATAATATTTTTTATTTATATCCATTCATCAAAAAAATATGACATTGAGCAGACAGAAGCTACTATTAGACAAATAACTCAACCAGGGCAATAGCGCAATCAATATCTTTTAAATTCCGGTAAACTCTTTTTTAGTGACTTCCGTCCGTTTTTTTGCTTTTACGTGCAAATCAGTATATAACAGGTTGGCACTACCACTCGCTAACTTGCTATCTGGATGAGGTGTTTTCAACGCCGCAGTCTGCCCCGGTGCTTCAAGCCCAGGGTTATAGAAACGTTGAAAATAATTTGAAAACGCCGAAGTTACAAGAAACCTACTTGATGCCTCTGCCATAATTACTGAACCGCTTGGAATATGGTTGAATTTCTTGGGAGCACCAGTTGTTCTTTTAGAGAATACTTCATTAAGTCCATAATTAATTTGACCATAACTCGTATAATTATCAAGATTTGATGGACAATCCAGAATATTACCTTGCTTAGTTTTTATTTTCATCTGATATTTCAAATATGCAAACCAGTATCTCCCATTACCACTAGTGTTAGCACTTAAAAATTCCTGTTTGATTAAATAATTATCATTATCAATAGAATAGATACCGAGTTGAATACCAAGCTGTTTCAAATTACTCATACAACTGATCTTCTTCGCCGTCTCCCTAGCCTGATTCAACGCCGGCAACAACATACTGGCGAGGATCGCGATAATCGCGATCACCACGAGGAGCTCGATAAGGGTGAATTTAAGTTTGATTTTTAATTTGTGAGTGATGATTTCCAGTGCAGTTCCGACATTTTGCTCGCTGTTATTTGCTTTCATTTCTACTTCTCCTGTTTGGGGTTGTTTGGTTAATTTTGTTTCATATAAATTAAAAATTCTATTTTCAGCTTTGAGTCTTGAGCCGAATAGGTCATATATGCTGCCCCCCTTTGTCATATTTTGACGTTAATTAGATATTATAAAATAACTGACTCATTGACTCAATACTTATATTATAACATATTTCCATCAACTTGTCAAGTCTTTTTTATAAAATTAATTTTATTAATTTAAGATTGCGAATGCTGCAATTAATCGAAGCAGGGCCTGAGAATAAATAACCACCAATGCATAATGGGCCTCTGGTCGGTGCCAAGGTTATATTTTCCAACTCCATAGTGCCCATGATGGTATCATCAAAAGCGACAGTTAATTTTTTACCATCATACATGATTGCAATTGTCGTCCATTTGTCTTTCGGCAGCCTTTTTTTCAATTTTATATCAAATTGATACTTTTTTTTGCCATCGGAAAAATTAAAAAAGAATTTACGACCGCTCCCCCAGTAAAAGACGGTAAAACCACCGGTCTTAGTCGACATCGCCTTGGATGACAATAGGTAACCACCATCGTTTGGATTCAAGATCTTAAGCTCAAATTTAACTTCAAATTTCTTTCCGAACAGGAGCATTCCGCCTTTTTTGATTTTTATCTTCCCGACCTTTTTACCGCCGGGAAAAACAATTTCATTGCCAACCCATTTTGGCATTCCAGCAGTACCAGACAAAATAGTTCCAGTTAGCTTACCATCAACTGATTTCACCACCGTCCCCTGCCCTTCATTTAAAGGCATATCCAGAACAACTTTATCGACTGAAAAAACTGTTACACTGAAGAGAACTGAAAGCGATAAGAGCAAAAATTTCATAATGACCTAACCTTTTTAAAATTTGTTATACATTTAAGTGAAAATAACAAAGCCGGCTATGCCGGAACTCCAGTAGTGCCAGGCTTTGATGAAGCCGGCAGTTGTCGCACCAGCGACAAGGCATCGAGCACTTAAATCTGAACTATTGCTAAAAGTAAACCATTCGCGACAGGGATGTCGCTCCAACATTTTAATAATATCGCTCCACTATTTTATTTCCCAGGCGGAGTTGTGCCAATATAATACAATGCGGCTCTAGTGCCCTTTACTGCTGGGGTAAAAATGAAAGTTGCTTTGCCTGAATGGATTTTGGCAACTGCTTGCCGTGCCGGCAATGACCAGATAGTGCCGGCTAACTTTGCGGGTAGTGTTACTGTTACCTGCCCGCCTGGAGTCTGTTTTTTCCCGCATGCGACTAATAATACCGCATTATTACCTGAACGCAGTCCGGAGACTGATACTCCTGCCGAAGCTGAAAAATCCAATTTGAACGGTGTGCTTTTAGCTAACATTGCTGAAACTGGATTAACCGCTTCCATTGCTTTTGCGTAATAGTAAAAATCAGCACCTTCAATCCGTTCGATGCCATACCAGTACATGCCGCCGGCACCGGAACCATAGACGTTAAGTGTCATATCATAGTTCAGCTCCGGTGGTGCTGAACTGTTATAACCATTCGTCACCCAGGGATATACTTTATTATTTTTGAATAGTTTGCGGTATTTTCTCGTAGTTCTGCCCGCGTCAATCGGTCTGGTATTATAATAAACTGGATGAGCCAACTGCATCGCATCGGCCTTTTTCAGTTTATCCAGATTAAAAACCCCTTCGTAGACAAAGCCACCGGGCTTGGTATGATAGATACCGCAATCTGGGATGGGGTTTTGAGTAACCCCTGCCGCCACGCTTTTTCGGAGATCCAGGGCTATCTGCACCCCCAGATCAGTCATCACTTCCGCTGGCTGTTTACCGGATGCTTTGATTACGGCAAGACAGCGATAACAGTTGCCGGTCTCGCCATTATGTGCTCCCAATGTATATTTTTCAATATCAAACTGAACATAATCCGGTTTAAGTAATTTAGTGAAGGCTGTAATCCGCTTCAGGTTATCCTGATAAATTTTGCCGCGATATGCGGGACAGGCATCTTTGATGCCGAGTAAAGGTTTACCATTCGCACCAGTTGAATTGCCGGCAACTTTCATTTTAATCCCGTAAAAAGGACTGATTACCGCTATGATTTTCATATTATATCGCCGCGCTTCGGCAGCCATATTTTTTATCTCTTCAGTAGAAAATTTAGGTGAAAATCTCTGAAAAGGAAAAGTGTTGAATCCCAACTTGGCGAGGGTGGCAATGCAGTCAGGCCAACTATCCGCGACCGGCATTGGCAACCAGGTATAAGATGCCAAAATCCCGCGTGGCATGCCCGGTTCAGGAAATTTCATGATTTTTAACTTAATCGGTTGCCAGGGTTGACTGCCACCCTGCCATTTTGAACTGAAATACATTGTGCGTTCACTAGCGTTCGGCAGAGATGATTTCAGATAAAGATGAATGGTTGAGCATGCCCAATGAACATATAATGGCGCAAGTTCATAGCGGCTGTATTTTTTCCCGTTACGCATGACCGACTGTTGCTGTTTGATGATTTTATAGTAACCGTAGGTATGACCTTTTTTAGTGCCGGCGGTTAACAGTTCAACTCCAGCCGGCAGGTCAAACCTGAATCTGACATTGTTTTTCTCCCGCATAATAACTTTGCCGTTACTGCTGGTTAAAATTGAATTAGGCACCGTCATATTATTCGGAACAAACATCGTCGGCGCGGCCGCGATCATCGAAAATGGTGAGGTTGCGGTTAATTTATCAACGCCCCAGCGACGAATGGCTGAAATCACCTTTTTCTGCTGTTTTTTTGAATAACTCGGAGCCGGGACGCCAGCGAGTGATGAAAACAGCTTTGCATCCGCAAAGCCTTTGTACTTTGCTCCTGCCGGTATCTGTCCCCAGCTGCTGTAACGGGTTAATATAGGTTGCGACTGATCCGTACGACAGACATTGAATTTCCAGCCGTTACTGCCTTGTGGCGGCACCATGATTTGATCATATGGAATGGCAATTTCCGCTATCCACTGTTTTTTGCCGACTGTGGTGGCAACCTGCCATTTAGGGTTGAAATTCTGCTGCTGACGCGTCATCTGGTATTGCAATAACAGATCTTGACGGCTGCCGCCGGGATTTACTGCTAGTTGAATGCAATGATCCGTGCCCCACGGCGAGAGAAACAGTTCAACAGTATCATCCTGCCAGAAGCTTTTAGCATCACGTTCGTTTTTACCACTTTTCAGCGGTTTATTCGGGTCAATATTGCTGATGATTGCCACATACAAGTTTTTTTTATCCGCGGCAAGCGCGAAAGATGTCTGATTCTTCGCCAGTCGCGTCTTGTCACAGTTAATGACAAATCCACCCATAAATTTTGATTTTTCCCACACCGCGTCATCAAGTTTGCCATCCAGCTTCGGGGTGCCTTGAGTCGCTGAAACAAAGCCCTTGACATTTCTGGCTGCTTCCGGCAACCATAGTTTAACATTGCGGATACTTCCGGTAAACATACTTTTCAAAGGGCGTACGTAATTGCCGATATAGAGCGGAGTTTTATCTGTACCCATAATCAGACCGGGAATCTTTTTTTCGAGAACCACTTTCCCGTTCACGGTCATGGTAAACCGCTCACCATTGTATTCGGCCTTGAAAGTGCTCCACACTCCAACCTTCAGACGTTTTTTTAGAGTGGCAGAGAAAACATGCCTTTTTCGGCCATCCGCAAAGCCGAAGGACAATTTTTTAGCGGCATTCCAGTAATGAACATAAAACCCGCCATCTTTAGTTGAAGAATGTTTGCAGCAGATAAAATGCCCAGCGAATTTATCTGTTGCAGGTTTAACCTCAAACCCGACTCCGAAAACCGGTCCGGATAAAATTTTACCGCCACCGGGAATTTTCACCGCGCCATAACCTTTGTTACCAAAGAAATTAAGTTCAGCCCCCTGCCATTTCGGCACCGCATCGCCTTTGCCTTCAAACAGCCCCTTGTAATCTGTCGGTTTACTATGGACAATGTTGCCACTCCCTTCATTCAGCGGCCAGAAAGCCTTAATCTGCTCTGCGTCAGCGACGGATGACATGGCGGATAAAAACAATACTGCAATAAAACATCTGATAAATTTCATAGATTCCTTTCATTTCTAGTCAGGTGGCACCTGATTAAGTGAACATAACCGGCTGCGCCGGAACTAATAAAAATAAAAACTTTCAGCGCGAATGCACGAATTAAAAAAACTCTTAACTATTAATGTTTATATTTATTCGACAAGGATTTCGATCCCACGTTGAAAGGGAATACTGTTTGGACTTTTTATTTTACCGCCAAGCAGGGAAGAAGTGAATTCTCCATGTCAGGGGGGCAAGCACATAATCGGAAATAAGTCTTGCATAAAAGCGAAAAAGAATTTTCGCATCCAAAAATGGCGTAGACCAACGAATTAAGATCTTTTGGAAAGCGAAGCGTGAGTGCCCGAACGACCCAAACGAAGCACCGGGACTTCAACCCGAAACCCGAGTGTGGTTTCACCGCTTTTGACGCGAACTATAACATAACTGTATACTACTAACCGTCATTCCCTTGTTTTTCATGCACGTTTTTCTGAAATATGGCATTTAAGTATTTGCGGAGCAAGAACTTAAATATTTGTAGTTTTTCGTGGTTTTAAAAATCTTTTGGGTTGCGGCTTTGCTGCTCTGTGTTTTAAATTCCGGTAAACATTTTTTTAGTCAACTCCGGACGTTTTTTGGAACTTACATGCAGATCTACGTATAATAAATTGGCACTGCCACTTGGCAGTTTAGTATCTGGATGCGGTGTTTTCAACGCGGCAGCCTGAGTCGGTGCTTCAAGCCCGGGATTAAAGAAACGTTGATAGTAAGTTGAAAATGCCGAAGTAATGAGAATTCTGTTTGAAGTCTCACCAACAATTACCGAACCGCTGGGAATATGATTGAATTTCCGTGGGACTCCAGTTGCTCCATTGGCGGAAAACACTTGATTAACTCCATAATTCAGATGATATTTCGACGAACTATAGGTTTCAAGATTTGACGGACAATCCAAGATTGAACCCTTATAATAGGGTTTGCCAAGTTTAGCTTTCATCTTATAATGCATATATGCAAACCAGTATCTACCTTTATAGCTAGGGGTAGTATTTAAAAACTCCTGCCTGATCAGATAATTATTATTGTCACCGGCATAAAAATTCAGCTGCAATCCAATCTGTTTCATATTGCTCATACAACTGATCTTCTTCGCCGTTTCTCTGGCCTGATTCAGTGCCGGCAATAACATACTGGCGAGGATGGCGATAATAGCTATCACCACGAGGAGTTCGATGAGGGTAAAACTGTCTCTTGATTTTGATTTTGCTGTCATAACTTTTCTCCTGTTTTGTTGTTTAATTTTTAGGTTTGTCTAAAATTCAAACGGTCTGAATTATGATATACTGCCATTTTAAATTCCAAACGAACCGACTCATTGACCCACTATTTAGATTATAGCGTATTCAAACCCATTTGTCAAGTCTTTTTTCTGAATATTTATTTTAAATGCCCCAAAAATCATAATATCAGTGAGATGACTGCAAAAGACTCCAGTTAAAAGAGGTAATTTCAAAAGAAGATATATTTTATACCGAGTATCAACAATAGTGCCGTTATTATACGCTGCAACTGTTTTCCTGGAATTTTATTCATAACTTTCAATCCGATATATGCTCCGCTAACTGCAGCCAGCATTCCTGCCGTTCCGACAATAAACATTTCTTGAGAAAAAGATCCGATAGCACCCAAAAATATCAGCCTGATGACAGCACAGCTTCCTAAGATAAATTGTATGGATGCCGAGTAGCGAAACTTCTCAAAATTATGACTGCCAATATATGCGACTACCAAAGGGCCGCCAGTGCCAAAAGCTCCAGCCAGTACACCGGAAAAAAGACCACAGGGAACTCCAAGCCAATATGGATGCCATCTTTTGACATTTAAACCGTAAATCATTCGTTGTATAACCACAATGACTAAAATTATTCCTAAAATATTTCTCAGTAATGTTGCATCAGTATTAAGCAACAACAATGTCCCCAACGGCACTCCCGGCAAAGCACTGATAGTTATCGGCAGAATTTTTTCAAATTTAAATTTTCGGCGCAACCGAATAAAGATAAAAATATTTAGGCAAAGCCCTGCCAGCACCAACATGATAGAGGCATCTTTTATGTTCACGACGAGGGATAACAGTGAAATCGCAATAAGACCAAACCCGAATCCGACCCCGCCCTGGACAAAACCCGCCATTGCCACTATCAGTAAAATAATAGTAATATCCATGACATCACCCCTAATATGTTGCAAATAGTTATTTTTTATTTACCTGCAAGCAGGAACCTTAACCAGTTGCTGCATTAAATTTTTAATTGATGGTGCAGAGTTCAGGTTCAAAACTGTTTCGATGATGTTTTCAGCTTGGAGATGTTTTTTCAATCCTGAAAACGTTACGCATTCCTTAAACTTCCCAACCGCATTTTCAAGGGTACTCAGTGCAGGATTAAACGTTTGCCATGGACATTGGGCACTTTGCAGTTTTCGACCGTTTTTTGTATGAACAATTATCCCCTGATACATAGATGAGTATCCCGGAAAATCTGCTGGGCATGCGATTTTTTCCGGCAGTCCATCAGGTTCCTTTGTGAATGAAATTTTTTTACTGAACTCCAGAACCGCTTGATCTTCGCCTATCTTTTCGTCAGTGTAATCTTCAAGTTTTGCCGGTCCATTGACAAAAGTATGCGCAACAGCCCAGATCACGCTGAACTGGGCATCCACCTGTGGGTTTTTGCCCGGCTTGAACGGCTTGCTGACGAAACCGCCGGGGCCGCAATTGAATATTTCAATTTTTTCAATTTCATCGCAATGCAGGTATTCTGCATTCATCAGACGTTCGGCGGCAATCTGGACGTTATGACAGGCTCCGCAGGATGGATATTTTTTCATGGAAACTTTGTCTATTTGCAAGTTATATAAATCAAGCTTGAATTCTTCTGGTCTGAAAATATCATCATTAAGATAAGTCCGGCAATACCCTGCTTCGCCTTCAAAAGTTCTGGTGGGTCCGGTAATACCCCGTTTCGCCAACTCAAAAGCCCAGACTGCCGAGCGTCCTGCGAATGACGGTTGAATGCGTTTCGCCAAAGTCATATCAAGAAGTGCCTGCCGGTTTCCTGAGATTTGAGTGTAATTAATGCCCATAGCGTTAACAGTTGCTTCAACTGTCATTTTGAATAAACGGGCTGCACTGATGATTGCTCCGAATCCATTAAGCATTGAACTCGGCAGCAATGCCATCGCAGGATTCCGCCTATGTTGGGCAATGCCCAATTGCCCAGCAATTTCAATGCCCATGATTAATGAGCTCAAGCAGTCCATACCGGATGCAGCTGTTTTTTCTGCAACGCCAAGTACGACCGGAACAATGGTAGAAGTAAGATGCAGGGTTCCCGGCAAATAAACATCATCAAAATCAAGTGCATGAATCATGGCACCGTTTAGGAAAACGGCGTTGGGCAAAGGTACTTTCCCGCCTGAAATGAATAAGCTCGCTTCTGCCTTGCCGCCCCAGTCACAAATTTGTTCTTGGAGTGCATGAATTCCCGGCATATTATGACCGGCAATGGCGCAACCGAGAGCATCAAGCAATAATATTTTGGCTTTATCATATGACTTATCTGGGATGCTATCTGCAATAACACTTAACCCCATTTGAGATAATTTTTGAGAAATTGTCATTTAAATACCGCATTTTTTGTAATATCGGTAAGTTTTTCAACGCTCTGTTTAACTTTGTTTTTTCTGATCGTATGGCGTTGCGCTGCGGCATCAAGCCAGCCTTGCCGCTTAATCAATAAACGTCTGTTTTCCGCTGGTGCCGTACCGCCAAGCTGGTCATGTTTTTTTATAAACTCTTCAGGATCCAAACATATCTGTAGAGTCGCGGTGTCAATATTCGGTTTATTCACATCAAGAAATACAGCAGCGTCATCCAGCATAGCTCCAGTGCATTGATAACTTTTCAACCCCTGCATGCGGGCATCGCGAACCATTGTCGCGACAATACTATGGGCGAGACGTCCACCATAACCGCGCTCCTGGATAAGATATGTCGCCACTTCAGTGGCACAACTGTAACCAGCTTTGACCATTTTCAGCATACGATCTTTTTGTAAGATCGTATGGTTGAGCATGCTAGTAAATAAGGTTATAGATTCCTGACTGTCAATCATCGCTTCTATTGCATAACCGGGCAATTGCGCGGCCTGCAGTACATCACCATGAAGCTCACTTTTCAACTGTAGCATACTTTTGACTGTTTCACCCATAACATCGGCTGCTTTTATCCGCACCCGCTCATAATTAGAGCCAGAATCACATTTCTGCGGCATGTATGAACTGACCCCGCACATGGAAGGATGAGTTCGTATCATATCAAGTTCATCTAATGCCCAAATATTATGGGTTATGGAATAACGGCTAAGGTGAATTCCCATATTTGATAACGCAAACATGATAGCCATGGAATGATCCTGCGAAGCTTCGCAATCATAAGTCGGTTCCACTACTCCATCCATCCCTAATAAATCAGCCATTAATTCACGATCAACTTTCCAAGTAGTACCTGAACAGGAACCGCAGCCACCTGAATTTAAGTTGGTAAATCGATAGGCCATTTCAAGTTGTTCCAAACTGCGAAAAATTCCATCAAAAACAGAAATCATAAAATGCGCATAAGTAATGGGTTGACCATGGTTCATATGCGTATGACCAATCATGATTGTCTCAAGATTTTCCATTGCAAGCTTATGAACGACATTGAGCAACTTGAAGGTATCATCAAAAACATCAAGCAATTTATCTCTTAACTTCATTCGAGTCATTGGTTCCTGCAAAGTTCTACCAAAATTAACCGTACTGGCTAAATCCATCTCTCCAGCAAAAACTTTAAACAGCCGTTCCTCTCCAGAAACTCCACTATTATCATCCCAGATTTGATTTAAGCCTCTGAAAAGTGTTGTCGCTTTCGCTGAATCAATTGCTCCACCACGCAACAGACAGGCAACCCAAGCAACATCAACCTGTGTAGACCAAGGCTGAGTGCCGCCCATGCGTTGCCGTTCACTATTGGCTTTGCGGGTGGCACCAAACATTTCCGGTGACATTTCACAGCCCAGCGCATGAAACCTGTGGTTTGTCTGTTTGGCAAAATGTTCATCTACAAATTTATTCATACCTTTGAAATCACGCATTAAAAAAAACCTTAGTTATAATGTTTGCATCCTCAACTTACCTGCTACTCAAAGTATAAATTTCCGTGTTCCAACATAATATAGAGCAGTATCAGTATTTTTTTCTATCGGCTGAAATTCATTGATGATTATTTTATTGCCCACTATTTTTCCGCCTGATGTTTTACGGGCTAAATCCCATACTTTGCCTGCCGGTGCTTCAGGTAAGGTTAGAGTCAGAGAACCGAAACTCGGGTTTTTAGAATAATCTGACAATAAAATTATGTAGCTGCCGCCGGATTCAAGAACTGTAGCACTTACTGACGGCTGATCACATTTAACCCCCTTGACCGGTTTACTATTCCAGATCAAATCAGCAACCGGCACCACTGATTCCATAGCTTTAGCAAAATAGTACATGTCCGAGCCTTCGAACTTGGTAAAATCAAACCAGTAAGTACCGCGCAGACCGGAGCCGAAGGTCTCTAAGACATAATTATAAACCCATTCCGTCGGATACTCCCTTGATTCGCCTTTTATGATATATCCGGCCGTCAGCCAGGGGATAATATTTCCATCAACCAGATAACTTCTTAACTTGCGCATTTTACGTCCGTAGCTGCCGGCATTGCCGGATGAATACCTGACCGGATGGGCAAAATCCACGCCCTGTTTAGACATTTTATCGAAATTAAATATCTCGGAATAGACAAATTCGCCCGGTTCAGTATGATAAGTTCCCAAATATGGAGCTGGACGTTTTTCAGCCCGGCTCATGTTCAAGAGTGCTTTTTTAATATCAGCCATAATTTCGGTTCCCATGCTCTTCAAAGCCGCTTTGGGTAATTTGCCGCTTTGCTTAAAATAGGCCTGACAGCGACTGCATTGACCGGTTTTGCCTTGAAAAGCACCTGTATGAAAAGATTCAATATCAAGATTATAAATTTCTGCATTGATTGCTCGGCCGAACTCTACAAGTCGTTTGATCTCCTCACGATACAGTGGACCGCGATAAGCGGGGCAGCGATCGCCGCGGATTTTTGACGGTTTACCGGTTGCGGGATCTACAGAACGAGATTTAACGTTAGCCAGATTCAAAAAAGTGTTTTCAGTCTGCATAATTTTCATTCCGGCACGGCGGCATTTATTTAAAAATTGTTTTATTTTTTCGAAATCCACCACTTTATCAAATTGACGGTGAGCTTGAACCGTATTAAAGCCCAGTTTTGGGTAACTGGATAAAAAATCAGGCCAGGCCATCGCGTATTTCACATGCATCCAGGCAATGGAGGTGATAAGTTTATTCGGCATCCCCGGAGTCGGAAACTTGCGGGTGATCAGCTTAATATTTTCCAGCGGCTGCGTTTCAGTATCACTGACCGATTGGTAATAGATTTTACTGACGGTCTTATCCGCCAGCGATGAACGCATATAGAGCGGGCCGACAACGGAGGTTGCGTCGCGATGAATTTTAACCGGCGTTATTTTATAACGGATATATGGTTGACCTTGATGCTTTACCTGTTTTAAAACTTTAAAATCATAGACCGCGGCTCCGCCGCCGGTCTGTTTTTTTGTCGGCAGGCGACCGACATAGAGCAATTCAACCCCTTTGGGCAGGTCAACGATATGATAAGTTTTACTTTGTATAACTTCACGTCCAGGTGCCAGACAGATAAACCAGTTGGGCACCACCAGATTATTGGCGACAAACATATAATCTCTGATTTTCAGCATGGCGGTAGATTGCCCGGACGGTCTTTCATTAAGTTTCCATTTTCTTCGCCTGACGACAACTTGCCGCCGCTGCTTTTGAGTATAAACCGGTTTTGGGAAACCGGTTACAGTATTAAACAGTTTTATATTGTGAAAGCCGCGGCCGTACTCGTCGGGCTTCAATGCTCCCCAGGTACTCCATTTTTTCTTTTTATCTTCAACTGTCTGATTCGTCCGGCAGACATTAAGATACCAGGATCCGGAACTGTTCGGCTTGACCATTAACTCACTATAGGGAATGGCTATTTCCGCCGTCCAGACATTTTTGCCAATATTGACGGCAGACTGCCATTTCAGGCGAAAATCCGCCCGTTTATTGTTGCCGAACTGGGTTGCCAACTGCTGAAACTGGAAATTGCCGGCGGTAAGTGCCAGCTGAATATAATGATCACCGCTGATGTCCGGGTCAATAAACAGTTCAATTGAATCATCACTGGAAGCCATATCCCCCGCCTGGTGTCGCGGAGCCACCAGTTTTTTAATATTCGGCTCAAAACAGCGGATGGCAAAATAGACCTTGTCCTTACCGGCAGAGATAGCGAACTCAGTCTGCGGCGCGGCGGTTTTACCCTGGTTAAAATAGACAAAATCACTGAAAAAGTCGGCCTGCTGCCAGACTGCGTCATCAAGTTTACCGTCAATCTTGGGTGCTCCGAGATTTTTCACGGTGAAAACACCTGCAATATCATCAGATATTTCAGGGATCTCAAGTCTGACATTACGAATACTGCCAGGAAAACTTTGCCCATTGAACAGGTAGCCGCCAATCATCAGATTACCGGCCGGGGCTAATTGACTTTTTTTCAGCTTCATACTGCCGACAATCTGGTCATCAACTGTCACCGTCAACAGTACACCATTATAGAGCACCGTTATCCGGCTCCATTTATTTAACGGTAATTTTTTCTTCAGTTTGCATTCCAGCCGATATTTCTTCACCCCATCGGCAAAATCAAAAAGCAGTTTCCTGCCGCCAGGCCAATAATAAATCAAGAACCCCCCCTTTTGCTTAGACATTGCTTTACTTGACAGAATATAACCGGCCTCTTTATTATCATTTGGTTTAACCTCCGCAATTATCTTGAAGAAGGGACCGAACAGTAATTTACCGCCACCGGTAACTTTGATTTTACCGCCTTTTCTACCGCCTTTAAACTGCATTTCCTGACCGACCCAGGTCGGTTCATTACCGGCAACTTCAACAAATCCACCATTGATGCCGCCAGCTTCAGCCTTGACTATTTTACCGCTGCCTTCATTCAACGGCCAATAACCGACAACGCGGCCAGTAGCTCCAAGCACATTAGCAGCAAAAAAACTACTTAAGCCAAACACGAATAAAGCCAACAACATCAAACCATTTTTCTTCATAATAATTTCCCTTGTTTTAATCAATAAAAATAATGACAGAATAATTTTGGACAGAATAATTATAAAAAAATGGTTCTGTCCAAAATGATTCTGTCATAAAAGCCTTTTCTCTTATCCAGCGGCCAACCATTGACGTTTGGCGAACAATTCACGTGTCACAATCAGTAAATCCTTAATACCGGCGGCTGAAATTATTCGTTCACACCATTTTATATTACCGACTCCGCAACATGAATGGGCATCCGAGCCGACTGAAAATCTGACCGCATGTTCCTTGAAAATATTGATAATATGCAGATATTCGGCGGTAACCTGTTCAACTGACAGTTCCGGGAACCAGAATGTCATAGTATTCATGATCTCGAATACCGTACCGGTTTTGGCAAAAGCTACCGCGATATCATGCAGCATGCGGTCAGGAAAATCGCCAGGCGTAAGCGGAATAGGGATTCTGCCGAAATTAAAGGGGTGCGCGACAATATCAACTAATGGATTTTCGCAGAGGCTGATCATTGCACGCTTGATATCATGCAACAGTTGCTTCTTAGTTGTGCAGTTTTTGGCAATTCTGTCGGTATGATAGCCAAAATCAACCAGCAGGATATCCAGTTTAGCACGTATTTCAGCATCGACAGAAATATCCCCTTCAGGATTAAGAATACACCCTTCTCCACCAACTAACATCAACAGATCATCTTTATAGCTGTCTACCGCCTGCCGGTATTCATCAAGCCAGCCAAGTTCACTGCCGGGAAAAATATGATCCGTCAGCGCAATGCAATCCAAGCCGTTTGAGACCGCAGCACGCACCACATCTTCTAATGGCGACTTCCCGTCGGAAAAGGTTGTATGCATATGCAAGTCATAATTTATTGTTTTATTCATAACAGTACTTTATTAGATACCAGTAAACTCTTTTTTAGTGACTGCTGTCCGTTTTTTTGCTTTTACATGCAAATCCGTGTACAATAAGTTGGCACTACCGCTCGCCAGTTTACTATCCGGGTGAGGTGTTTTCAATGCTGCCGCCTGCCCCGGTGCTTCAAGTCCAGGATTATAGAAACGTTGAAAATAGTTTGAAAAAGCCGCTGTTACAAGACTTCTACTTGAGGCATCTGCCATAATCACCGAACCGTTGGGAATATGATTAAACTTCTTGGGCACCCCAGTCACTCCGTTGCCGGAAAATAGAGTATTAAGACCATAATTAATTTGACCATAAACTGAATAGTTATCAAGGTTCGATGGACAATCCAGAATATTACCTTGCTTAGTTTTTATTTTCATCTGATATTTCAAATATGCAAACCAGTATCTCCCATTACCACTAGTGTTAGCACTTAAATATTCCTGTTTGATTAAATAATTATCATTATCAATAGAATAGATACCGAGTTGAATACCAAGCTGTTTCAAATTACTCATACAACTGATCTTCTTCGCCGTCTCCCTAGCCTGATTCAACGCCGGCAACAACATACTGGCGAGGATCGCGATAATCGCGATCACCACGAGGAGCTCGATAAGGGTGAATTTAAGTTTGATTTTTAATTTGTGAGTGATGATTTCCAGTGCAGTTCCGACATTTTGCTCGCTGTTATTTGCTTTCATTTCTACTTCTCCTGTTTGGGGTTGTTTGGTTAATTTTGTTTCATATAAATTAAAAATTCTATTTTCAGCTTTGAGTCTTGAGCCGAATAGGTCATATACGCTGCCCTCCTTTGTCATATTTTGATAGAGACGTGCGAAATGCATAAAACCTGTCGGAGTTCACAGCTTCAGCGTCTCTTTTTGAGCGTATTGATTGCACGCTGAAGCTGTGAACTCCGACAAAAACGCATAATAAGTAGCATTTCGCACGAGTCTAATATTTTGACGTTGTTAGATATTACAAAACAACTGACTCATTGACTCAACATTTACATTATATCATATTCCCAATGATTTGTCAAGTCTTTTTATAAAATTACCTTTAAATTTTCAACTAGCATTTAAAAGAAAATATATTTTATACCAAGAACCAGTAATAGTGCCGTTATTATACGCTACAACTGTTTTTCTGGAATTTTATTCATAACTTTCAATCCGATATATGCTCCGCTAACTACAGCCAGCATTCCTGATGTTCCAACCATAAACATTTTTTTCGCACTAAAGTTAACTTGTTGACCAATAAAATTATGTAGCGACCGCCGGATTCAAGAACTGTAGCACTTATTGACGGCTGATCACATTTAACCCCCTTGACCGGTTTACTATTCCAGATAAAATCAGCAACCGGCACCACTGATTCCATTGCTTTAGCAAAATAGTACATGTCCGAGCCTTCGAACTTGGTAAAATCAAACAAGTAAGTACCGCGCAGACCGGAGCCGAAGGTCTCTAAGACATAATTCCGTCGAATAATCCCTTGATTCGCCTTTTATGATATATCCAGCAGTCAGCCAGGGGATAATATTTCCCTTATTTAGTTTCCGTTCAGGCACTATTTATTTAACTTCCAGTTTAACCCAGTCCAGGTCAACCGTTTTACCGATCATTTCACTGCCGGAACCTGCCTGAACCCGAAAATAATCAACCGTTCCCTGCCAATTTGCTTCAGTTGACAGGTCAATTTCATAAGTGTACCAGCCATTAACAACATCCAGTCGCTGTATACTGCTGTAATATTTGCCTCCGGTGCGCCAGGTCACCCAGGTACCGTTGGTATCAGCCGCATTAATATTCATGCGGTACTTTATTTTTGTAAAGCGCGAAGTGTCAATATCATTATTTTCAGTTAAAATAATATATGGGGTGGAATTGGTGATACTACTGCTTAATATGCCAGCGGTAAATGTTGCCGCAGTCATGTGGCTGTTGGCTGTGGCATCAGCTGACTCATTCATATCCCAGGCGTCGCCTCTTATATCAGCCGCATATTCCAGTGGGGCATACAGGTTCGCCCAGTCAAGGTCAACCGTTTTACCGATCATTTCACTGCCTGAACCTGCCTGAACCCGAAAATAATCTACAGTGCCCTGCCAGTTGGCTTCAGCTGACAGATCAATTTCATAAGTGTGCCAGCCATTGACAACATCCAGTCTCTGCACACTGCTGTAATATACTCCGCCGGTACGCCAGGTCACCCAGGTGCCGTTGGTATCAGCCGCGTTAATATTCATGCGATATGTCAGTTTGGTAAAGCGTGTCGTGTCAATATCATTATTTTCGGTTAAAATAATATAGGGCGTGGAATTGGTGATGGTACTGCTTAAGATTCCATTGGCAAACGTTGCCGGGGTCATATGGCTATTAGCCGTGGCATCAGTTGACTCATTCATATCCCATATATTGCCTCGAATCAAAGCCGCGTAATCATTGCCGAATGACTCAAGATGAAGAAATTTTCCATCACCGGCCGGAACATTGTTGAGTTGTAACGTCCAGTTGCTGCCGACAATGGCAGGGGTAAAAATATCACCAGTGCCAAGATCTTTGACCTGCCTGATGGCATAATTCAAACTGCTGCCCGGAATTGTAACGCTCATATTGTCGGTTCCAGTAACATTACGATTGACAATGGCAATAAACAGCTCACCAGTAGTATCGTCCTGCAAAGTCTGGCGGACGCCACGGTCGTAGGGGTAAATATCAGGATTTGCCGGATCACCGCCACCAGGGGTGCCGCCGCCGCTTAACTGGATCAGGTTGTTTACTACAGTTGTATATTTAATAACCGGTAAAATCTGCTTAAGTTTGCCCGTCAAACTCTGTACCTCAAAATAGTTGTCTCTTTTGTTATCATTGATATCAACCAACCCTTCCAGTGCTAGGCTTGGAGCGTCTTTGTAGAGGAAAAAGAGAATACTGCTAACTCCATGAGCGACAGCAGTATAGGTCATACAGCGAATCTCTTCAGGATCCGGTAACGATAAAGATGTACTATATGAGTGAGCCTGAATCCAGTACCACAATTTTTTACCGGCTGAAGCCACTTGATGTTCGTCCAGAACTGCGGAAAAATCAATATTACCGCCGACAGAACTCGTCCCGTAGAGCGTAAAATCACCCAGCAGGTTTTGATTACTGAGTGGGTAACAATGACTGAGATTTATCTGTGGATTAATAGTCGCAACCATATTGCTCATATTCCATCTATTATTCAGAGCCACAAATCCGGGATGCTTGGGATCAAGCTCTTCCAAGACTCTTTTAAATACCTGAATATTTTTACCCCATTTTTCATCCGGCTCATCAATGATATAATATCCAAACAGCGCACTGTTATTTTTTACTTCATTGACAAAATCAATTAAGTCCGCATAAACGGCGGCTTCAGTAATAATCGGTGCAGTATCGGTAAGATTTTGCGGATTAACTTTAACATTGATGCCAGAACCGATTAAAATTACTTTGAGATTATGAGTGCCGGCGGCCGCTAAAATATCATTCCGCAAAGCAGTAGTATTGCCTCTGACGACAATAACCTCAATCCCCAGGTCACTAATCCGCGTAAAATCACTATTTAACAAGGTCTGCCTTTCAGTTTGAGTAATTGTACTGAAATTTGCCGGAATGTTATACCAAAGTACAACCGGGGACATTTGCGGTGCAATTAATGGAGCTTTGAGCCATGTACCGTTCCCCACAGGGTTGGCATTGTTATTAACTGTTATAGCAATAGAATCTGAAACGGCAGGCGTGGTTATACTAAAGGTATAGGTGCCATTCGCGACAACGGTGCCATTATTATCCTTACCATCCCAATCGACGATCACCTTGCCCTGTGATTGAAGTTCATCATTTTTTAACGTTTTTACCAGCGCGCCACCACTGTTAAGGACTTCCAGGGTTACATAACTGTCTGCCGGCAAGGCATAAAACAGTGAGGTAATATCATTCACTCCGTCATTATTCGGCGAGAACTCAGTTGGATTGACAAAAGATGCTTTATTGGTCGAGAGTGAAAATTGGTCAAAATAGACCGTTGAGCTATGGACGGCAGCTTCCTGGTTAGCGATTTCGATGATAACTTTTGTCACATTGGTAAAGTCAAAAGTCTGCTTAGAAGGTAATACGACCGGGTCGTCATTGAAAAAATTGACCGTAAATTGTTGCCAGCTGTCACTCTTCAAACTGAAATCATCATTATCACTGCTACTCTGTGGTCCATATTTTATAATATTACCGTTACTGTCCTCGAACCCTACCCAGACAAAATCATCATTACTGCTGTCGCCTTTAACCCAAAAGTTAAAGTTTTCCCATTTAGACAAATTCCAGTTGCCGGTATTGCTGGTCAGTCGAAAAACTCCGACAGTATCATTAAAAGTATAATCAATTTTCATTGAAGAAGGTGCAATATAATAAGTTGAAGTGCTGCGGACGATTACACTTGAACTGCTTTTCCAGGTTTGTAAAAAAGAGTATAATTCACTGTCGACATCAAAACCGTTCACCAATTTTTCAGGATCACTGCTGCTGAGGGCAGCACTAAGAGGTAGCGCGGTGAAATAGACCATACAAACCAGAGCAAATACCAGATTGTAAAAAGTAGTCCCAGATACGTTATTTCTAGCTGTTTTTTTCATTTTTTGTACTCCTGTTTAAAAAATTATTAGCGTAAAAGTTTAGTTCTCAAAAGTTACCGCAATAACATACTTTCAAGAATAGCAATAATTGCTATAACTACGAGAAATTGAATTAATGTAAAACAGTATCCGGGTTTTGATTTGTAAGTGATGATTTTCCTAACATTGTGCATTACCTCCTTTTGCTGCAGTAGAGAAAATTCCGTTCAAATTAAACTGACTCATTGACTCAATGTTTACAGTATAACACATTTGAAATCATTTGTCAAGTCCTTTTTATATAAAAATTAGATATAATTATTCTTCGGGGTTCCGATTGATGCATCAATCGCTGCCAGCTGCCTGATATAATCATGATGGATTTTACCATCTGCGTTAACGGTGTTTTTATAATGATGCTTTTGCTGGGAACTTTCAGTTAAAACTTTGGGAATCAGGGTTCGTGGCCGTGAAGTGGTCACCAACCAGTCAAAAAGATCCTGTTTCAACTCTGCCACTATTGATTGAAATTCTTTGTCGAAATATAAATTTTTCATTTCCCATGGGTCATTTTCCAAATCATACAATTCGCCGAAGCCGTCAGGATACTCAGCAGCGAACATTTCTACTGGATAATAGACTAGCCGATAGTTACCTTTACGAACACTTTTAGACCAACTGAATTCAGTCACCGCAATCTTGTGAATTTCCTGTTTTTCCCCCTGCAAGAGTGGGCTTAAATCTTTGCCGTCACTGGTCTCAAGCACTTCAATCCCGATTAAATTGAAGAGTGTTGTGGTCAAATCAACCGCTTCGACCAGCTCTTCAGCCTCATAACCGGCGTTAAAATGTCCAGGCCAACGCCAGATAAAAGGAATGCGGGTAATCGCGTCAGCACATATTCCCGGCGCCTTTTCCGGCAAACCGTGTTCACAGGCATAATCGCCGTGATCAGCTGAATAGACCAGAATGGTATTATCTGCTAAATCATTATCCTTGAGATAACTCAGCAGTTTGCCCAAATTACTGTCCATTTCAGAAATATTGCCCAGATAACCGCGCATTTTACGTTTCATTCCTGCTTCATAAGATGATGGTTCAAATTCTGTCCAGCGATTATTTTTATAATAATCTACAGTTTGACGCAAATGCGGTGCTTTATCAGTCATATCATAACTGAAATTGGGTGGCATCTCCAGCGTTTCTTCAGGATACATATCCCAAAAAGGGCTGCTCGGCATATACAATTGATGCGGCATATTAAAACTAAGATGGAGAAAAAACGGTTCCTGATTAGTTTGGCAGTCTCCGATAAATTCAATGCCTTTTCTTACCGCCCAGGCATCAGGTTGGTCTTCGGCAGCTAAGTTCGACGCCCGTCCATCAAGACTTTGACCACCAGTCGGCGAAACTCCTTTGTCTTTTTTGTCCAGGAGATTACGTTCAGCAAGATATTCTGTATATTCAGGATTACCCCCGACACTGCAATTCATCGTTTCCAGGAAAAGGTCACAATCAGCTTCAACCCAGTTCGCAGGACAGTGAATTTTACCAATTGCCGCAGTGCGATAGCCATTGCGTTTAAGTTGTCCAGGCAAAGATGGCAGCCCTTGAGGATTCGGTCCTTCCAACCCATAATAACCATGATTGTGGCAATACTGACCGGAAAGGAAACTGACTCGACTGGGCGTGCAGATAGGATTTTGCGTCACCGCATTGGAAAAACGCACCCCTTCCCGGGTCAATTGATCAATGTTCGGTGTCTTTACTACCAAATGTCCATTATAGCCACTAACTTTAGCATTATGCTGATCCGATAAAATAAAAATTATGTTTGGTCTGTTCATTATATTACCACTATTCCATTTATAAATCTGTTTTAATGCGTTTGGAAAACGCATACTACTGGTAGTTTGTGATCTCCGAGCGCAAAAAATAAAATATAATAACTACTCATCTGACTGCAAATTAGTGTTTCTCAACAGTTAAGTAGTTGTTCGACACTAACGTGACTCATATCTGGCGCACTGAACGTTGCATCGGGGTCATTTGCTGCTGCACCAACTGCTAATACTTTCATTCCGCCAGCAAGCCCAGCCTGAACTCCCGCCTGGGCATCTTCAACTACAAGACATGCTGCTGGTTTTAAGCCCAAACGACTAGCAGCAAGTAAAAAGACTTCCGGGTCAGGTTTGCTCTTTTTGATGTCATTGCCATCAGCAGTCGCATCAAAGTATGCACCAAGGCCTATTTGTGCTAAAATTGTTGGAGAATTACGACTGGAAGAACCTATCGCAACTTTTATATTTTTTTCTTTAAGCTCCTTAAGTAAACTTACTACTCCTGGAAGAATGTCATTAGGACTAATTTTTTTTAATAGATCGCGGTAGATATCATTTTTTGTTTCGGCTAATCTCATCTTCTCATCTAAAGAATAATTTTTCTTTGCCTTTTCTAAAATAATGTCAAGGCTCTCCATTCTGCTTACCCCTCTGAGCCTGTCATTCATTGCTCTATCAAAAAAAATATTTTCCTGATCTGCAAGCCGTTGCCAGCCTTGATAATGAAATTCATCTGTTGAAACAATAACCCCATCTAAGTCAAAAATAACACCTTTAATACTCATAATTAATACTCAACTTTTACTAACTTATCTTTTACCAGTGCGACTGAGTTATTTTGGATTTTCAGCTCAATATCTTGACCTTTTTTTAATTTCAAGCTAATCGTTTTTCCATTATACGCAACCTCAATAATTCGACCTTGCCACCTGAAGTTATACTTGAAACTTGTCCATTCTTTAGGCAGTACAGGGCGCAGTTCCAGTTCCATATCTTTATTCAGATAAATACCGCCAAAACCATAAACTGCACCAATCCAGGTGCCGCCAATAGCGGCATAATGCAGACCTTTATGAACATTGCTTTGTCTGTTATACATATCTATTTCAGCTGAAAGCTTAAAGTAAAAATAGGAATATTCGTCCTGTTTCAGACGTGTTGCAACAACACTGGAGATACATGGGCTTAAGCTTGATTGATGCACCGTCTGAGGCTCATAATAGTCCCAGTTGGCAGTAACAATCTCCTCATCATAAAGATCAGGCTTTACAAACAATAATTGAATGATATCTGCCTGTTTGACAACCTGAGCATTGTGCCTAGAGTCAATATCAATATTACTAAGAAAGATATCTTCTCCCAAAGCATTTGGAATATGTTGGCCACCACCATTATTCAGTCGTGATAAAAGCTCAGGCACCGAGTAGTCGCCACGCCCATAGGGCTTGAGATTGAACCAGCCATCTTGCTGCTCAATAACACTGTTTGCCTGTGGTTGTGGCAAATAAAGGGTTTCCATTTTACTTTGCCACAGAGTTAGCTCTGCTTTGGTTAAATTTAGTTTATCTCTAACCGCAGACATTTCATCTTTTAAGGTATTGCATAATCGCAGAATATAATTCAGGTTACCCCAAGCCATATAATTAGTATAAGCATTATTGTTGCTGTTATGGTGGTACTCATCGGCTCCCATAACTTTGAGAATCTCATATCTTTTAGTTTTTTCATTCCATTCCATTCTATCACACCAATAACGGGCGATTTCAATAAGCATCTCCAGCCCGTAGTCTAACATAAAACTTCTGTCACCGCTTGCCTGGTAATAAAGTTCAATGCCATAGGCCACCGAAGAACCCACATGGATTTCCTGCATTGTGATCGGATTGTTGATTACACCAACATCTTTAGAATAATCATCCCCTGCCGGATTTTTATCAAACATCGCTTCGATTCCGGTATCTGTTGAGCAAACCGGATAGAGTGCTCCTCTACAGTGGGCTGCTCTGGCGTTTGCTCTGGCACCATCAAGGGTATGATAGCGGTACATAAGGATATTTTTTGCAATTTGCGGAGCAGTAAAAACATAATAAGGGAGCATAAACATTTCAGTATCCCAGTAGATCCAACCACCATAGTGAGTACCACTAAGTCCCCTTGCCCCAATACTTGCAAGCTCGGAATGACGCGGACCCGCAAAAATCATCATACAAATATTGTAACGTAAAACTTTCTGCATTTCATCGTCACCGGTGATTTCAAAATTGGCAATCTCCCATTCTTTTGCCAAAAAACCGATATTTTGCTGTAGCAGTTCATCAAAACCACTGTTTTGTGCTCTATCCAGGGTCGCAATTGACTGACTGACAACTTGCTCGCGAGCGTCTGCGGTTTTAAGCCGTTCAGACTGTAATGTCATATAGCGATCAAACGTTAGGCTGCTGCTAGTGATATCTTTCTGGTAAGTTGCAATAATATTCCTGTCTTTCGTGTTTGATTTAAGTTCCCCTAGCCCAATAAGTCTACTAGCAGAAACAATGGGGTATCTTGAGTCATCAAGTTTGGCACTCACCAAAATATCAGTGTCAGTCGCATCATAAGCAAGGTTGTTAAAATGCTCATATTTTTTATAGCCAAAGGAATCCCACATGGAACAGTTAGCATCGATGCTTGATTCAATTTTTATTTCACCACTAAAATTTTCAGCAAAGAGTCTGTGCCGTTCCGCACAAAGAAAAGGATCAAGCAAAGAAACAAGTCGCCATGATTCCCAGACAAGAATATTCCCATCAGTAGATTTAAGGCGCGAGCGACGATATAAAAAACCTTGTTTCATATCTAATGCCCGGTAATGTTCAAGAACTTCGCTATTTTGAATATCAAAAACCTGGCCGCCTATTGATATTTCAAGACCTAGAAAATTGGGTAAGCTAACCATTTCACTGGCAAAAGCTTCTCCTCTATCATAGACTCCTCCAAGGTAGATTCCTGACATATTGTCAGTAGGCATTTCGGAGAGAGTACCACGAACACCTAGTGATCCATTAGATAAAGCAAAGAGAGTTTCATTTGCATTGCCCTGAGCGGAGTCCCATGTTTTTTCTTCCAGAAGCCAGTTATTTGAACTTAAATTAGTCATTAGTACCTTTTTATATTTTATGGGGTTTTAATTTTACAAGTTATAGTACAAGTTATAGAAAATTCTATTTTCTGTTAATATTTTGTGCCAAGGATGTCGCCTGTCGAAAAACACATAGTGAATTTAAAAATCTAATAGAAAACGGTTTTTTCCTGTTCATTCGACGTGCCGGTATAGCCGGATTTGTTTATAATGGTTTATTGACTTATTGACTCAGTGCTTTTAAAATAGCTTCATTTCAGTTATTTGTCAACCTGATTTAATGTTTTTTTCAAAAAAATCCTTTTTTATTTGACATACCCAATTTTTCATGGTATAATATTCAACATAAATGAATAGTATTCAATAATATGGAATATACAAAATGAATAGCAAGCCAAAAGGTGTACCCGTAAAGTCGGTTAAGAAGGCATTAGACATCCTTGATATACTGCTGTTTGATGACTTCACCCATCATGGGCTCGGGTTGTTTGAAATTGCAAAACAGATGGACCTTCAGCCTAACACCACCCATAATCTACTGAAAACCCTCTCCGCCTGCGGCTATATCGCCCAGAACGCCGATTCAAAATATACCATTGGACATAAATGTCACCAAATTGGCATAAATAATTTTTTCGCGTCAGAAACAAAACTGGAAAATCAGATTTTTCCAATTCTCCAAAACGCCAACAAGACAATTCAGGAATCAATTGTTCTGGCAACCCTGTCTAATGGCAGACGAATTCCGGTACTGCGAGCCGAACATTCACATCTGATTAAACTTGATTATGATGCTATCAACAATGCAAATATCTTCAGTCTGTCGACAGGCAGAATTCTGACCGCATTCGCTGACGACAATGAACTGGCTGAGATTATTAACACTAATGGATTTCCAAAAGAGCAATGGGATAATATTGGCAATATGCAACAGCTGACAAAAACCATTAAACCGATAAAGCAAGATGGTTATATTGTCGTCGAAGATCAGGAACTGGGACTTGTCACATTTGCCTATCCAATTTTAACTACGTCAGGAAGATTAATCGGTGCCATCGGCTGTTACGCTCCGCTATTCCGGTGTCCCAAAACGAAATACAACACAATAATAACAAAATTAAAACAGGCAGCAAATAAAATAATCCTGGAACTGCGATGACCGCAAACAAGTAGTTTGCGATCTCCGAGCGCAACTAACAGGCATAGATTGCCAGAGCTCACATTTAGTAAAACAAAAGTCCCAAATAAATTCCTACGGGAACGGGCTACAATGTTGGAGCGACGTCCTCGTCGCGAACTTAAGCTTTATTTGCAAGCTACAGTTCTATTCCCGGCAGGGATGCCGGTTCCACATTTAAAAGGGAATTTTATTGGGATTTTTTATTTACTGCCCGAGTAAGAACGATATGAGTTGTAGATTGCAGCAAAGGTGTCAGAAAAGACGTTAATATTCTAGGTTTGTCCTGACATTGCTTTTTGCGTTCGGAGAACGCAAGCTACTACGTGTTTCCCGGGATCACACCCAGCAATAAAGGCATCCTTTGGATGCAATAAAAAAAAGGAAAATAACTATGAAGAATGTTATTGATTCACCGCTAACTATGTCAATTAAAAACTATGGGATTAATCAGGTTAATGCCGATTTAATCGGGATTGCTAATATTGAAAGATTTGAACACGCCCCGCTGAAAATGAGTCCGCAGGGCATTATGCCAACCGCTAAATCAGTTATCGTCATGGCAATTCACCATCCCGATGCCAATATCGAATTAGATGGTCTGACTCATCCGCAGGATAAAGATGGACCATATCGTATTCAAGGCGTAATGAATGAACGTCTGGATGAGATGTCATTCCGTATGGCTAATTTTATCGAAGCAAAAGGTTACACCGCAGTACCGATCACCTCATCAAATATCTGGCGTTATAAAGGTTATAAAGATCTGAAAGAAAACTTCGCGCCGGATGTCTCCCACATGCACATGGCTGTCGCCGCCGGACTCGCGGACTTTGGCATTAACGGTCTGGCAATTACCCCTGAATATGGGGCGCGCAATCGTTTTGTCACCATTATTACCGATGCTGAACTAAGTATCACACCGCTCCTTGAACCCGGTTCTGTCTGTGATAACTGCCGCCTATGTGTCAAACAATGTATGACTAATGCGCTCGACACCGAAATTGACGGCTGGAATATTATCGAAATTGAAGATAAAAAATATCGTTACCTTAATAAAAATCTTTGGCGTTGTTCATGGGCCGAACATTTTCAGCTTGACCTTGATCTTGATCTCCCGGCAGTAGTCAACGAACAGACTATTGTTGAAACCGCTGAATGTCATGGTACCCGTGGTCAGGAAATGGGCAGTTGCCTGAGATATTGTGTCCCTAAGCCACTGCGCTATTTTGATAAAAGTTACACAAATGCCCCTAGACGCAAAAAATTGTCTGTTCAATCAGCAACAATGCTCGACCGAAGAATGTATGACACCATGATAACTGATGCCAGCAACCATCAGATCGAGACGGTGCTGGTCAGCGATGCAGCTGAACTGAACAAACTGGGTATCGATATTACTCAATACCTGCCGGATGGCAAAGTGGCGATAGTTGTCGGTATCCAGACAAGAAAACCCTATTTGGATGATCTCGAACTCAACCCCCAACTCTCCCCGGGCTATGGACGAACAGTTGAATACCGCACTTTCCAGGCAGCTTATGATATGTCACGGACTTTGGAACGTTTTGGTTTCAGTGCCTTGACCCTGTCCCACTTTCCAGAAGCAAAACTTATTGCCGAAGTTAAAAATATTGAATCGGGAAAAAGATTGGCAGCTCAGGTTCTGCTTACCAATGCGCCACTTGCCGCTACAGGTTTAGTCCTACCTGACTCGCCAGTCAATAAAACTAAAAACATTGCTGACTTCACCCGTGAAATACTTAATGCTCTAGGTGAAACTGAAGTAAACCTCGTCGGTATTGCCACTGCTGCGGTTTTTGATGAGGTGGCTGAACAGCTTAAACCTTATTACGATGGGGAAAAAACCTTCATTGCCAAAGATCAAGCTGACCGTTTCCATCACTATGATGCTGAAATTGTCGAAAAAAACAATGGTGTCTGGCGACCTGAAGATTATGTCAAAGGCGCGAAGTCAGTAATTGTGCTTGGGGTGAAAATTCCACATGGTTCACTTGAAACCGCGGCTCGTAATCCTGCTGAAGCCGTCGGTTCATTGATGCTGTCAGCCTTTGAAGCTAATCGACAGTTGAAAATCCTTGCCTATAAAACCAGTAAAATACTGGAAAATGCCGGTTACAGCGCTGAATACACCCATGATCTGCTGGGCACCGCGTCATTCAACAACGGTCCTCAAGGCGAAACCAATGACATCTTTTCCAATAAATTTGCCGCAGTCGCTGCCGGTCTGGGCAGAATATCAAAATGTGGGTTTGTGGTTAACAAAGAGTATGGCGCGAATATTCGTTACGTTGCAATTGTTACCGATGCTGAACTAGAGTATGACAACATCACCCAGGATAAAACTTTAACCGACGCGTGCGACAATTGTGAGCTTTGCCTTAAAGCCTGTAAAACAAATGCATTCGAGCAGCCGATTGAAATAAAAATTGGTGAAGTTGTCGAAAACTTCCAGACTATTAAAAGGGTTAATTGTGATTGGGCAAAACGCCATTCATTAATCGGTGCCTCAGGCAACGAATTCCAGGGCTGGAATGTTGACGTTGCAGTACCGGAGGTTATTACCAAAGAAAATCTGAAAGCCGCCATGGAAAATATTCCGGCAGTAATTAAATTCCGCCCGTGTAATATGGAAATGTGTGCCATGGTCTGTCCATACACCAGAACGCAGGAATAATTATGAATTATGATTGCAGATTTTTAAAAGTAGGGTGCATCCGCCCGGTGACGAATTCGCAGCCGGGAGGCTGCTCCCACATTGAGATAACGATAGAACCGACACGATGAATTACACAGCAAATCAGTACAGCACAAATAATATTTTGAAACCAGAACACTCCTTAAATTATAGAATTAAGGAGTAAATATAATGCTGAGTTATGCTGAGTTCTACAAGATGAATTTAAACTTTCTCTGTTTTTAACAAAGCAATGGAACTTATTTTATAATCATCGGTCAATAGAGAAATAAGATGCTAAATAGATGGTACTCGAAAAACCTTTTAAATTTTCCGCATCGCGAAAATTAAAGGCTTTTCTCCGCTCCGTTTGTATTAATTTCAAAGAATTTTATTTGAAATCTGGGCATTAAAAATATAGTTCTTACTAGTTTTTAGGCAGTAATTGGTAAAATAACATGAGAAGTATTTTTAAACTAAAATATTTCTAAAAAAAACAGCCGCAAAATTTTAATTTTAAGCAGCGTCTAAATAGTAAATAAATATTGATAAGGAATAGTCACTTGAGCTTCAAGAAAAAAATTATATCTGTCATAATGATGGGACTTTATCTATTGCTATCGACCTATACGTTTGGGAACGATACATTTTTGTGTATCAGTAACAGCAGTGTTTCTATTGAAACATCAGTGAATGGTAATTGCGGAATAGATACTTTTAATGCTGTTCCCAATATCGCGACCCCGATGACCTATAATAGCTCTACTGACAATTGTGGTCTGTGCATAGATTCCTCCCTGCCCGGCGTCAATAGTAATAATAAAATCGTTAAATACTCAAAAAAACGGTCTATGGCGGTAAACGCATCGCCCGTTTACGTCTCGCAGCCATATTTTATCTCCCTTGATTTAAAATCAACTGCGAGCAATTTTAAAAGAACAGCAGCAATAAACCGACTCACCTTAAAAATGCTACGGACTACTGTACTTATCGTCTAAAGGCTCGAACCAGCCACGAACAGGGGATAATCAGACGCTGTTCGAAAAGGTAACCTACTTACATAGCGTTCTCATTCCGACACTAATTAGATGGTGCTCGAAAAGGGTTTCAGGTTCTTTAAAATCAACTGAATAACTCTATCCTTTGAGCTTGATCTAACCTTTGCTATATGCGCTCGGAGATCGCATGCTACTTGACTGCCCACTTAAAGTATACTTCATCAAAATCACAGGTTTGGGATTTTAAAACAAGTTCAATAGGACTATCAGGAATAAAATGACTCACAAATTTACAATTTTTATAATAGTTTCGGCACTGTTACTTTTAATATCCGGGCTTATCGTGCTTGCTCTCAAAGAAGAGCAGCAGGCAAAACAGCGGGTTGACGTGATAGCCAAACGGATTGGCGATGACGTTGTCGCCACCTATGCGGGTGGTGAAATAACCGCCCAGGAACTGCGTGGTTATATAAACAAAATCATGCCGCGTCAAGCTAAACATACCACCTGTAAAAAACATGGTTCCGACCATAAGAAATGCTCCAGGGATGAAGGCTGCGAAAGCCATCCACTTGATTCCCCGGAGACCTATCGGCTGCTTCTGCAGCGGTTGGTGACGGAGAAGATGCTGAAGCGCTGGATAAGCGAAAAAGGGATGCTTTCACGCAAAGATGTCACCCACAAGCTTAAACATCTGGTGGAAGAGATCAACCTCAATGTCCTGTCCGGTGAAATGCACTCCGACAAGCTCAAGCCGGATCAGGTTGAGATGCGGCAATATTATGAGCAGCGTCGAGATGAATATCAGTCACGTTCGTTTGCTGAAGTTGAGCAGGAGATTGAGCAGACCCTGATAGCGCAGAAACAGGCGGAGTATATTCCCAAATACATTGAGGAATTAAAGAAGAACGCTGTTATTGAACGCAATTACGAGTTGCTGAAAGTAGTGCCGCCTACAGACAGTGAAATCAAGAGTTATTACGCTGAAAACCAACGTAAATATACCCGTGCTGAACTGTTGCGGATTAACTATATGGTTTTCCAGAACGGGGCAGATAAAAAAGTTCAGGCACGGGCCCAAAAAGCACTTGTCAAGATTCGCGCCGGTGGCGACTTCAAGAAGATTGCCGATAAACTGGCAGACAGTTCAGCCAAAAGCGAATCTGTAGAGCGGAACAGCCGCACCAAAAGCACCAAGTTTATTGAAACGATGTTTCGTTATCAACAAGGTGAAACGACACCGGTATTCAAAGATGGCAAGACGCTTTATATTGCGGAAATTGTTGAGCGTCAGGGGAGTGAGATCAAATCGCTTGACGAAGTACGCGGTGAAGTTAAAAAGGTGGTTTACCTGGCAAAAGAGCGGCAGAAAATGGAACAGAATAAGTATGACGCGCTGTTTTCCATTCAGGGTAAACGTTTCACGGTTGAACAATTCATGGAGGAGTTTGATGAGCTGACTCCGCAGCAGCAGCAACAATTTGCCAGTTTCAAGGCTAAAAAAAATCTCCTTGACCAACTTGTCGTCAAGGAACTGCTGATCGAAAAGGCTGAAGATAAAAGTCAGAATAATGAGGCCAGAGCCTATCGTGAAAAGATGAAGCTGACCGCACTCAAGCAGATGCTCCATAAAGAGGAGGTGGATGAAGAAATCACCATCTCTGACAAACAGGTCAAAGAGTTTTACGATGATTATAAAAGTCGCCTGATTGAGCCGCAAAAAGCTCAGATAAGCATCATTCGGGTCGGGATCGGTTTCAGCGAAGATGAACGTAAACGCGGGCGTGCCAAAATTGAGGCGGCGCAGGGAAAACTGCGTACCGGAGCAGACTTTGCAGCGACAGCCAAAAAATACTCGGAAGACTGGAGTGCCAGCCGCGGGGGTAAACTTGACCGGTGGATTCTTGAAGGCGGCGGTCATCTGGCAGAACGCTATGAGCATGGGTTCCACCGTTATGTGTTCGCCCTGACACCCGGTGCGGTGAGTGATTTCTTTGAATTTCAGAATAATTACTGGATCATCAAAATGCGTCAGCTGATCGCGGCGACACCGCAGACCCTGGAACAGGCAAAACCGCAGATCGTCAAGCTACTGCGGGCAGTTCGCCATCAGCAACGGACGAATGAGATGCAGAACAAACTGCTGGAAAAATCACAGCTGGTCATCCGTGATTTTGTTTTAACGCAGCTGATGGGAGTTGAAGCCCGGGCGCATGCGCAGGAAAAAAACAGTCTTCATCCATCGGGCTGTTCCCATCAGCAGGCGAGTGGTGGGCATAAACATGGTGCCGGGTGCGGTCATCAGCAGCAGAACGGCGGGTATCTGCATGATGCCGGCTGCGGACATTAAAACCAACAAGGATAGAGGTATTAAATGAACAGAAAAGAACAAACTCTTATTGTCAGTATCGGTGCGAATTGTGTGCTGATTGCGCTGCGCTTTCTCCTGGCGTTCATCTCCGGCAGTCTGGCACTCAAAGCCAACGCCTGGCATTCAATGGCGGATATGATTGTCCTTGGGATTGTGCTGACAGGCTTGATTATCGCATCGCAGACCAATAATCGTTTCAGAGGGATCATGGCACGGGCGGAACATATTGTGGCAATGATAGTTGCTGTTTTTATTCTCTATATGGGGATTGATCTCTTTTTCGAATCACTTTCCGGGGAGATGATTGAATTACGCTATCTCACCTGGGCGGCTCTGGGAGCATTTTTCGGGGTATGCATCACCTACTTCATGGGGCGTTATATGCTCTATGTGGGACAGAAAGAAAATTCCCCGAGTCTGATTGCGGCCGGTTATCACGCCCGAATGGATATGCTCTGTTCCAGTGCCGTCCTGATCGGCCTGCTCGGTTCTATATTCGGCATGTCGGGACTGGATAAAATAGCAGCATCAATTGTGGTGATTTTCATCTTTATCGCCGCCATTGAAATATTCACGGTAAACCTGAAGGCACTGCGTTCCGGGAAAATTTCGGTGACGGAGCATAATCATCAACATGGTATCGGCAAACCGGGCTGGACAGTAGTGGCAGCATTGTCTGCCATCTGTCTCGCCGGTTACTTTGCCTCCGGCATCTATTTTGTTCAGCCTGACGAACAGGCAATTGTCCGCCGATTGGGCAAAATATCCGATAAGCTGATGGAGCCGGGCATTCACTACCGCTGGCCCTACCCTGTTGAGAGTGTCGATAAGGTAAGTACTTCAACCATTCGTCAGGTGGTCACTCCGCGACGGCTTATTCTTACCGGCGATGAAACTTTGACCGCAGCCAGTATCGCGGTTCATTTCAGAGTGAAAGATGCCAAACGTTACCTGTTGAGCTCCAGTGCGCCTGATCGGATTGTCAAAAATGCCGCTGAATCTGGTCTTCGTGCCGTTATCGGTCGTAATGTTATTGACATTCTGTTGACCACTGGACGGGAAATGGTTGCGAATGAAACCCGCGAGGCGCTGCAGCAGGAGCTTGACCGCAATGGGATCGGCGTAGAGGTCATCGGCGTACTAATTCGCGATTTAGCACCGCCGAATGAGGTTAAGTCGGCATTTCAGGATGTTGCGAGTGCCAGAGAAGACCGGATTACCTATATCAATGAGGCCTACTCTTTTTTTAACGCGCTGGTGCCGGATGCCCGCGCCAAAGCAGCAGCCCGGCTGCTGTCCGCCGAGGCCTACCGTGATGCTAAAATAGATCGTACCAAAGGTGAATCGGCACGTTTTCTGAAAAAAGTCGAAGCCTATAGCAAAGGGCGCGATATTACCCGGGTGCGGCTCTATATCGAGGCAATGGAAAAGATATTACCCAATGTCAGAAAGTTTCTGGTCGGATCAAATGTTGAGACGACCGGAACAGATCTGTGGTTCATCAACAGTAAAACAAAAACACCGTTTAATTTTAATCAACAAAGGTAATGGCAAAAGTCCAATGCGGGCATGATTTTTAGAGTTCTGAGCGAGTAACTCCGCACCTAAATGTTCTCATTTAGGTGCGGGGCAAAAGATGCCGTCCAACATTAAAAATCTATCGTAGAAACTTTTGCAATTGCCTCAACAACAACACCATCAAGGAGATGATTTATTATGGAAACAAAACAACATGGCTGGATAAAATGGGTATTGGGTATTGGATTTTTAACCTTGGTTTTCATTATGAGCAATTTGGTATTGTTTATAGTTGACACTACGCAGTATGCCGTGGTTACGCAGTTTGGCAAACCGGTGAAAACCATTCTCACGCCGGGGCTGCATTTAAAGTTGCCGGAACCGGTGCAAAGTGTGCAGTTTTATGATAATCGGCTGCACGTTTATGAAGCAGGTGAAGTAGAATTTTTGACCAAAGACAAGAAGAGTGTAGTGATTGATTACTATGGAGCCTGGAAAATCAAGGAGCCACTGGAATTCATGAAAACGGTTAAGGACAAAGTCGGCGCGGAGTCAAGACTGGCAGATATTTTCAGTTCTGCAATCGGCGTCTATATCGGACGCTACGAGCTGGCGGAACTGGTTAATACGGACGCAGCGAAAATGAAGCTGCATAAAATGCTGGTTGAGATTATGAATGAATGCAACCGCCGGACTGCAGGCTACGGTATTGAGGTGGTAAATGTCGAAATGAGACGGCTCAATTTCCCGGAGAAAAACAAACTCTCCGTCTTCAGGCGCATGAAAGCTGAACGTGAACAGATTGCCCGTAAATACCGTTCAGAAGGCAGTGAAGAGGCGGTTAAAATCAGGGCGGCAGCCAAGAAAGAGCAGAAACTGATTTTGTCTGAAGCATATAAACAGGCGGAAATTATCCGCGGTGAAGGTGACGCAGAGGCGATCCGACTCTACGCCGAAGCATTTCAGAAAGATCCCGGTTTTTATAAATTTATCCGTACGCTGGCGGCCTATGAAAAAATAATTGATGATAAAACAACCGCGATATTGCCGGCGGACTCGCAGCTGATGCGACTCTTCGGTGAAGGATCAGGTTCAGCTGGTGTCCTGCTGCCCGCAACTCGCAAGGAGGTGACTAAATGAGCGATGGCCATAAAAGTATTTTAAGTGACATCGGCAACGCGTTCGGCCACCTCAATTTCGGGCTGATTTGCTCCCTGCTGCTGATTGTTGGAATCGGGTTGTATCTGATGACCGGATTTTATACCGTTGCTCCCGGCGAACAGGGGGTGGTTAAACGTCTGGGGAAGGTGGTTAAAACGGTTGATTCCGGAGCCAATTATCGGCTTCCATGGCCGTTTGAGTCAGTGGAAGTTGTCAATGTGGGAAAAATACGCCGCGCGGAGGTGGGCTTACTGCTTGAAGAGCATGATCATCAGGCATTCATGCAGGAAAACATCCAGTTGATGACCGGGGACGAAAATGTCATCAATGTCGAGGCCATTGTGCATTATAAAATAAAAGATGCCGCCCGTTATCTCTATCAAGTGAATTTCAGCGAAGAACGCCTGCTGCACAATGCGGTTGCCTCTTCATTGGTTGAACTCATCGGTCAGGTGGGTGTCGATGACATCCTGACCACCCGGAAAATTGCGGCGCAGGGGAAAATTCTCCAGGAGGCGCAGCGGGTGCTGGATAAATATGACAGCGGTCTCCAGATCACAGCATTCAATATTAAAGCCATTGTGCCGCCGCGCGAAGTGGCTGATGCCTTTCGGGATGTGATGACAGCCCGGGAGGACAAGGAGCAGTCTATAAACCAGGCCATGGGGTATCGTAACAGCGTAATTCCTGAAGCCAGAGGCAAGGCGCGAGAAATGGTCAGTGAAGCTGAAGGTTACCGTACTGAAGTAGAAAATGAGGCAACAGGCGATTCGACCCGGTTTGAGAGTATGCTGGCTGAATACCGCAGGAATTCAAAAATTTATTCTGAAGATGTGACGCGTTACCGGCTTTATCTGGAAACCATGGAAAGAATCCTGCCACGGGTCAGAAAATATGTTTTACGCGCGACTGATAATAAAAAGATAAATTTGAAATTTGTCGAAAATCAATAGGAGGCATTAATGTTACAGATTTTTCAAATGTTACTCTGGGGATTTTCAACTTTTATGTTCGTGGCTTCGCTGATTTTACTGGTCAAGTCAATCCGGCTGCTCAGACGTGTCGAACAGATGCGTGAGTTACAATATAAACAGTTAACCAGTTCAAAGGAGGTGAATGATGGATAAAGTCGGTGCTATTTTAACCGGTATCGGAGCTTTAATCGTTGGTGTCGGAGTACTCGTCGTTATGTTACGCACGGGTAGTCTGATTGATTCGATTTCGGAGAGCTTAAGCGTTTCGCGGAACGCTGAATCTGAATAAGGATTTACTCAAAAACAGGTTGGATTTATTTTTGCGTGAGCCCTGAGATCTATAAAAAAACGATGTTTTTTTATATTAATAATCCGTACGAAATATGGCCAAATGGCATTTCGTGCAAACTAGACTTAATAGGAGAAATATTATGTCAAATATTCCTGATATTCTTAACAGCATAGCTTCGCTGTTAGTCGCTGTAGGTGCGGTCGTTCTGTTGCTTAAAACCAGTACCTTGATTACAACGCTGTCTGAACAGATTAAAAAATGGAAGGATTAAATTCAGTCAAGCAGTGTCTGGACGGCTCACGTTCCGTAGCGTTTCACAACGCAATCAACTGTTCGGTCTTGACCGTTCAGGCACAAATTAATTAGACCCTATTTGAAAAGGTCGCTAGATAATGTTTTTTTCTTAGTCCAATGTCATGTGTTCAAGGACTAGAGCTACAATGACAAAACTCGAATTGAATAATGAACATTGAAAATAATAGTAAAGCAGGCTGGCTCGCCAGAACAATAAAGGGCGGTTATGTTAGAACCGCAGTAGTGCTGCTCATCGGGCTGGCTTTTTACTGGACGGTGATCAGGCTGCCCCGTCCGCCGGCAGATAATATTGTGGCTACTTATCGTGGCGGCAATGTTACAACCGAAGAGTTGCGAGTCTATATACATGATTTCATAGCATGCTGCTCAAAACATACCAGCTGCAGCCGTCACGGCGAAAACCATGAAGAATGCAGCAGCAGTTAAAGCTGTTAAATGGACTGATAGACCGCATGGTATTAGTGTCAAAGGCCGACGAAAAAGTGCCAGGCAAAAAACAGCGCAGGCAGTATGAAGGTATCCGCCGCACTGTACTGCGACAACTGTTGCATCAGGAGGATGTAGATGCCCGGGATGTCGCAAAAACGGGGGGGAAAGTAGAACCGTGGATAAGCGAAACCGATGATGCCTTGCGTGAAATGCTGTCCCACGGATTTCATAAAAATACCCTTAAACTTAAAAAAGGTGAACTCAGTAAGGTCTTTCAGATTGACAATGACTTTTATATCGTTATGGTACGACAAAGAGAAGCCGCCAAGAATAAAACATTTCAAGCAGTACGCAATAAAGCAAGAGCGGATCTTGAAGCCAGCCGCCATGAGAAGTTGACCTATAAAATGGAAACAGCTCTGCTGAAACAGGCGAAAGTTAAAATATATAATTACACTATTATAAATATGGTTAAAGCCGACAAATCTACCGGTTAAAAATAAGGAATGAGCAGTGAAACATCAACATAACCACAATTGTAAACACGAACATCAGCCGTCTGATGGAGTAGCTGATACCGGACATCAACATACCGCAGACTGCAATCATGACCACGCCGCGCCTAAACAGAACAGCGGCTGCACCCACGACCATGGCGCGCATAAACACGGTAGTAGCTGTAATCATGACCACAGCGCAGTCGCCAGCTCCAGCAGTGAACCTTTATCGTCCAATCAAACAGCATATAAAGTTTTTGGTCTGGATTGTCCCGAGGAGATTGCGATCCTGAATAAAGAGGTCGGAAAAAAACCGGGAATTGTAAAACTTGATTTTGATATCCTCAACGCCAAGATGACCGTTACCATCGAACCGGGCACCAGCGGCAATGATGATATAATCGCCGCCGTCGCCGCCGGTGGCATGCGGGCGGTACTTTGGGACGAATGGCTCTCA
Organism: Victivallaceae bacterium; assembly: GCA_021647315.1. Taxonomy (GTDB): domain Bacteria; phylum Verrucomicrobiota; class Lentisphaeria; order Victivallales; family Victivallaceae; genus JAKIUY01. The sequence goes on from JAKIUY010000005.1 coordinate 56,671, forward strand.
AATGATGATCAGGAGACTTTTTGGCAGCAACACGGGCGAACGATTACGACGATAATAAGCGGGATGTTGCTGGTCACCGGATTCGGCATTCACTGGTATCTGCACGGTAGTTTCATGGAGGCATTTGTCGCCGGCGATGATGGCAAAGAACATATCTTCCCGCTCAGTTCAATTGTCCTCTACTGCATTGCGATTATTGCTGGCGGCTGGTTTGTCGCCCCTAAGGCACTGGGTGCATTACGCAGACTACGGCTGGATATGAATTTCCTCATGGTGGTGGCGGTGGTCGGTGCTATTATAATCGGTGAATGGTTTGAAGCCACAACAGTTACCTTTCTCTTTTCGCTTTCACTCTTACTCGAACATTGGAGTATCGGCCGCGCCCAGCGCGCCGTTACCGCACTCATGGATTTAGCCCCGGCGGTTGCTCGTTATCGCTGTCCCCATGATGGCGACATTATGGAAGTTCCAGTTGCAGAGGTACCCCTTGGGGTCAACGTGCTGGTGCGCCCCGGCGAAAAAATACCGCTTGACGGTGAAGTTACCACCGGCAGTTCCGGCGTCAATCAGGCACCGATTACCGGTGAATCCGTTCCCGTATTCAAAGAGGCGGGGGATGAGGTTTTTGCCGGAACCATCAATGAAAACGGCTCTTTTGAGTTTAAAGTTACCAAACTGGCAACCGACACCACACTGGCGCGGATAATTCAGATGATTCAGGAGGCGCGTTCCCGCCGTGCAAGCAGTGAACAATGGGTCGAGACGTTCGCCAAGTATTATACCCCGGCCATGATTCTGTTTTCTCTGCTTATCATGCTCGTACCACCATTACTGTTTTCCGCCTTATGGGTGGAGTGGATTTATCGCGGCCTGGTTATTCTGGTCATCGCCTGTCCCTGCGCCTTGGTTATATCCACCCCGGTCAGTATCGTTTCCGGCTTGACTGCAGCCGCAAGAAACGGCGTGCTGATCAAAGGCGGAATGTATCTTGAACTGATTGGCCAAATCCGTGCCCTGGCAATGGACAAAACCGGCACCTTGACCTTCGGACACCCCGAAGTTCAAACTATTATTCCCCTGAATGGACATTCACGTCAAGAGCTGCTTGAACGGGCTGCCGCGCTTGAGGCGCATAGTGAACATCCACTGGCACGAGCTGTATTGCGCTGTGCGGAAACGGAACAGGTTGAGGTGAAAATGGTGGCGGAAAACTTTCAGGCCGTCAAAGGCAAGGGAGCTGAAGCTGATATTGACGGGCGGAAATTCTGGATCGGCAGCCATCGTTTTATGGAGGAAAAAGGTGAGGAGACACCGGAAATTCATCAACGGGCACAACTGCTTGAAGATGAAGCTCATTCGGTGATCGCTATCGGTAATGAGGATCATGTCTGCGGTCTGATCAGTGTCGCTGACGGGGTTCGCCCGGCGGCGAGTGTGGCCGTCGCCAATATGAAACGGCTGGGATTGGAACGGCTAACGGTTTTAACCGGCGATAATGCCGGAACCGGCAATGCGGTCGGCGCAGTTGTCGGCATTGAAGACATCCGGACGGAACTGTTACCGGAAGATAAGGTAGCGGGAGTAGAAGAGCTGGTCGAAAAATATGAGAAGGTGGCAATGATCGGCGACGGCGTCAATGATGCTCCAGCGATGGCGGTCGCCAGCCTGGGAATTGCCATGGGGGCTATCGGCTCCGACGTCGCTATCGAAACCGCTGACATCGCGCTGATGGCGGATGACCTGAATACGCTGCCGTGGCTGATTAGCCATTCACGCCGGACGTTGAATATCATTAAACAGAATATCTGGTTCGCCCTCGGTCTGAAAGTTGTCTTTATGGCGTTGGCGATGACAGGCATGGCAACATTGTGGATGGCCATAGTCGCCGATACCGGAGCTTCGTTGTTAGTCATTTTCAACGCGTTACGTCTCTTAAAATCATCTCACAACAAGGAATAATATGTTGATAAAAAAGATGCCAGTAATGCTGCTTGCTCTGCTGTTCGCCAGTGCCATTCAGCCAAAACTTCAGGCACAGGCGTGGTTTAAACCGACTGATGCGGTAAAAAAAGATCCAACCAAAACCATTATTCATACGCTGAAGAATGGACTTAAAGTATATATAAGCGTTAATAAAACCCAACCGCGGATTCAGACGATGATCGCAGTTCGCGCGGGCTCTAAATATGACCCCGCCGCAACCACCGGTCTGGCACATTATCTCGAACATCTGATGTTTAAGGGGACGCGTCGCATCGGCACCAAAAACTGGCAGGCTGAAAAAAAATATCTTGATAAAATTGCCGTTAAGTTTGAAGAGCATAAGAATGCCAAATCGCCGGCGGCAAAAAAACAGCTCTATAAAACTATTGATAAACTCTCCTACGCGGCATCAAAGTTTGCCATCGCCAATGAATATGATAAGATGGTCTCATCATTGGGTGCCAAAGGTACCAATGCCTTTACCGCTAATGATATGACGGTTTACATGAATGATATCCCGGCCAACGAACTGAAAAAATGGCTGATGCTTGAACGGGAACGTTTCAGCACCCTGGTACTTAGACTGTTTCATACTGAACTGGAAACCGTCTATGAGGAATTTAACCGCACCCAGGATAATGATCGACGCAAGGTCTTTAATAACGTGTTGAAAGGGCTCTTCCCGAACCATCCCTACGGCATGCAGACAACTATCGGCAAAGGTGAACACCTCAAAAACCCTTCAATGTATAATATTCAACAGTATTTCGCGACCTATTACCGGCCGAATAATATTGCCATCTGCCTCTCCGGCGACCTTGAACCGGATAAAACCATTGCCTTGGTCGAACAGTATTTCGGTGACTGGCAAGCTGCTCCGCTACCGGCGTTCAAACAGCCGCAAGACAGTCCGTTGACGAAACCGGTTATCATGAAAAGTTATGGACCGCAACCGGCGATGGTCTATATCGGTTATAAATTCAAGGGGGCGGGGAGTAAAGAGGCGCTGATGCTTGAAGTAATTGACATGCTGTTGGCCAACTCACAGGCAGGCTTGATTGACCTAGATCTGAATTTGACCCAGAAAGTTCTGGCGGCTGGCTCTTTTCCCTATATTCTGGATGATTATTCAGTGCATTTTCTTTATGGCATGCCCAAACGGAACCAAACTGTTGAAACGGTGAAAGCGTTACTGCTGCAAGAAATCGAGAAGATAAAAAATGGTGAATTTGATGATTGGCTGGTCGAGGCGGTGATAAATAATCTGAAACTTGAGCGGATTAAAACTATAGAGAAGAATCGCGGCCGGGGATTTTTAATGGTCAATGCATTTATTTTCAACTTGAACTGGAATGATTATATTAATAAATATGAACACCTGGAGCAGTTGACGAAAAAAGATATTCTCGATTTCGCCAATAAATACTATCAGGATAACTACGTTGTATCCTATAAATTGCGGGGCAAAGGCAGCAAATATACCATGCCTAAACCTGAAATCACCCAGCTTGAACTGGATCGGAAATCAACCTCCGTGTTTTTTAATGAATTTGCCCAAATAGACTCAGCCCCGATTAAACCACAGTTTACCGATTTCGCTAAAGATATTACCAGGACTGAAATCAACAAGGTCGCATTTTCTGCAATCAAAAACCGCCAGAATGAGCTGTTCAGTTTAACCTACATTTTCCCGATGGGAACTGATAACGGCAAACTGCTGCCGCTGGCGATAACCTACCTGCCATATTTAGGCACCGCAAAATACAGTGCCAGACAACTTAAACAGCAGTTTTTCAGATTAGGCTTGAAATTCAGCGTCAGCATCTCCAGAGATCAACTATATGTGAAACTGTCAGGCTTGAACAAAAACCTTAAACCGGGCGTTAAGCTGTTGGAACATCTATTGGCAAATGTCGTTCCTGATGCTAAAGCTTATAAAAATTTGGTCGGCACTATTCTGAAGTCACGCGCCAATGCAAAACTGAATAAATCGACGATTTTAAGGCAGGGTTTGATCAGTATGGCTAAATACGGCATGGAGAGTCCATTCAGAGACAAATTGAGCACAAAACAGTTAGCAGCTATGGATATAAATAAGCTCACCGCATCAATACGACAGTTGACCAAATTTAAGCACCAGATATTTTATTACGGTCCTGATGCGACTGGAATCGTTGCGAAAACATTAACCGCCGAGCATGCTGTCCACGCCGCCTGGTTGCCGGTACCGTCAAAGAAAATTTACCCCAAGCAGCAATTCGTCGCCCCGAAAGTATACTATGTCCCTTATGACATGCAGCAGGTTGAGATATTCTTTCTCGCTTCAGATATAAAATTTGATCCTGAACTCCTGGCTGTATCGCAGCTGTTTAACGAATATTTCGGTGCCGGTTTATCCTCTATCACCTTTCAGGAAATAAGAGAAAAACGTGCCCTTGCCTATAGTGCCTACTCCTGGTACTCAAATGCAAGAAAAAAAGAGGATGAAAATTATCTGCTGGCCTATGTCGGGACTCAAAGTGACAAATTGCCAAATGCCGTTGCGGCGATGATGACTGTTTTGAATAAGATGCCGCAGGCCGAGCTACAATTTAATGCCGCCAAAGCAGCCCTGCTGAAAAAAATTGCCTCATCCAGGGTGACCGGCGAAGCGATATTCTGGCAGTATGAGGCCGCGAAGAAACGGGGCTTGGATTATGACATCAACCGCAAAGTTTATGAGCGGGTCAAGACCCTGGCGCTGACTGACTTGAATGATTTTTTTCAAACCCATATCAAAGGCAAAAAATATGCGCTTTGCGTCATGGGCAATGAGCGCAATATCAAACTTGAAACATTGAAAAAAATGGGCAAATTCAAAAAATTCACCCTGCGTGAACTGTTCGGTTATTAAATCCAAACCCCAAACCGGCGATGCCGGTTTGGGAAAGCAAAAAAAACACGCCCGGAGGACGGAGCATTGAAAATGGCTCCCTAAAAGGGAGTAATACCATCCTGCTAAAATTAATAGTTACAGTGCTCCAGAGCTCAGCATCGCTGTCTACTTGAACGCCCTGTTTAGGACTGAAAGTCCGATATATATTAGCCCAGAGCAATGCCCTGGGAACCCGTCCACCAAAGAAAACAGCTCTGAAAGAGCGCCCCGAGGTGTCCTCCCGCCAAAATCTTATCCGTTCTTCTTTGCTCCTTTTATTTCTTCGCCTTTTACAATATCTCTGTAAAGTGCAGCCATTAATTGACGTGCCATAGCAACGATTGCCGTTTTTCGTTGCCGTCCTTTCTGTTTTAGCTGCTTCGACCATTTTTTTGTTATTTCAGAATCCGGCTGCCAGTGATACCACAGCCAGGCTAATTAAATTGCTAATCGGCGTAACTCAGTATTTCCTTGATCAATTCCTACGGTAAGGTGGTTTGACAGTTGACTTTCATACGTAATTGCGTTAGTGTTTAATAACATGAGCTTTCCCTTTGTATGTTGCCAGTGCATATGACGTTGAATGTGGGTTTGCAGGAGTAGCTGATCTCCCGCATCAAAAAAAGATTTTCAACAATACCCTGCCTTGCAATTATAGATTCAAAGGTTATTTTTAACTATGAAATCGCAACTCTCTAGATAAAAGCATTTAAACTAATATTATTTTAGAGCCAAAGTAGCTTTACAGTGGTGGTTTTATTATAATCGTTGGAGTTAATATTTAGCCGTTAAAGTTTTTGAGTTTAATCGGCATTTAAAATAAATAAATTTTACCTGCTACGGGCATAGAGGAGAAAACGTTTTGAGTAGTGATAATATATATATTGCACCAGACTTTATTACAGTGCCATCATTCTCTGTAGCGGCAGAAACCGTTACACCAGAAGCTATCGCGATTGCACCCATAGTACAACAGCAACCAGAACAACCTCCTGTCTATGGCAATGTTCCTGACATCCCAACACAAGATGCAACTGAAGGTATTAAATTTGACTTCAATGATGGAATAAGAGTCCAGTTCCCCGCATCCGGCAGTTACCGCGTCTGTTTTTCCGATATTGATACCGGAATAATTCTCTACAACGCGGACGTTGAGCCCAACGCCATGGTGACTAGTGTCAAGAAGTTTTTCATTCGGTTTCGGCTGGAAATTTTTCATCAGGGCGAGATAGAAGCAATTTTCACTCATGATTATTGTGCTGAAAACAGAGAAATAATGATTCAACTGCCGGTTGGGACCATTGGTGATTCAATCGGCTGGTTCTCCTATGTTGAACGATTTCAGCATAAACACAACTGCAAAGTATTATGTGTCATGACCCCGTGGATTGCTGATTTAGTGCGTGATCAGTATCCTGAACTCAACTTTATTACTGCCAAAGAGACTTTGAATTATAAACCATACGCATGTTACTATATGGGGCTGTTTTTTAATGGCAATGTGGATAATCAGCCGACTGACTTCCGTTATATCGGACTGCACCGGACTGCAGGCTATATTCTCGGTGTCGATTCCAGCGATATTAAACCACGTCTGAAACTTGACGCACCGCGCAGTATCAAAGAACCTTATGTCTGTATTGCTGTCCAAAGCAGCACCCAGGCAAAATACTGGAACAATCCGGACGGCTGGCGTGAGACGGTTGAGTTTTTAAAAATTAACGGCTACCGAGTGCTCTGTATCGACAAGGCTCCGGCTAACGGCAATGGCATTGTCTGGAATCATATTCCTAATGGTGCGGAAGATTTCACTGGCGACATTCCGCTCCAGGAACGGGTTGATCTATTAGTACATGCCGATTTTTTTATCGGACTTTCAAGCGGCCTCGCCTGGATTGCCTGGTGCTGTAAGATTCCGGTGGTGATGATTAGCGGGTTCACACATCCGACCAATGAATTCCATACTCCATACCGAGTCATAAATTATCATACATGCCATAGTTGCTGGAATGATATGCGCATTGATTTTGACCATTTTGACTATCTATGGTGTCCACGACATAAAAATACCGAGCGGCATTTTGAATGTTCCCGGCTGATCGCGACAGAACAGGTCATCAATACTATCCGTCAGATTCCGGAATTTAAAAAGCAGAAGCAAAAATAAGAACATAACCGGCTTTGCCGGAACTAATAAAAACAAAAAACGTCAGCCGCAAATGCACGAATAAAAAACAAAAATAGTTAGTCAGCGAATTTTACAAATGAAATAATTACGCAGGAGAGGAGAATTATGAGTTTTACTCGCATAGTCAGTGGAGGAGTAATCGCTAATAATGAAACTGTTGCAGACGGTACGCAGATGGTTTCATCCGGTGGAATGACAAACAATATCACTATCAATTACCTAGGATTGCAAAACATTGCAGCCAACGGTGTAGCGAGCAGCACTACAATTAACAGCGGGGGATATCAACATGTTTTATCCGGCGGTATAGCAAAAACTACCACCATTAACTACGGAGGGTATCAAACAGTTTCTCCAAACGGTATAGCGACTGACACCACTATCAACTTCGGAGCCACCCAGTATGTTTCATCCGGTGGCACAACGATTAGGAACACCATTAATTCAGCTGGCTATCAACATATTTCATCCGGTGGAATTGCTGACAGCACCACTATCAACAACGATGGAAATCAAGATATTTCCAGCGGTGGCAGGGCGACAAATACTGTAATTGATGTTGGCGGTTATCAGACAATTAATTCTGGCGGCACGGCAACCAGTACTACCATTCTTTCTGGCGGCAGACAGGTTATCGCTTCTGGCGGCACTGCCTTAACAATTGACCAGCAGGCCGGTGGCATTATTATTACAAATACCGGAGCAACCATCATCGACGGCACCAATACGCGCAGTGATGGGCATAGTAAGTTTTCCATTGTCAACGGCATTGCCAGTAATTTTTTAATAACCAGTGGCGGGTATTTTTATCTGTTAAGCTGGCATTCCGCAATCAATACCATGATCAATGCCGGCAGCCAGTACATTTCATCTGGAGGTGTGGCTGACAGTACCATTATTAACGATAAAGGTTATCAAATAATTAATTCAGGCGGTATAGCGATCAGTACCACGATTAATTCCGGGGGGGGGCAGTCGACCTTATCAGGCGGTATAGCGACCAGCACCACGATTAATTCTGGCGGTTCTCAGTCAATATTCTCCGGCGGTATGGTAGCCAGTACTACCATTCTGTCCGGCGGCAGACAGCTTATTACTTCTGGCGGCACTGCATCAATAATCGACCAGCAGGCCGGTGGCGTAATTATTGCCAATACCGGAGCAACTCTAACCGATGGTACTAACAGGCGCAGTGACGGACATAGTGCATTTTCCATTGTCAGTGGCACTGCCAGTAATTTTTTATTGGAAAGTGACGGACAATTAATAGTATCCAGTGGACATTCCGCAATTAATACCATGATCAACTCAGGTGGGTATCAGCAGATTCACGCCGGCGGGACTGCCAATAGTACCATCATAAATTCCGAAGGAGCGCAGGTGGTTTCCGGCTCCGCAACTAATGTCACCGTCAACGCTACCGGACTTCAGGAAGTTTTCGGTATCACGACTGATACCATCGTCAACTCACAAGGTAATCAACGAATCTATTCCGGTGGGATCGCAAGCAGTGCCACCATTAATTCCGGCGGAATACAGCATGTCGAAAACGCTGGAATCGCGACCAATACTACTCTCAACTCCAGCGGTTCCATCTATGTTTCTTCCGGCGGAAATTTAAGCGGTGAATTAATGGTTAACGGCGGAACAGTGATAACTGATACAATTGTTAATATGAGTAATGCATCAGACCGGCTTTACCTCAATGGCAATGCAAATCTAACTGACGCGGCAATTTCTTTGACCGGCGGTGGAAGTCTCTATATCCATGGAGTTAATAATATTGCCGGGGATATAACCGTCAACAATGCCGGATTCCTTAATTTTAACCTTGAAACATTCTCTTTACCTAATACGGTCGCTATGCTTACCGATTTCACAGATGTGAGTGTCTCAACTTTTAATTTAACCACTGACAGTTCAAACAATGCCGTCGGCAGTTACATGCTGGCAAACAATGCTACGGTATTTGACAATATAATAACCATTTATGATGGGCTGGAAGAACTGGGTGATCTGAGTCTGACAAATTCTGTGATAGGGACAGATCAAATTGTTTACACGCTGAATATAATCAGTAATATGTTGAATTTTAATATTGATATTGATGATGTCGCACCAGGAATACCAACCGGTCTGACCGACAGTGTTAATGATACCGATGCTGAACTTGACTGGGATGATGCTATTGATGACCTTTCCGGGGTCAAAGAGTATATAGTTGAATACTCAGTCAACAGTAATTTCAGCGGAGCAATATCAGAAACCGTAATCGCCAGTGAACTGAATCTCAGTGGCTTAAATGATAACGATTACCATTGGCGGGTTAAAACCATCGACAATGCAGACAATGAATCAGGCTGGAGTGCTGTAAATATATTTACAATTGATACCCCCGACACTCAAGCACCAAGCTTGCCGTCCAATTTGACTCAGCAGGTTAACGGTTCAGAGGCAACCCTTGACTGGAATGATTCAACCGACAATAAATCCGGGGTCAAGGAGTATGGAGTTGAGTATTCAGTCAATCCAGATTTCAGCAGCGCAATAATCCAAACAGTTGCCACCAGTGATTTGGAACTTAACGGGTTAGCTGACGGCACCTATTACTGGCGTGTCAAAGCTGTTGATAATACAGCTAATGAATCCGAATGGTCGGTCGGCAGTAATATTATCGTTGATACTGCCGCTCCTTCAATACCGGATGGCTTAACTGACACAGTAACTGGCGCAAAGACCACCCTTAACTGGGCTGACGCAAATGACAATGTAAGTGGAGTTAAAGAGTATCTTGTCGCCTATGCTGACAATGCCGGTTTTACCAATGCAACTGAACAGACCGTCACTGATAGCGAACTGGAGCTCAACGCCCTGCCCGGTGGTATCTATTACTGGCGGGTTAAAGCTGTAGATAATGCTGATAACAGTACAGATTGGAGTGCCGTCGACAGTTTCAGTCTGGATAATTCCTTTATTTCTGCAATCTTGATTGATATTTCTGTGCCATATTATACCCATAATAACTATATTGGCATTGACGATATTTGTGATTATTATAAGTTTATCCCGAACAGCGATGGTGAATTTGATTTCAGCCTGACCGGGCTGTCAACAAAAATAAAAGGCTCCATTGTCCATTACGATGCTACCCGTGATAAATACAAACGTATTGCAAATATGAAAACTGACAAAAAAACCGGTCTGCCAGAAATAAATAATCTATTATTGCGTGACGGTGAGACCTATTATGCAGTAATTGAGTCAGCTAACAGAGGTAAGGGCAGATATAATACCGATTATACCCTTGAAATTGATGGTGAATATTTTCCAGCTGCAACCAATGATAATTCATGGCAGACGGCACAAGTCTTAACTGGTACACCGGTTGACGGTTGGGTCGGTTTCGGCGACAACAGTGACTGGTATGAATTTGATCTGACATCAGCCGGAACGATTGACCTGAAACTGAGTAATCTCCAAAGTGATGCAAACATGAACCTATATTTTTATGATAATGCCAAGACTAAACTGAAAAGAGTCGGCAAAGCAAAACTGAAAGGCACCGTAGACGAACTGATTTCAGAAATGGCTGATGCCGGAACATATTACGCCGAGGTTCTGCCCGGTAAAAAGGCCAAAAACACCTCATACAATCTGGATATGGATATCACCTACAGTGTATAAAAAAGGCTTTCACCAGAACTTCCACCAGGGTTTTGTTGGCAGATAAAAAGATTCACTCATTTCCTGGGCAAACTCAACTTTCGAGATGGAATTTCTTTTATACTGTCAGTCGGAGCAGGTAAAATATTTATTCTTGTTTCCCCATTCAAAATTCGATGTTCTGATGTTCGATGTTGGACGTTCCCTCCCCGTCTCCTGGACTCCGTTTCTCAGCTTCCCAGACACGGATCCCAGTCTTTGAAAATTACCTTAAGTCCTTCATGGGCTAAATCTTCACTGACCTGTTCGACTGAACATGAATCGTTGACCGTAAATTGCCCGAGATCCTGTTTGCGTTGTTCTTCATCATAATAACCGCCCGGCACTACCTGTGAAGCAGCACTGACATGACTGGCACAGTTTCTGGCAGAAAGTGCCCGGAACTGGTGTGATTCACGCGTTGAAATATAGAGGTCGGCCTCATGAAAGAATAGCCTGAAGGCCAACATCAACTGTTCAAGTTCAGCTTCATTTACCGGTGCTAAAGGATCAAAGCCTCCTTCTACCGGAGTAATTCGCGGGAAAGAAAATTGTATTTTGCTACGCCAGAATTTTTTTCTGAGCCACAGACCATGCGCTGCGAGCGAAACCGCTTCACTTCGCCAATTATACAGCCCCAGCAGGGCACCAAGCCCAAGATTATAAAAACCGGCTTCGCCACCGGCAACCATTGCATCAAGCCGGGCTGAATAATCACTTTTGGGCCCTTTCAGGTGAAGTTTTCCATAGGTTTCACGGTCATAAGTTTCCTGATAAAGCGTCAACCCGTGTACGCCGGCTTCAAATAAACGCCGGTAATCAGTCTGTGCCATCGGATAGATTTCAATGGAGATATATGAAAACATCTTTTTCAGTTCACTGACAATATCAACAAAATAGTCTACCGAGGCTCCTTTGGGATCTTCACCACTGACCAACAGCAAGCTGTTTATACCATAACTTTTAATAATTGCCGCCTCCTGCATAACTTCAGCTTTAGTAAGCCGCCGACGTTGATGATCGCAATATGAAGTTCTAAACCCACAATAGAGGCAATCATTGATACAGAAATTTGAGACATAGAGCGGGGAGTATACCCGGACTGTTTTGCCAAAGTGCATCCGTTTTATCATGGCGGCTTTTTCCCGCATTGCCGGCATCAAGTCAGCGGCGGAGGGTGAAATAAAGTTAAGAAAATCGGTAAATGTTGAAGTTTGCGCCGCCAAGGAGCGTTCCGCATCACGTAGCGTTACCGACTCAAGATAACTTGTTATATTTTCTTCTGAATATTTACAATATGGAAACATAGTTAATTTATGATTTAAGATTTTTGATTGATAATTTTCAACAACACCGGCTTTGCCGGAACAAATAAAAAACAGTTATACTTCAAACGGTTGAAATATTAGCTTTTTACGCACCCTGACAACGCTGTTTCTGCCCTTTGTAAATTACAGGTTACTTCTAGTAGCCAATAACTTACAAAAAGCAGTCCAGCATTATCATCATCACGAAAAAAGTTAAGTTTCTTCCCGCTCAAAGTATAGTCATAATATTTCGCCATTTTTTGAAATATTATAGCAAAGCGAAAAGACGAAGTAAACAGTAAAAAAATAACAGTTTATTGTTTCCGCTTCCGTAGCAACGCAGTTGCGGAGTTTGAAGCGGTACTAGCCCTCGGGTGCTACCCGATTAAATAATATTATCAAAGGTATTCTGTGGCGATGTGGCTGATGCCCGGTCAATAACGACGGCGGTACCGGCAGTTAACGCCAGTTCAGCAGCTTCAACCGCCAAAGCAAAGGCTCGTGCCATTTTTACCGGATCTCCGGCTGCGGCAATTGCCGTATTTACCAGCACCGCATCGGCACCCATCTCTATCGCCGCCGCCGCATGCGAAGGTAATCCTAGTCCGGCATCAACAACAACTGGCACATTGGACTGTTCAATAATAATCTTCAGCATCGCCGAAGTCTGCAATCCCTGATTGCTGCCAATAGGCGCTCCCAATGGCATAACAGCGTGAACGCCAACATCCTCAAGTCGTTTTGCCAGCACTGGATCAGCATTAATATAGGGCAATACCTTAAAACCCGCTTTAACCAGCTGTTCAGCCGCAATCAACGTTTCAATCGGATCCGGCAGCAGGTAATTTGGATCAGGATGAATTTCAAGTTTAATCCAATCATACCCCCCTGCCCGACCAAACTGGGCAATCCGTACCGCTTCCGCGGCATTTCTCGCACCACTGGTGTTGAGCATAATTGTTACATCTTTATCAATTGCTGACAAAATATCATCTTGGCTGTCACCAACATTAACCCGGCGCAAAGCAACCGTAACAAATTCAGAACCGGAGGCGGCAATTGCATCACGCAACACTGCCGTTGATGAAAACTTCCCAGTCCCAAGAAAAAGCCGACTGTTAAAAGTTTTTCCTGCTATAGTTAATTTATTCATAATTTATATCCATATTATTGATCAAAAGTAACATAGGCGTCCCGCCTGTGTTTTACGTCCACCGGACGTACTGATTTTCTCAGGCGGGACGCCCGAGCTACTTTATTTATATAAAGCAAACAGATAATATTGCAGGGCTTTGATGAATAGCAAGAGCATAGCAGTTATAATGCAGATATTTTTAAATATCAATAATCTCATCTTTAGAAACAAAGTGGGGTAATACTTCACCGGCGAGAAACAGTGAACCGGCAAATAACCTCGGCTGATTTATTGACTGCTCCAATGCTTCGCTAAGCGAGTTAACGGCAATCGCCAGGGTATTTGAAATACTTTCAAGCATAATTCTCAATTCATCGCCCGAATAGGTCTCCCGCCAGTCCGGTCCTGTGAGTGGCATAAAAATAAAGCTGTCCGCGACAGTGTCAAGCCCTGATAAAGCACCAATAACATCTTTATCAGCAAACGCGGCGAAGATCACCGTAAACCTCTTACCCGGCATTGTTTCATTCAACGCCGCAATAAGTTTCTCTACACCATCAGGATTATGCGCCCCGTCAATCACCGTTCCGTCATTCAATATCTGTAAACGCCCCGGCCAACGAGCAGTTCTAATACCATCCAATGCAGTTTGCAGTTCAAAATCAAATTTCGTTGCAAGATATTCCAGCACCATAAAAACTAACTGACTGTTGCAACGTTGCATTGCCCCAGCCAAAGGAATGGTCAACTGATAGTTTTTTATAGCAAAACTCTGAAAATAGCCGTGATCAGAATTGAATGAAATATCAGAACATGCCAGATTATCGTCTACCCTAAAAAGTTCTGACTCCATTTCTTCACATTTATGGTTAATTACAGTTAACACTTCTTCAGGCATTTTCGCCACAAAAACCGGTTTACCATGTTTTATAATCCCAGCTTTTTCGCCAGCAATCGCCGCCAGCGTATCGCCTAAATATTGCTGATGCTCCAAGGCAATCCCCGTAATAACCGAACAGTAAGGCGTCACAAAATTAGTTGCATCCAAACGTCCGCCCATGCCGGTTTCCCATAACACAAAATCAACCTGTTGTTCTGCAAAATAGGTCGCGGCAATGACTGTGGAAAATTCAAAATAGGTCGGGCACCGCCCCCCCTCACGCATCTTGTCCGCCGCCGGACGCAGTCTATCAACTATGACAGTAAAATCATTTTCAGATATCCCCCGCCCGTTAATTCTAAAACGTTCACGTATCGAAATCAGATGTGGCGAAGAAAAGAAACCAACCTTAAAACCGACTGCCCGCAATGCCGCGCCAAGCATTGCGCCGCATGAACCTTTGCCATTACTGCCGGCAATATGGATAAAACGCAGCTGTTCATGCGGATTGCCGACAGCTGTAGCAAGTTCGCAGACCTGTTTTAGTCCCAGTTTGATGCCAAACATCTGTAGTTGATCAAGGTATTGTTCAGCCTGAATGAATTTTTGATTGATGATTTTAGATTGATGATTTTTTAGTTTATTAGACATTTTTTATATTTTTATAAGAGCCAATTAAAAAAAAATTGACTTTTGCCTGGTAATTGTTCATTACACCTTCATTTCTCCAAGTTCATCGTGGATTGCCTGGTATTCCGTCATGTACCCTTTTAGCAGGTTCCAGAACTCATTTGAGTGGTTCTTATGTTCGATATGACATAGCTCGTGCAGGATTATGTAATCGACAACCTTCATCGGCAATTTCATCACATCCACATTGATTGAGATTTCATCACCCAGACTACAACTGCCCCAGCGTTTATCAAGCCGCTTATAATGAACTTTGAACGGTCTAAGCCCAGTAATCTTCTGCCAATACTTGAAGCGTTTTGGTAATTTTTCCTTAGCTTTCTCCATATAGAAACGCTTTAACCCGGCCAGTGCTGAATCCTGAAATTTGGCTATGTTCGTATTGCCGATTATCTCAAACTTACTGTACTTAAAAAGAACCCGCGCAATCTTGTAGTACCCTCTATCTACCGATTTCACTTCTGCAAAGTAACGTCGTCCCAGATAGATAATACGGCTTCCTGTAGCAATCTCTCCCACAAATTGATCGATCCCGTCTGCCACACTTTGCAGTTTCTCAATAATCCACCCAGAACGCATCAGGATCAATTTATCAGCTTTGCTGCCTGAAACCTTGGGCCCTTTGAGAACCACTCCTTCATTTGCCGACACTTCCACATAGTGATTAGCCAGCTCGCAAACCTTAACCGAATACTCAATATTCCTGGTGCCGTATTTAACCAATCTGTTCATTCTTCTTATTCTCAATAATTGTGTTGAGCAATCCTTGTGCATATTCCTTAGATTCCGTTATGCCATCAAAACGGTCTTTCACATGCTTTCTGATCTTTTTAACCATTTGATGGTGCTCACGAGCTTTATTTTCCCAGTTTACAATCTGGAAATGCTCATCAAGGTCATTCGCAATATCTTTAACTTTATACATAGCTTCATCTTCACTGACATACAGACGTTTCATTTCACTATAGATTGCATACTCAGCAGGGCTCTTCAGCCCTTTAGATTGAAGTTCAGATTCGTACTCATCAATATCACGGTTAACCTGGTCAATAATATCAAACAGCTCCAATTGACTGATCCGGTCATTTTTCTCATCATCAATAGCCTTCTCCAGCACTTCGGATAGCGGTCCGTAGAAACTCTTGTTTATCTGCAAGCCGGTCTTAATTCTATGTTTGGTTGCATTCTTTTTAATAAGTTTCTGGGCGCCCTGTCCCTGCTTTGCCAGTTCATCAGCGAACACTTCCCGATCAGTAATTGCTATCGGCTGTGCCAGCAGTCCGGTGATTCCTGACGCTCGCAGGTTTTCATCAATCATGATCTGCAATTTTCTGGACTCCCCTGCATCTATACGGCTATTTTCTGTGTCCTGATATACATCAGCGAACATTGCCCGGATTTCATTGAACAGTTTAAAGTCGAAAGCGTATGGTATCGCAAAACTGTCCGGCAGAACAATATCCATTGCCTGATTAAATTCTTTGAGCAGTTTTTTAAAGCTGTCACGCAGATCCATCGGTTCGAGCATTTCAAATACCCGATCCTTGTACTTCTCTCTATCCTGCTTACGATCAACCTTAATCGCCCTGAAGAAATCAATCAGTTTGGTGTGACGTGTCTGCAACTTAGTATATGCGAACTTTTTATAATCCTTCATGACATCATCTTTAACCAGCTCACCTGAGAACATTTTTAGTGCTGCGACCAAATTATCAGCTACTCCGCAATAGTCCATCACAAATCCAGCATTCTTGCCTGCTCTGGTACGGTTAACCCGAGCAATAGCCTGCAACAGAGTATGTTCTTTAAGATTTTTATCCAGATACATCACCGAGGCAATCGGGCAGTCATATCCAGTCAACAGCATATCAGAAACAATCAGGATGTGATCATCATTATACTGGGCTTTGCCGGTCTTGCTATTCAGTAGGCTTTCACCTGCTGGAGGAAATGACAGAGTAAACTCTTTAGACGCCTGCTTAACTTTCTCGCCAGGGGTCACGTAGTCCAGATAATCAGCACACTGCTTTTCTAGTTTATCGCCTTTCCCACCTAGACTAATCACTACCTTGGTATTCAACTTATGAAGACCTTCCGCTTTCATCTGCTCAAATATCTTCCGGTACATTACCGCTGTAATTCTGTTCGCACATACCAGTATTGCCTTATGTCCCTCTTTTAGGGCTCCCGCCTGATAATGTTCAACGATATGATTCGCCACTATCCACAGCCGTTCGTATGCCGATTTGTATTTGTTACAGGCTGTCCTGCGCAGCATCGCTTTCCGATCTTTATCTTCATTTGCATATTGTTCATCGAAATCAGCGTCCAGCCCGGGTTTGTCAATTATTATTTCCGGGATTGCCTGATCGTACAGAATTTCCAAGGTATTACCATCAGCAACCGACTCTTTGATCGTGTAGGTATCAATATACTGACCGCCGTAAAACTCACCTAACGTTGACTTTTCTTCCTTGGTAATTGGTGTACCGGTAAATGCTATAAACTTGGCATTCGGCAGCGATAAACGCATATAGGCTGCCAAAAGCCCATACTGTGAACGGTGTGCTTCATCTGCCAACACATAGATATTATCTCTATCGGAGAGCTCTTCCACATCAACCGGTTCTTCAATGGTTTCAGTCACCTTACCGTTTTCACCGTAAATTTTAATCACCCGTACCAGGCTACCGTCCTTAGCTTTTTTTATCTGAATATCAGAAGTCAGTTCTTCAATCTGATCTTCGGGCAGGAACTCCTCATCGTCTTTATGGCTGTCATCAGTATCATCGCTTGCGGTGTCCTGTTCCATAAACTTCTGGATTGTAGTGGTAATAATTCCGCCATAACTGTTAGCCAGCAATTTCTTCAGGTGTGATACCGCACGTGCCTTGTGGACGTTCTGGTTGCCTACATTTACAAACAGATCACTAATCTGAGTATCAAGGTCAATTCTGTCAGTCAGCACCAGAATTATCGGGTTCTTAAATCCGTTTTCTTCAGCTTGCAGCTTCTTGGCAATATAGGTCATAGTCAAAGACTTACCTGAGCCCTGTGTATGCCAGATCACGCCGCCTTCATCCATATTCTTAAGTTTATCAATGGTCTTATTGGTGGCGCGTAACTGCTGATAACGTGGCAGCTTTTTGACTGTACGCCCTTCGATTTTTTCAAATACCACAAAATTCTTGAGAATATCCAACAGCCGTTCTTTACGGAACAGGTTCCAGATCAGAATATCCTGCTTGGTTGGGATATCGCCCAGCAATGCCGTCAGTTCGGTCAAATCTTTATCACGATAATGCGAATACTGCACCTCCTGCACGCCGATAGCACCATACACTGCCGCCGAATTACGGGCAATCCCTACGCATATTTGATTGTAGTAAAACAGTCTTTCACTGTTCTGCTGATAATAGAGCAGATCACTTACAGCCTTTTCCTGGGCCCGCACTTTAGGCGCTTTACACTCAATCACTGCCAACGGAATACCGTTTATATAGACCACAATATCGGGAATAGACTCACGCTCCTTTCCCCTGAAGCGTACCTGATTACTGACGATATAGCTGTTCTTGTCGGATCGCTTACCTCCATTATGCCAATCGATAAACTCAACTTTTCTGAATTGTTCACGACCGTCTATCACCTGCTTAACCTGACAGTTCAGCTTGTCGAACTCCTTACGGGTTGGCTTGCCAGTCAGCAGGCCATAGATCATCTCATTCGTTTCCATCAGCGACGAACCCAGCGTCGTTACCAGCTTCTTAACTGAGGCACGGGCATTTTTATCACTTATCCACGGATTGATCTTTTTAATCGCATTTTCAAGCAAATCTCCTTGTACAATAGTATTAGGCACCAGCTCCGAGCCCGGCTTGTATGTGTAATCAAGCTTATCAAACAGCTCTAAAGCCGGTTTCTCGCTGTAGATGTATTCCGGTTGACTGGTGTCGCTCATATAGAATCAATCCTCAATACAGTCCTAATTAACTTCTTATACGAATTTGGAATGTCATCAATACTATCAAAACTTTCAATAAATTGTTCAAAGAGTGAAGTACAATAAGCATCTTCACACGTATCTTCCGAAATATGAATTTCTACAGAAAACTCTTTTTCAAACTCTTTCATGAACCTCACAATTAACTTCTTATTCATAATACGTGAAATTTTGAATTTATCATCCTCGTTAATTACTTCACGAGTGAAATCACTGAAAATTTGGGATTTCATTTCTGGGCGGTTAACCTTTTGGGCGCCAAATGCTTTTTCAAGTTCTTTGCGTAAAGAGCTGTGATGATCTTTGAATTCAGCTTTGACTTGGTTGCCAAAATTAGAAAGAAACTCTTTTATTCTATCTTCATATTCATCAATTAGTTCATAATAATTCTCCTCTATCCCATCACTATAATAAAAGGCACAAAATTTACAAAGAAACGTTTTTAGGCATTGATAAGAAGCAAATATAGAAGATTCTATACAATAGCCTGCATGACTATATACAAATGGATCAGAATGTCTTATCTTATTTTCAATTATACTTTTAAGAGAAGCATCAACTTCAGCAGAACTAAAGTCTCTGTCAAATATAACTCCATAGCTTTTATCTTTAAATAATCCGCTAAGAGTTCTCTTAATGTATTCAATTTTAGTTGCAATATCATCTTTTCCTCGCAGAGGAAAGAACGTGGGTAACTTTGACGAACATACTTCTTTGGAAATTAAACTTATTTTATTAACCAGAGACGAGATGTGTTCTGCATCATCATTGCCTTCAACAAAGACGATGCTAGGCGCACTGTTTAGCTGGGATAGGTTCATAAGAACTCCGCCTAGCGATCTCTTAATAACGTCGAATTGTTCTCTTCGTATTGGGTTAAGTTCGTTGCTAATCTTTGATTCCTTATGCAAGAAGAACACTTCACCATCAAGAGCATTGTCAACAAATCTATCATTATGACTGATTATAAAGAACTGATTGTCTGATAATTCTCGTAAGTAATTTATCAAGTTGCTTTGTAATTTCGAGTGGATATGAGAATCTGGTTCATCAACAAGTAGTAATTTCAGAGGAGCATCAATAAAGTCAATTGTTGATATAATTTCTGCGACCTGTAGAAAACCACTCCCTTGCATGTGAAGATCAAGCCATTTAGATCCTTCCCGCACTTTTAAGTCAATGTTTTCAGATGAGTTACGATGTGATTTTGGTGGTAGTTTGAAATCAACACTTTGCTGCAGTATTGCCTCCAATTGTTTTTTGAAATGTTCTATCTTTTCTCTCTGATTTAAAATCTTATTTCTCAACACTTCATGAGAATGACCTTGTAGTATTTTGTGTTTGATCTGAGCTTCGTTGTAATACGGTTCTTCCTGTAGGATATTTGCTACTGGCCTAGTTTGATATATAAACAACATTTCATCTAGCTTTTTACCCTTATCCCTGGCAATTTCAGCATACCGTTGGAAGTCTGCTGAATTAAGCTCATTGATTCTAAAGAAAGAGTTTTGAATAGATGCAGGTTTAGAAATTTCTATTGCTAATGCCAATTCTTCACCATCAATATTCAGCGTAACGGAAATTGTTGAAGTGTGACCTCCAGAATTAAAGAGGTCATGGTCATTGGTAAGTCTGATAAAGTCCAATTCCTGAAACGAAATATATTGTTTCGATGCTGGCTTATAGAACCCAACACCATTGGAAAGAATCAATTTACTTAAGCATGCGTCCCAAAGAATTATTGCCTCAAAAATTGTTGACTTGCCTATATTGTTCTCTCCGACGATAATATTGAACTTTTCATTGGGATAATAGGTTATATTTTCGTATGCTTTGAAGTTCTTTATTTCAATTTTAGATATATATGACACCATCTGCTACACCTCCACTCTAATTTTACCAGTCAGCAATTTCTGCATCAGGCCTTTTTTTAATGTCGTGTATTTATTTTTCTTCTCTTCCAATACATCCAGCTTGTCATCCACTCCGTTAAGTATCTCCGCGATCTTCTCTTGTTCAGGTAATGGAGGAAGAGGAATTGTTAAATGTTCAACATCTGTCGAATTAATTGCAGGGTAATTTGACCCAACGATAAGAGCTTCTATCTGCACTTCAATATTTTTTGAATACAGGTTTTGGTATAGGTATCCAGGGTTTGAGACTACTTGGTTCGCTCTTATAACAGCAAAACCTGTTGAGCAAATTTTATCTTTGGGATCAAAGTTTACTAACGCAAACCCTCTAAGGTTTGGACGGACTGTAGCCATTAAAACATCAAAGCCTTCAATCTTTCGTCGTGCTCTGGATGGTGAATCAGAAAATAGAATTTTATTATCGGGAACATTAATATTACCTTCTCTTACTGATGATAAATCAATATAATGAAATTCATAATTGGGATTTGTTGAATTATTTAAACTTGAGCTGTTGATAGCTGAAGCATTCCCAAGCGTCACGACGTCCCAACTTTCGGGAATGGGGCCGAGTTTGGACTCTTTGAAAGTATGTGGGGTGCCGGTGACGGACAGTTGTCCAGTCAGCAGCTTCTGCATAAGACCTTTTTTGAGTGTTCTGTTTTGAGCAACCTCCTGTTCGATTGAATCGATCTTATCATCAACCGTTGACAACACCTCCGCAATCTTCTTCTGCTCTGGTAATGGTGGGAGAGGAAGAAGTAAGCTTGCCAAAGCCGGTTGATTTATATTTGTGTTGGCACTTACTGTACTCTTGCTTAAGAGACGGTATCTAAATTGATCTTCATAGAAACAATATTTCTTATATTCATTATTGATGCTTGAGGCCGGTCGGAATCTTATTAAGAATCCTGAATAAGTTAATTTATCAATTTCATTTAAAATAACAGCAGTTAAACCTACTCCTTCTGGCTTAACAGATGAGCGAATAAATAAAACATCTCCAATTTTTAAATCAAAATCTTGTTGTTCTTGCTTATTAGAATTTACTAAACCTAAATTAGCAAGATTTACTGTATTGTAGCCAAACACATTCATAAGGTTAACGAATGGATAACCTTTGCCAAAGTCTTCTTTGCTTTTATTAAGACCATTTTTCAACAAACCAATATCTCCAAGATTCACCACCTCCCAGTCAACAGGAATCGGCCCAATCTTGGTCTGTTTGAATTCTGTAGTTGCCGTCATAGTCCAAGCCCCTTCGGGTAATTTTTAATATCAAATGATGAATTATTAATTAACACCAAAGCATGCGGCGCAGCCGCTCCATTAAACATTAAGCATTTTAAATTAATCATTAGCTTTTCCTCCAGCCAGAGATTGAGTAAGCTTTTTAACATCCTTGTTGGAGATAAGAATACGCATCTGATCAATTGCCAGGCGGTTCAAAATAACAACTCTTTCATCGGCGGGCAAGTTTTGTTTGAGCAGCTCAGAATTGAAACTCTCCATATTTGACAAGACCACGAGTTGTTCCAGAGTTGCGGCATCTCGTATATTACCCTTCAGCTCCGGGTTTGCATCACGCCATTGTTTGGCTGTTTGACCAAATAGAGCTGTATTCAATAGATCCGCTTCGGAGGCATAAACAAATCCCTGTTTTCTCAGAGACAGATCCTCTGGGATTAAATGATTTTTTACTGCATCGGTATGAATTTGATAATTCACCTTTGCCAACGTCCGGGATACATTCCACTCCAAATTCTCCCTGGAAAATTCATCCTGCTTGAGTCTTTGAAATTCTTTTAAAAGATATAGCTTAAACTCAGCGCTGATCCACGAGGCAAACTCAAAGGCAATGTCTTGGTGAGCAAAACTACCGCCGTATCTACCTTTTTTAGAAATGATGCCAATAGCATTTGTCGATTCAATCCACCGCTTTGGAGTCATTGAAAAACTATTTGAGCCTGCGTCATTTTTAAATCCATCGAATTCGATGGATTTAAAACCTGGATTATGAATTTGCTCCCATAGACCAATGAATTCAATTGTGCTGCGATTACGCATCCAGTTCTGAAGAATATAATCACTGCGTTCGCTATCTTTATGACGGGCAATATCGGTTAAAGATATATATATGTCGCGGTCGACCTCAATTACTTTCACGTTTGTTTCAAGTACATGTACATTTTTACTATTACTCATAGCTTACGCCCCCTTTGAAGAAATCACTGGATAGCGCACCAAGATCGGTTGTACTCTTCGCACTGTTTTAAAACCGTGAAAATCGACGGGGTTAAATTTAAAAAAACCTTGTTCGTGTATTTGGTGTATTTGCTGGTGAACCATTACGCATTACCTCCGAGGCCAAGTTCTGCGAGAAACTCCTGAAGTTTAGCATCAATGTCGGCCTCTTTGGCTTCAACGGCACGAATGGCATCCAGAGTTTCATTCAGATCCACTTCCGGCTCGGGTTCTGATTTGTCGATGTAACGGGCTATATTCAGGTTGTAATCGTTTTCTGCGATTTCAGCTTTCTCAACCACCCGCATGAACTTGTCGACCGCTTCGCCAGCTTCGTATGCTGTTATAATCTTATCGATATGCTCAGGCATCAGCCTATTCTGGTTCTTGCCCTCTTTGTAATCATCAGATGCGTCTATGAAAGTGATGTCGTGATTATCGCTCGCTTTGGCTTTATTGATAATCAAGATACAGGCAGGAATACCGGTATTATAAAACAGCCCGGACGGCAGGCCGATCACGGCCTCCAGTAAATTGGCATTAATCAGACCTTGACGAATCTTGCCTTCAGCTCCTCCACGAAACAGCACCCCGTGCGGCAAAACAATCCCCATCCGTCCTGAGTTTTTGAGTGATGCGATCATGTGCTGAAGGAATGCCAGATCAGCATAGCTACGCGGCGGTATACCGTAGGTAAAACGTCCGTATGAATCGCTCACGCCTTTGGCATAGTTCGGGGTAATCTCTTTCTCTTTACCATTCTTGTCAATCTTGGTTTCTATATTGGTCTCCAATGGATCCCACCATTTATTCATCGAGAATGGTGGATTGGCAATCACTATATCAAACTGATCCAGTTCGTTATCTTTATCCAGATGCTTCGGAGCACAAAGCGTATCACCTTTACGGATGTCGGCATCAGAAATATTATGCAGGAGCATATTCAGTTTACAGATAGCCCAGGTTGCCAGGTTCTTCTCCTGTCCGCAGAGCTGAACATTTACGCCGTGAGAAACATCGCTCTTACCCTCTTTACTGGCGATCTCTTTAGTTATCTGTAGTAGCATACCACCAGAACCACAGGTTGGATCATAGGCAGTATTCCCGGGTTGTGGATTAAGCAGTTTTACAATCAGTTGCACCACCCCTTTCGGCGTATAAAACTCACCACCTTTCTTGCCGGCATCGTCGGCAAACTGTTCGATCAGGTATTCATAGGCATCACCCAGTACATCTTCCTTATACAGGTCAGCACTGCGTAGGGAGTATTTATTGAAATGTCCCAGCAGACGCTGAAGCACTGCATCAGACAAGACATCACGATTACCAAAGCGAACAGCTGTCATTACCCCGTCCAGACCTTCATTGTGTTCTTCAATCAGGTAAAAGGCCTTATCCAGAGCTTCGCCAATATTTTCAGTTTTAGCGGTAAGAAATGACCAGCGTGCGTCATGTGGAACCTTAAAGAACGGTTCATCTTCAGCCTCTTTACGGGAACAGCCTTCCGCTGCCATCGCCTTTTCAACTTCCTCTTCAAATACATCACTGACGCGTTTGAGGAACAGCAGTCCGAAAATATAGTTCTTAAAGTCAGATGAGTCAGTCGAGCCGCGCAGTATATCAGCTGAATCCCACAGCCACGATTTAAGTGTATCAAGTGTTAATGTCATTACCCTTTGTTCCCAGTTAAGGCGTTCCCATAATAGTAGTCAGTATCAGCAGTGGATACAAAAGGTAAATTATCACGCAGCAAATTGACCTGTTCAGACAAGCTCAACCGTCCCCAACATGAAATATACATACACCGCAAGATTTTACGCTAACACCTGCCATTCATTTTTACAAGTGTTTTAACTGAATATTTAAGCTCAATTATGTGTTTGTTATTATTCTCTTCATATAAATTACATTTTTCTGTTCTGATAGTAATGTTTAAGTAGTCGGAGGACTGAAAGAATATTCATAAGGCATTAATTTTTTGTTCCAGCTCTGTCAGTTTTTTTATGATGTCAACAAATTTAGGGAGATTACCAAATATCATAGGTTCCATTAGTTTATAGTCTTTTTCCAGCTCGGCTAGGATTAGCGACGATGGGATCAACTTGAAGGTGTCGGGCATTGCTGTGCCATAATCAGCCCATCCGCAACGGAAGTACATTATTTTGTGCTCTACAACTCGACTAAGCAGATCAAGATCTTTAAGAGCTTCATTGCAGAATTTAGAATCAGCCAACATTGCCATATCATAGTAATGTCGTGAGTAACGATGCAATAGTGGCTTATTTTTAGGCCAATGAGCTACCTGGTGTAGTATCGTTGCCTTCTCCCAGAATGTCCTAGTAGCACAAAGAGCTATAACTTCACCTTCAGGATTATTAAACGCATGGGGGAATTGTTCTGCTGCATAAGATATGACTTTGGCAGTTTTTACTGGCCATATATCTGACTTGGAGCCGAACTCCAAGCGCACTGCTGAAGGATTGTATTCTGAATTCTTTCCAACTACAGGATAATGAAATTGCAATGTCTGCCTATCGCTATCGTTCTGGTATATTGTTATATCCCACCATGAGTCTTTTTGGGGCTTTCCTAATTGAGATTCTATCTGTTTAAATAATAAGTTTCGCAGTTTACCACATATAAAGCGACTACATGCTTTCATCATTTCACGAATAACCTGCTCTCGTTTTTTTTTGCTTGTTGCAGCTTCAGGATTATCTGCAAAATCAAAGGCTGTTCTTTCAATGGTTAAATCAATATCTTCAGAAAACCTGTTAATTATGCCGTAAACCTTGGAAAGTGTGGTGCCACCTTTAAAGATCAAGTGTCCTTTGAGTTCTGGGATAGTAAATAACTGTTTCAGAGTCCAGCATACCCAGAAATCTTTTTCTACAAGATGAACATCCAGACCAATAGCATTCCCTGTTTCAAGAAAAATACTCTTGCGTTGTTCAGCAGTAAAATTTGCAACCTCATCCATAATCTGTTCTACTCCGCTTTGCATATCTGTTTAATAGCTTCCCACATCCAGCTTTCCATATGCCCAGCCTCTTTCAATAGAGCTTTTTTGTCTTTGTCCTTTAGTATTCCACGCAGGTAGTTTATGACAGATTTATCAACAGCAGCAGCCTTACCAAGGTTACGCAGTGCCTGTGTGACAAGAATAACAGTCTTACTGCCTGGCAGTAGCTCTCTTGGAGGGACGCGTTTAAATATCAGCTTTCTATTGCCTATATTCATGATTTTAGATTGCCCATCAGTCAGATAGATAGTTTTAGCTGGAACTTGAGTTGAGAGCCCCAGTAAGTTGGCGGCAAGAGCTCCTGAAGGCTGAATACGCCAACCATGTTTTTTGGCAACTACTTTTGCAACCTCTTGCAGATCTGGGGAAAGTGCTCCACCCAGTTGTTCATTAAATCTGGGGTAATCATAAGTCCCCAAAGCTAGTCTACGAATAATCTGTTGTTTATATAGTTGAGACAGGGCTTTATCGATAGAATTGCGTGAAGCAATATCATTAAAGGCTTCAGCAGAAAAGACGTACCCCTTGCCGTGCCCATAAATCCTAGATATAACTTTATCATTAATGCTTTGCAACTTATAGATCCTCTTTGTTTTTTCAGAAACACAGCCTTGCGATACTGAAATTTACTACATTTTAAACAGACTGCAAGCAATGATGGAGATAAAAGTCTATATTAAATAGCGGGGGCCCTTAAAAATAAAATATTTAAGCTCAAAATATCTTAGATTAACCCTTTTTATTGCTCTTGTTTTAATAAAACGAGGCGTGAGATATTAAAATAAGGAATTTTGACCTAATTTTGAAGAAAGTTAATTCAACCGATATACAGACGAATAAATAAATAATTCTGAATATTGATTAGCTAATCTTGCAGACAAATGTTATAGTAGTTTCATTGGGACAAAGTCAAACGTAAAGTATTTACTTTCCCAATATAGACTTTTCGCATATCATACCGCTTCACCGGACGGCTGATGGCGGTGCGATTTTTAACTAAAAAAACAAAAAAGACCAAGCAACATGTGCGATTGATATTTAACCCATCAGCCGCCGTCGTTATGTGCAAAAACATTAAAATGGTCTTTTGTAAAATAACTAAACACTAAGAGAGTATCAACTTATGAAATTAATAATTCTTAATCTTGCTCGTAGTACTACCAAGAAACAATTAAAAAATCTTTTTGAAGAGTATGGCTCCGTAGAATCTTGTGATTTGGTGTTAGATAAATCTACCGGTAAATCCAAGGGTTTTGGTTTTGTTGAAATGCCGAAACCAGAAGAAGCAGAACTAGCAATAAAGAACTTGAATAATAAGAACGTTGCCAATAAAAAAATTCGTGTAAAAGAAGCTGAAGACAAAAGATAGATAAAATCAACCAACCCTTAGATCATGTCACACCTGTCCTAACAATTATAAAAACTACCTGATTTAACAATTTTTTCCATTCAAGTCATTCAATTTTGTTCAATTTTGTTCAATTTCTCAAAAGTACCCCCCTGTTTTAAACTATGCTGTCCTA
>JAKIUY010000208.1 GCA_021647315.1 Victivallaceae bacterium
GAGCCTGCGAGCGGTTTATGCTGATTTTCCGCTTGAATTATGACTGCGAAATGATACTCAACATCATTTAAAAGACACCAGAAAAACTTTCATCTTTTTTCATGCCGCTTTTGACACTACCTTATTGACGATTGACGCCACTTTTTTTAGCTTAAAAACAGCTAGAGGAATACCATAAGCTATAATAATTCCCCGTAATTAACAGCTCTTAACGAGCGGAATAAGGTGACTGTTTATTTGGTAGCAGTAGAGATGTCTGTTGCTTTTAACATGAAAGTTTAACAGCTATTGTAGGTCATATCGCTTAATATGGACTATTTGAACTTTTATGCTAATCAATTGGAATTATTTTTAACAGCAACGGACAACCTATGGTTGATGAGTAAAATATTTCTTTATACTCGTTGCTGTTGCCGGTAATGTGACTGAACCTTTTTTGACTTGACTGGCATGACCGTCTGTCCAGCCGATATTACAGGCATCAGTATGCCGGTCACGAAGTAACGCCCATGCATCACGTCCTGGAGTGGGATAGGGTAAAATTTCAAATGCACCCTGTTTTGAAGATTTTCTACCGGCATCTCCGACTAAAATTTTCTCTGAAGGTTTTCTAAGCATTGAAATTTTAATGGGTTTTTCTTCATTTGCAGCGGCTACATCTTTTACTCCGGCTGCTCCAAGGCTGCGGTTATAACCAACGGTGATGTAAAGGTAACGCCACTTGTCAGTAGGTTTATATAAGACGCTTGTTGATCCCCAGGTATTTATATATGTCAGAGTTTTGGATGAATCACAGAAATATACTTTCGGAGTGGTAAGGAAGCCACCTTCTCTTAAGATCCAGGGCCAGTTTCTTGCATATTTATTTGAAGCTGTATAAGGTATGAAATAGTCGTCGTAATCGTTCTGATAGCTTGCAAATGCCAGACCGATCTGTTTCATGTTACTGGTACAGCTGATCTGTTTTGCCTTCTCTCTCGCCTGATTCAGTGCCGGGAGTAACATACTGGCCAGGATGGCGATAATAGCGATGACTACCAATAGTTCTATTAGTGTGAATTTCAACGGGTTATGATTGTTTTTATTGTTTGTTTTCATCTTTCCTGCTCCTGTTTTTTTGAGGATATTTCCCCGTTTGGGTTTATAAAGATTCGGCATCCACCATGGTTACCATTACATACTTTTGACCAACACTTAATGTCCTGGCTGTTACTGGGTTTTAAAAACATTAAAAACTTCCGGCAAAATATATTCTGCCCCGACACTATTCGGCAACCATAATAGCTACCCTGCATTTTTCACCAGCCCTTAAGGCCATGGCTGTTGCTGGTTAAAAACCATTAAAAACTTCCGGCAAAATATTCTTTTGCCCCGACACTATCCCAGCATCCACAAAGCAACTTTGAGGCGATGTAACACTGCCACTTCACTCTGGCGTTCCGCCAGCCTCTTCGGCTTTGCTTCAGTCGTAATTCGTAATTTTCACACTACTTCGTTGTTCTATTTTTGATTACCTGTCCATGCGGGATTGGTATATCATCAAATGACTGTTGACTTTTTTCTCTAATAAAATCAACGGCATTTTTAATTATTTTGTCATTAGCCGGTTTTACCGAAGTAAGATAAAGCGGTGCACCGGTACACTGTTCCATGCCGTCGAATCCCATTACGCCGATCGCTTCCGGTATCTTTAGCCCAGTTTGAAGCAAATATTCAATTATACCAACCGCTTTGAGGTCGGTATCGGCAAAAATCGCATCAAATTTAACCTGGCGATTTACCAGCAGTGCCGCCCCTTTTGCCCCTTCTGATTGATGGCTGATGCCTCTTACAGCCAGTTGTTCATCAAACTCTATGCCGTATTCATCCAGAGCCTGGCGGTAACCTGAAAATTTTACATCACCCTCAATGCTAGATGATCCAATGTAGGCGATGCGGTTATAGCCACGTTCAATCAGATAGCTTATTCCTATTTTTACATCCTCGGCCAGTGGCGGGGAAAGTTTTATACAGCCAAAAGGACATTGGGAATTGGAACCGTTAATAATAACCGTAGTGTTGTGTGCGATAAGTTTTTCAATAAGTTGAATGAATTCATTGTAGCCGGAGAAGATCACTGCATTATATTTGCTTAAACGGGTGATGTCATTGGCATTACTTTGACCCGGTTTGATTATTATGGTTGAAAAACTGTCATTATCCTGCAAGGTACGCATGACAGATGCACTGGTGCGTTGAACAATATGCCAGTTGTCAGGGTTGTTTTCGGGGAGCTCGAGGTGTGAGCCCGGTACCACAAATGCCAGGCGCAGTCCCTGGTTAAGTGCTGGATCCAGACCGATAAAACTGCCTTTGCCTTTGATGCGGTAGAGGATGCCTTCACCCGTGAGTTCATTCAATGCTTTGTGCGCGGTCATTGGATCGACCTTCAGTAATTTGGCCAATTCGCGTTGCGATAGAAATTTATCATGCTGACGTGGCTTATTGGTTTCTATCCACTGACGCACGGCATGTTTTACCTTCTCCGCCCCGCGTAAAGTTGTCATTGTCCCTGCAAGCATTTTTCTACCTTTTTATAAAATTCAGTGAATTAAGCTGGTTGATAAGTGAATTATAACTGAATTAATGCAGTTTGTCAATAGGCAAGTTGAAAAAAAAGCAAAAAAAGTTTTTTCAGGTGTAATACCTTATTCTGATTTTGATGCGTTGTGTTTGGATGCATAGTTGCCCGGTATGACAGTTCTTTCAGGCTGTCTTTGACAGCGTCATGTGACTTTGAACGTGTCTTACATGAGCATCTGTCTTACGAAAATTAGACTGAGGTATTACTTTCAGATGTAATACCTCAGCAATTATGCTCCGCGATTCTGGCCTTAACATGGGGAGTTACAGCTCGACGGAGTCTCGCCATTCAGCACGAATATTGATAATCAACTACCACGATGCAGGCATGCGAGCAAATGACTTCTGCAAATTCAGAATTCCTGACTTGCAAGAATTAGAAATGACACCAAAACAGTTCGCGACCGGGAGGTCGCTCCTTCTATGAGCCCGTTTGTCAAGTCCCAAAGCCTGTTTCCCTCGATTTTTTTGCTCCTTTTATTTCTTCGCCTTTTACAATATCTCTGTAAAGCGCAGCCATTAATTGACGTGCCATAGCAACGATTGCCGTTTTTCGCTGCCGTCCTTTCTGTTTTAGCTGCTTCGACCATTTTTTTGTTGTTTCAGAATCCGGCTGCCAGTGATACCACAGCCAGGCTAATTGAATTGCTAATCGGCGTAACTCAGTATTTCCTTGATCAATTCCTACGGTAAGGTGGTTTGACAGTTGACTTTC
>JAKIUY010000006.1 GCA_021647315.1 Victivallaceae bacterium
GCAAATCTCCCGCAAACTGTTTGCATGAGCCAATTGGCAGAATATCATAGAAACAAAATGTCCCCAGCTGTCAAAACTCTGTTTATACTTGTTTCCATGATGTTCCATGATAATTTTTTCAAATTCATGCTTGGGAATTAGATTCAATACTTGACGAAACAAACTTAACGATGTATTTATCATTGTGGAGCCTCCTTTTTTTGAGCTACCGTAATATACTTTACGGATAAGGTTGCTCCACTCTCTTTTTACTCTTTTTCAAAAATTGTTAGGACACATGTGACTCTATTTAGAATATATGTAACATTGTAGTCGTGTCAATTGAATTCATTGAATAATCGGAAAAATACGTATTAATAAGTTGTTATTTGCATTGAAATTGGTTATAATTAGAATGTGTTAAGAATATTGTTTATTTAAATAGTGCCTGAATGAAAACGCCGTGTAATTGCGTTGCATTGTCGGAGTTCACAGCTTCAGCGTGTTTTTTGAGCGTAATGATTGCACGCTGAAGCTGTGAACTCCGACAAAAGTAACGTTTTCGTTCAGTCACTGAATAGGGAAATATAATGGCAGAGTTTGAAGAAAAATATATTGAGAAAGTTATTGACCAGTTGAAAGAGCCTAAACTTTATAAGGTTTTTCTGGTTAATGATGATTATTCGACGATGGATTTTGTCATTATGGTTTTGATGTCGATATTTCATAAAAGTCAGTCTGAAGCGAATAGTTTGATGGCTACCATTCATAAAACCGGTCACGGCGTGTGTGGAGTTTATCCGTTTGAAGTGGCTGAAACCAAGGTTGCTCAAGTGGCGGTAATGGCAGAAAAATACCGTTTCCCACTGCAAGGCAAACTTGAGGAGGACTGATTTTGCCTCAACTACCTGACATTACGACCGAACTCCATGGATTGCTCTGCCGGACGGCTGAACTGGCTGCCGAACGGCGACATGAATTTATTCTGCCTGAACATCTGTTGCGTATAATGCTTGATAATGAAAAGATTAGCCATCTTTTTGACGAACTGGATATTGAGTTTTCGTCTGTACTTGCCGACGTTGAGCAGTTTTTAAAAGAAAAAATCGAAAGTTTCGCTCATGCACCGATGGCGGTGGAGTCGATTGCGATCAGCAGAATAGTTAACCGCGCTGTTTACCAGGGCGGGGCGGCTGATAAAAACAGTATCGGCGTGGTTGAGGTATTTGTTTCCTTGCTTGAAGAGAAACAGTCGCATGCCTGTTATTATCTCAGTAAAGCCGGGGTGCATCATTATGATGTTATCCGGGCCATTTCCTGGGATGACTATTTTTTCGATCGTGATGATAAAGCATCGCTTGATGAACTTGAATCTATGTTTAATGCCCCGTTTTTTATGAAGTTCAACGCACTTGACCCGGTGGCATTTTTTGAGCACGAGCATGAGGATGATGATGAGCCTGAAGTTGAAGAATGGATTGCAGAAGGTGAAGAATTGCCAGAACAGCAGGATGAGAAGAAGAAAAAAAAGTGTAACGATAAATATTTGCGCCGATTTACGGTTAATTTGACCGAAATGGCGGCGTCGGGGAAAGTAGACCCGATTATTGGTCGTCAATCTGAACTTACCCGGGTAATGCAGGTGCTGAGTCGGCGCAAGAAAAATAATCCGGTTTTAGTCGGTGAAGCGGGAGTGGGCAAGACGGCGATAATCGAGGGGTTGGCACGTAATATTGCGTTGGGGGATGTGCCGGAACGATTACGGCAGTATCAGATATGGGCATTGGATGTCGGCGGACTTATTGCCGGAACCAAATTTCGCGGTGAGTTTGAAGAGCGGCTGAAAAAGATTGTCAACGAAATTACTGCAATGGATAAAGCGATTCTTTTTGTTGATGAAATTCATATTATTGTCGGAGCCGGTGCGGTCAGTTCAGGCTCGCTTGATGCTTCAAATATTCTTAAACCTGCTCTGAATGCCGGTGATATTAAATGTATCGGTGTAACTACTTACGATGATTACCGTAATCATATTTTGAAAGATAAAGCGTTCAGTCGCCGTTTTCAGAAGATTGATGTGGCTGAACCGACCGAAAATGAAGCAGAGGCAATTCTGCTTGGATTGCGACCATATTATGAGGAACATTATCAGGTTAAATTTTCACTGGCCGCTATATCGCAGGCAGTAAAACTTTCAGCCCGCTATATCAATGAACGTTTCCTGCCTGACAAGGCAATTGATGTTATTGATGAAGCCGGTGCCCGTAACTCTATTAATGATAAGAACCGCAAGAAAAATATTTCGGTTCGAGATATTCAGGCAGTAGTTTCGTCAATGGCAAATATTCCGTCAAGCCGGCTGAGCTCGTCAGATATTGATGGTCTGAGGATTTTGGAACAACAGCTTAAAAGTGAGGTTTTCGGACAGGACGATGCGGTGGCAAATATTGCCAGAGCAGTGAGAGTGGCGCGGGCCGGGATTGGTAATAAAGGTAAACCGGTCGGCTCATTTTTGTTCTGCGGTCCGACCGGTTGCGGTAAAACTGAACTGGCAAAACAGCTGGCGGCAAAGCTCGGCACAGCATTTATTCGTTTTGATATGAGTGAATATGCGGAAAAACATACGGTTTCCAAACTGATTGGCAGTCCTCCGGGGTATGTTGGCTTTGAACAGGCTGGGTTATTGACAGAAGCATTGATTAAGACTCCTCATGCGGTTGTGCTGCTGGATGAACTGGAAAAGGCACATGCTGATATTTATAATATTCTGTTGCAGATTATGGATTATGGAATATTGACTGACAATAACGGGCGTAAGGCTGATTTCCGCAACGCGATTATTATTATGACCAGTAATATCGGGGCAAAACAGCTTGATGTTAATGAGATCGGTTTTGGTAATGACCGGCAGCCGGAACTGCGTACGCAACGGGAAGTGGAAAAATATTTCAACCCGGAATTTCGCAACCGGCTTGATAATATTGTCTATTTCAATCGTCTTGACCTGCAGGTGATGAAACTTATTGCCGGTAAATTCATCAATCAACTGGTGCTTGAATTACAACAGCGTAAAATCGAGCTGAAACTTTCGCCTGCGGCATTCGAATGGTTCGCGGTTAATGGTTTTGACCCTAAAATGGGTGCCCGTCCGCTGGAACGTCTGGTACGAAAACAGCTTCAGGTACCATTGGCAGATGAAATTCTATTTGGGAAGTTGTCTGGTGGTGGAATAGTTAAGGTTGGGGTCAAAAATGGTCAGCCGCTACTGAACTACTAACCTGACGCTGCTCCCACCTTAAATGTGGGAGCGACGCCCCCATCGCGAATGTTTTTAGTGTCAACTCTATTTCCTACGCATCAAGATTTCTGAAATTACTGCTTGTATCTTGCTTCGGCTTGCAGTATATTATTTTTTAAACTATTAACTATAAATATCTGGATAATACCGTTTTGCGATCTAAAAGCTATTCAAAGAGCTACGCAGTTGAACTTAAATAGGCGCAGTAAACTAGCTAAAAGAATGCACTTGTGTATAAAATAATTATTAAAAATGAAAATTGTAAATTATAAAAATTATCTGCTATTGCTTGTTTTCATGTTATGCAGCAGTATGTTTGGGGTAACTTCATATAGCAGTCAGAGTAAAATGCCAATTTTCAGGTCTGAACTGCGAACTTTGAGCGATAAGGCGATTCTGTTGGCAGAAAGCCGTTTGGCTGAAAATCCCAAAGACAATACCGGGCTGATGCTACTCAAGTTTGCCGGATATTTTTCGCCTGACAATAGGAAAGTGCTGTTATTGCGCGGCAAGCTTCACTACAAGGTAAAGATGACGAAGCCAAAGACTAAAGCATCTGATAAAGAATTTCTCATATTGCTTAAAAACGCGCTTAAGCGCGTAAAAGGCAAAAACAGTGTAATTTCCCGTCATCTTACGGCTATTTTCTGTTCGATGATCAGGCTTTTTGACCCCGCAGATGAAAATGCTATTGTTACTTTAACAACCTACAGAGACAAAGGTTTTACCACTGAACTTGAACCGCTTTTTGCTCGTGATTTACAACAGGCTCGTGATATTCAATATGACGAAAAAGATCCGCGTTATGTGGTATCGAATATCAAAAAAGCAATTATGGTGCCGGCGGATCAACCATGGACTGATACCTTTGTGAAAGTGGAGGCGGGTAAATTTGTCAGAGTCAAAGCTTTCAGAGTCTGGGAAATGGGCGATGTCGGGAAGAATATTCCGGCCTGTGATGCGGACGGCTATGCTGATTTTAATCCACTTGACCCAAACAGAAAAAAAGTGACCAAGAAAAAGAAAGGCAAAAAAGTTGTAGTTAAGAAGTATTATAAAAGTAATCTTCAGGCATTTCCTGGCAGTCTGTTGGCCAAGATTGGTAAAAAAAGCTATCCAGTGGGACGGGAAGCTGTCTTCAGAGCTGAAACCAGCGGTATTCTATACTTCGGTCCCTATGAATGGGCAGACTATTCCGACAACTCAGGCGCACTTCAGGTTTCATTCGAAATTTCCGATAAGTAATATTTTTCGCTTCGCGAGAAATCGTAATGAATGATATTTCACAGTAACATTCTTTTGTCATGATAATAAGTTTTCTCTACATCAATAGTGTCAATTAGTGTTAATTAGTGTTAATTGGTGGCTGAATAAAGCTATTTCAACAGTTTATTTACTGCATTGCAGACTTCACTGACCGGGATTGAATTCATTCTTTTGTCAGGGGCGTGGATGTCAATGCGGGGCACTGCTATTTCTGCCGGCTTCCAGCGGCGATAATCGGCGGGGCCGTAAAGAACGACTGCTGGAGTTTCCACGGCAGTCGCCAAGAATGCCGGGCCTGAATCGGGACCGGTAAACAATCGGGCAAGTTTTATGATATAGGCTGATTCGGTTAAAGAGAGTTCGCCTGCCAGCGAAACAATGTTATCATTGTCGATGGTGCTCAGTTTACTGCATGGTTCAGCTTCAGGGTTTCCGCCGATCAGAATAATTTTATAGCCTTGGTTGATGATAGTTTTGCATAATTCTGTCCAATTCTCTTTAGCCCAGTTTTTATTGGATTGTTTGGAATAGGGCGCGATGGCGACAAATTTATTTGGTAAGATGTTCAGTTCAGCTAATCGGTTTTTTGCTGCCTGAATGGTTGTTTTGGTAAACCAGCTGTACTCGAGCTTTAGTCCCTTGCTCATGATCGGTTTCAGGTTTAATTCTTCAAACAGGGCATTAACCAAGGTGGCGCAGTTTTCAGTTTCAGTTTTTTCTATATTAAATTCAGGGGCAAAGTTAATCATAAACGGCAGTTTTTCTTTTTTCCACTTACCCTTATTGAATACTTTCTGGTAGCCGATGATTTTCTTGGCTCCGCCCATCAGCGCCCAGGGAACTCGGCCTAAATCCTGAGGAGAAATAATAAAATAGTCAATTTTTATTTTTCTGAATTTACGCAGCAACCTGATTTTTTCTTTCAGTGAACGGTTGCGGACGATGATAATGTCATCGAAATAGGGACAGTTTTTGACAATCTCAACTCCCCCGGCATGTTTGGTCAGCAGGGTGATTTTAGCTTCCGGCAGAGTTTCTCGCAGGATTCTCAGAGCTGGAATAAATGCCAGCATATCGCCGATATTCTGAAGCCGGGTAATTAAAATATTCATCTATTGCTCTTTTTTATTAAAGAATCTAGAATTTAGGAGTTAGAATCTAGAATCTAGAATCTAGAATAGTTAATTTCGTAATTTATTTTTCTTGTTTTTTGAGTTCAACGACTTCATAGAAAAGTGCTTCGAGTTGTTTGATATGTTTTTCCCAGGTGAAATCCTTGACTGAGGCGGCGGCGGCAAGCGCAAAATTATGCCGGTCGCCCTGTGGTAATTCGAGAAATACACTCAGAAAATGTGACATTTCATCAACATTATCGCTGGTATTCACCGAAAATCCATTGACGGCCTCATCAATAAGTTCATAAGCGCCTATTTGCCGAGTGGTTATAACCGGCAGGCCGCAGCCCAGTGACTCCAGGCAGACATTTGAAAAAGTTTCATAGCGGCTGGGATAGAGCAGAATATCAGAGGCGATATAATAATCACGCATATTTTTCTGCGCACCGGCGAAAACAATATTTTTGGCAATACCATATTCTTCGGCCAGTTTGATGAATGGAGCTGCTTTGTCGCCGCCGACGACTAACAGCAACGTGTTATTACGCAGTTTTTCCTTGAGTGAGGCAATTACTTCAATTGCTTCCGCCAAACCCTTTATTTTGAAATTTCCTGCACAAAACAGACAGATATTACGCTGTGGGTCAATATTTATTTTTTTTCTGGCTTCAATTTTATCATCAGCACTGGCAGGATAAAATTTATCATGGTTCATGCCATTATAGATCACCCGAATATTTTCTGCAGGGTAGTCAAAATCTTCAATAATCTGCCGTTTGATAAATTTAGAACTTGCCACAACTATTTTTGTTTGTTTGGTGGTAAAACTTTTTTTCTCCAGTTTCAGAATGCCGCGATGTCGTGGATTAAACCTGGCTAGACTTGAATAGCCGATGGGTAACCATTTTGAATGTAACTGTTCGGTGACCCGGAAGATATCCACGGGGTAGGTTCTGCACATCGAATAGACGATGTCAAAGCTGTCACGCAGATTGTTCTGTGAGAGTAATTTTTGTGTCTGGCGATGAAACGCGGCGGTGCGACAAAAGCTTGGCTTGGTGCTTTTGGGAACTTTGAACCATTTCAGGTTATCAGTTTCGGCAGCTCCGAAGATCTCTGAAAACAGTGATACGTTATGACCGTTGGCAGTAAAATTTTCAACAAAACGAGCCGCGGTTTTTTCCGCGCCTCCTTTATCCGGCAGATATTTCTTGCGGATAAGAGCTATTTTAAGGTTCTTTTTCATAAATTTTTAACTTCTAACTTCTATTCCCATCCTCGTTGTCGGGCTGCTTCGTAGAGTAATATAGTGGCTGCTGTCGCAACATTCAATGAGTCTATCTTACCCAGCATAGGAATTTTTATCTTTAGTTCTGCCTGAGCAAGCCATTTTTCAGAGAGCCCGTATTGTTCGGCTCCGACAATAATTGCAATTGGCTGAGTCAGATCAATGTCGCTGTAGAGGCTGTCGGTGTGTGGTGTTGCCGCCAGTGCTTTTATCTTATTTGCTTTCAGCCAGGCAATGGTTTCTGTAGTATCTGCTTCAGCTAGCGGCACTGAAAAAAGTGCACCGGTGCTGGCTCTGATAACATTGGGGTTATAGATATCGGTTCGTTTGTCGCAGACGATGACCCCGTCCACGCCGGCGGCATCGGCTGAGCGAAGAATAGCTCCAAGATTACCCGGTTTCTCCACTGCTTCCGCAATCAAGTACAAGCCGTTCTTTTTCAGCGGAATATCATCAAGTGAATGACGAATGATTTTGGCGATGGCCATTAATCCTTCCGGCCGGTCACGGTATGACATCTTCTCCAGTAAATGCGGAGCTACTTCACTGCATCGTACTCCGGCGGCGGAAAGTTTAGCTATCAGTGGCAGTTCATTTTTGCCGAGAAACATTTCAGGACAGTAAAAACATTCTTTCATCGACATACCGAAATCAAAGGCACGGGTCAGTTCACGGTAGCCTTCCAGCAGTGTAAGCTGCTCTTTTTCGCGTTCACGGCGGTTGCGTAACCGGCAGGCCAGTTTGATTAGCGGATTTTTTGTACTGGTTAAAATTGTGTTCATTAATAATTAAATTGTTAAATGGTTAGTATATCGCTTCTTCAATGCTTACTGTAACTCTTAATTACCGTGTTGACAAGCCGTTTTTAGTGCTTTATTGCTTCATTAGGGCTCACAAAAAGCTCCAATCTGTTTTTGAGTGAACCTTTTAGGGGTTGCCGGTCTTGAAAACTGCTCTTGAACGATTAAATTTATTTGCGTGGAAAGGTTTTGGCTATGAATATTGTCTGAGCTTTGAACAGGTACTGAGAATGGAGAAGGCAACCCTGAAAACAGGTTGCCTTCTAGTGATCTACTGATTGTTGCGCTTAAGCCATTAAGTAATGGCGTACCTCGTAGATCCTATTAAATAGTATAATGTCAATGGTAACTTTGTCAAACGTTTTATCATAAAGAAAAAATTTGGAACGTCGTTTTATCGTTGACGCGACACTGGATTAAAATAGAGAAGGCAACCTAAACTCAGGTTGCCTTCGAGTGATCTGCCGGTAATAATCTTTATAGCCAATTAGGTAGTGGCGCTCCTTGCAGATCCTAATTATAGAGTATAATGTAAATGGTGATTTTGTCAACTGTTTTTATGTGATATTATACGCTATATTTTTTTATTTTTATTTTTGTTTTTATTTTGAGCTTAAATTATTGAAAATCAGAGGTTTTATATTATGAGAATGAGTAAACTTGTCGGACGACGCATTAAAGAAGATCCGAAAGATGCGGTTACGGTCAGCCATAAACTGTTAATCCGTGGTGGTTATATCCGTCCGGTTGCCGCCGGAATATATTCAATGCTGCCGCTGGCTAAGCGGATTATTGATAAAATAGAAGGTATTATCCGGGACGAAATGAATAAGATTGACGGTCAGGAAGTTTTGATGCCGGTGGTGTTGCCTGCGGAGCTGTGGGAAGAGTCCGGGCGTTATAACTCTATTGGGCAGGAACTGTTGCGTTTTGAGGACCGTGGTGGCAAAAAGATGTTATTGGCAATGACCCACGAGGAAGCGGTGGTGCATCTGCTGAGAACTGAAGTCAACAGTTACAAACAGCTGCCGGTTATGCTTTATCAGATTCAGACAAAATACCGTGATGAAGCCCGGGCCCGCGGCGGTCTGATCAGAGTGCGTGAATTTACTATGAAGGATGCCTATTCATTTCATCAAACTCAGGAATCGCTGGAAGAGTATTATCAACGTGCCCATCAGGCTTATGAGAATATTTTCAAGCGGATCGGCATGAAAAATGTACTGTCAATTGAATCCAACTCCGGTATGATGGGTGGTAAGGTTTCGCATGAATTTATGGCAGTTGCTGAATCCGGTGAGGATACTATTTTTGTCTCCCCGGATTACTCTTATCGGGCAAACCGGGAAATTGCGGTGGCAGCATGGAAATTTGAATCATCAGCTGAGGTGGAATTGGACAAAGTTCACACCCCGGGGAAGGAAAGTATTGAAGAGGTTGCCGACTTTCTGGGAATTAAAGCTGAAAACACCGGGAAAGTGGTCTTTTATCAGGATGAGCAAGGCAAGTTGATTTGTGCGATGATTCGCGGAGACTTTGACGTTAATGAGAGTAAATTGCAAAATCATTTGCAA
Organism: Victivallaceae bacterium; assembly: GCA_021647315.1. GTDB lineage: Bacteria > Verrucomicrobiota > Lentisphaeria > Victivallales > Victivallaceae > JAKIUY01. The sequence goes on from JAKIUY010000006.1 coordinate 9,321, forward strand.
GTTGCCGAACTTACTTTTGCCACTGATGAGGCGATTCGCAAAGCCGGTTGTGAACCGGGGTTTGCTTCACCGATGGCGGTCAAACATGATGAAATCAGAATAGTCGTGGATCGTTCGGTGGCAGAGTCATCAAATCTGGTGGTCGGTGCCAATGAACCGGACTATCATTACAAAAACTTTAACTTTGCCCGTGATCTCGGTGAAGCGGAGATTGTTGATATCGCGACCGTGCGTAACGGTGATCCGTGTCCGTTGACCGGTGAGCCGTTGCAGGAACTGCGCGGCATCGAAGTCGGTAATATTTTCCAGCTCGGCACCAAATATTCCGAGGCGATGAATTGTACCTATCTGGATCAGAACGGCAAGTCCCAGACCATGATTATGGGTTGTTATGGTATCGGAGTGGGACGTTCTATGGCTTCCGTTATCGAGCAGTCGAATGACAAATGGGGGCCGATCTGGCCGATTACCATCGCGCCTTACGAGCTGCATATTTGCGCGTTGAATCCGAAACGTGATGGAGTCGGCGAGTCTGCTGAGAAGATTTATGCTGAACTTGTTGATGCTGGTATTGAAGTACTGTTTGACGACCGTGGCGAAAAAGCCGGTTTTATGTTCAACGATGCTGACCTGATCGGTATTCCGTTTCGTATAATTATTTCACCGAAAACCTTGGCGGAAGGAATGGTAGAATTCAAACGGCGTGGCGAGAAAGAGGCAAAACTGATTGCGATTACTGAATTAGCGACCGCAGTAAATGAAGTGATCAGGGCTGAATACCGGAAGTTTTCTGACTAACGAGTCAATTGTAAAAGTCCAACACTCAAAATCAAAAGATGCCGTTCAAAATTAAAAATCTGCCGTGGAGAGTTTTGAAATTGCCTCTGTAATTAATACTTTCGTGGCACTTTCGGCGAAAGAGCCATACTTATATGCTGGTTTAGTAAGATTAGGATAGAGAATTATGAAAATTTATGTTATAGGTGATAGTATATCGATTCATTATGGCCCCTATTTGCAAAGTTACCTGCACAATACTATGGGATATTCGAGAAAAGAAGGTGAAGATGAAGCTTTACTCAATCTGGATAATCCGCAGGGGGCAAATGGCGGTGATTCATCTATGGTGCTGTTATTTATGCAGGAAAAAGCTAAATCAGGCGGCATTGACGCCGATTTGCTGCTCGTTAATTGCGGACTGCATGATATTAAAACTGACCCGGTTACAGGCTTGCGTCAGGTATCAATTGAAGATTATACTGAAAACCTGCACGCGATAGTGAAAACAGCTGAAAAAATGAGACCTGATTTGGTTTGGATTAGAACAACTCCGTGCGATGAGGCTGTTCACAACAAGGCTGGCAGCAGTTTTTACCGTTTTAAGGCTGACTGTGATGCTTATAACCAGGTAGCTGATCAGATTATGACAAAATCCGGCGTGCCAATTATTGATCTCCACACCTTCACCAATAATTTAGGGCCGGATCTTTATTGTGACCATGTCCATTTTTATGAGCATATTCGAGCCTTACAGGCCGCATTTATTGTCGGTTGGCTTAGTGCTTATAATTGAGGAAATTTCAAAAGTCTCCACGGCAGGTTTTTTATTTTGGACGGCATCTTTTGATTTTGAGCTCATTTACATACCTACCGGTATGCTCAATCGCTAAAAAATTAAAATCTACTCGCCCAAAATGATAAAAGATCATGCTCGCGTTGGACTTTTGAAATCACCTCAATCTATCTAAACCCTGACCTTGGCGAACCTTTCTTTCATGTCTTCATTAGTTTTATCATTTCATCCAGACCGGTAAAAATATGTTTTGGGCGGTAGGCGAATTGTTTTGGGGTATTAATGTCACTGACACCGCTCAAAACTAAAACGGTATCTACTTCGGCTTCAACTCCAGCGATAATATCGGTATCCATGCGGTCGCCGATAATAACGGTTTCAGCACTGTGACAGCCTAATTTTTTCACCGCCCGCCGCATCATTAACGGATTGGGTTTGCCGACAAAATATGCTTTACAATTTGATGCCAGTTCGATTGGTGCAATGAGCGCGCCGGTCGCAGGAATAATACCTTTTTCGGTCGGCCCGGTTAAATCAGGGTTCGCGCCGATGAGTTTCGCGCCGCGTTGGACTAATAAGGTCGCATGTTCAATGCGCTCAAAACCATAGGTGCGGGTTTCGCCGACCACGACATAATCAGGGTTGGTGTCGTTCATTGAAATACCCTTTTCGTAAAGCGCGTTAATCAGTCCGGCGTCGCCAATAACGTATGCGGTGCAGTTTGGATGTTGCCGGCTGAGAAAATCCGCAGTCGCCAAGGCACTGGTGTAAAAGTGTTTTTTATCAACATTGATGCCTAACCGTAAGAGTTTCTCGTGCAGTTCCTGCGGTGAACGTTCACTGCTATTGGTCAGAAACAGGTATTTTTTATCATTTTCGTTCAACCATTCAACAAATTCAGCGGCACCCGGCAGGAGATTATTGCCGTGATAAATTACGCCGTCCATATCTGAAACGAAGCCTTTTTTCCCTATTAAACTTTTAATTTTGGCTGAATTATGAGCCATATTTTATTTCCTTGTTTTATGTTCTGGGACATAGTAGAACTATATAAATATTTTCGTAACGCAGAGCAGCTGTTTGCAATCAAGCGAAACCCCCAAGTTATTTTTTGTGAGTCCATAATAGACGACTGCCTGTTCTGAAACCTGACTGCTCGTCTTGATGAAATTCTCAAATTTGACCATAATATAACAACTCCTTATTATTAAGAATAATGTTAAATAATAATTAAGAATATAGGGCTTTACTGATGAAAGTAAAGCAATAGGGCTTTCAAACAGTTTTAACCAGTTGCAAAATAGAGAAATAATCCATACGTCAATTAAAAAATATAATATATAATTAATTAATCGTTCTGAGCCGAAAAAATGGATACAATGACAACAATTTTTGATATAGTGTTTTATCTCATAATGGGCTATGGAGTATATGTTTGCTGGACTGCATATAGAGCAAACAAAAAGAAAGCATGGTTATTGATTTGTATTTTCTGTTTATATCCATATTATTGTACTCGGGTTGAGATCTGGGGTAAAAGCAATTTTCCATGAACAGAATCAACAGAACAAGCAGAAAACATATACTACTGGTGAGAATGGGGAAAAGATAAAAGTTACACAGCGCATAATAAATTTACCCATTATCAACGTCTTGTAAATAGAAGAAAAGGTGCCAACAAGAGCACTTCATGTAATCAGCCATCCGCTGCCGCTACTGGCTGATACATGAGCTTTATGTTAGTGGCAAGGAGACTTGAGTGACCATCAAAGTAACATTCTCCATATCTTCAATATTACAGATTACGGTGACTTCATAATATAGGTTGCTGATTGTGATTCATCTTAAAATTACCCCTAAATTTGCTGACGGTTAGATTTTGATAACAAGTAGATTTATTAAATGATACTTTATTTATATCATTTAGCTTTTTATTATTATTCTGGCTTGGATATTTGCGTTATAGCACTACATTATAATGCTTATATAGCTAATAAGGCTTAATTGTAACAAATAAAAAAACATCATATTAATATGACGCATGAACATAACCGGCTCTGCCGGAACTTTTTAGACAGGCTTAACAAGATTGACATGATTTTTTTTACTTTATCCTGTTTTATCATGTTCATCCTGTCAAAATACAATTTCCTGTTAAATTAAAATAATAAGGTAAATACTATGTGGGACTATACAGATAAAGTAATGGATCATTTTCTCAATCCGCGGAATGTCGGAGAGGTTGAGAATCCTGACGGTACCGGCGATGTCGGCAATATGAGTTGTGGCGATGCGCTGAAACTGACTTTCAAGATTGATGCTGAAGGGCGGATTATCGAGGCAAAATTTAAGACATTTGGCTGTGCCAGTGCGATTGCTTCTTCCAGCGCGTTGACGGAATTGATTATCGGCATGACGATTGAAGAGGCAAAAAATGTCACCAATCAGGATATTGTTAAAATTCTTGGTGAACTGCCGGAAGAGAAGATGCATTGTTCAGTGATGGGCATGGAAGCTTTACAGGCTGCGATTGCGGATTATCGCGGTGAGACGGTAGAAGAAGCCGATGATGATCATGAAGGGAGGATTGTCTGCCACTGTTTCGGCGTTACTGATACAAAAATACGCAATGTTGCCAAAGCTAACAAACTGAAAACTGCGGCAGAAATAACCAACTACTGCAAAGCCGGGGGTGGCTGTGGAGTCTGTCTTGACGATATTCAGGATATTCTTGACGGTGTGTGGCAGGAACATTCAGCGGCAGCGGAACAGGCTGCTGATGCATTCGCCGGGCTGTCAATTGTTCAGAAAGTCATAAAAGTTCAAGAGGTTATAGACAAAGAGATCAAACCGATTCTTGAACAGGATGGTGGCAGTATTGAACTATTTGATGTCGCAGGCAATGTGATTAAAGTTAAGCTTAAAGGACGTTGCGCTACCTGTCCGTCGGCACTGGTTACGCTTGAACATACGGTAGCAGAAAAACTCCGAGAGTTTATTGCACCTGAATTGACAGTGGAACGGGTGTAGGGATGAACAGTAAAAAGCTAATATATGTTGATAATAATGCGACAACGGCAGTTGATCCAGAAGTTTTTGCCGCAATGAAACCTTTTTTCTGTGAACAATACGGCAATCCATCAAGTATTCATTCTTTTGGTGGCAGTGTTGCTGCTCATATAAACAAAGCACGTGAACAGGTCGCGGATCTACTTGGAATTACAAATCGCAATAAACTTGGTGAAGTAACCGAGCTGATTTTCACCAGTTGTGGAACCGAAAGTGATAGCGCGGCTATTTATAATGCCTTGCAGATCTGTCCTAAAAAGAAAAAAGTGGTGATGTCAAAGGTTGAACATCCTGCGGTATTGAATGTCGGCAAAGAGCTCGAACGGCGTGGTTATCATGTGGAATATGTGCCGGTAGACAAGAAAGGTCGATTGGACATGGAACGTTTGGGCGAAATGGTTGATGATAATACCGCTCTGGTTTCGGTGATGTGGGCAAATAACGAGACGGGGAATATCTACCCGGTGGAAAAGATTGCGGAGATTGCCCATCTGCATGGAGCACTATTTCATACTGACGCAGTACAGGCAGTTGGGAAAATACCAATAAACTTGAGTGAATCAGCAATTGACATGCTTAGTCTGTCAGGTCATAAACTGCATGCGCCGAAGGGGGTAGGGGCACTCTATATTAAACGCGGCATTAGGTTCAGACCGTTTATTACCGGTGGACACCAGGAAAAAGGTCGCCGTGGCGGTACCGAGAATGTCGCATCAATTATTGCGCTCGGCAAAGCATGTGAATTAGCGGGCAAATACATTGGGGCTGAAAACAGTTTTGTCCGGGAACTGCGTGATCGGCTTGAAAAAACTATTATTGCCACCATGCCGGATATCAGAGTCAACGGTGATATTGAAAACCGTCTACCCAATACCACCTGTATCAGTTTTGAATATATTGAAGGTGAATCCATTCTAATGTTATTGGATCGGCACGGCATTTGCGCGTCAAGCGGTAGTGCCTGTACCACCGGCAGCTTAGAACCATCGCACGTGCTCAGAGCGATGGGTGTACCCTATACCGCAGCTCATGGCGCAATCAGATTCAGTTTTTCCCGTTTTAACACTGAAGATGATGTTGATAAAATTATTGAAGCCCTGCCGCCGATTATTGCATGGCTCAGAGAGATGTCGCCATTCTGGAATAAAGATAAGTAAAAGTGGTGGGGGACTTTTGCCCTTTATTACAATCATCGTAAAAAACGCTAAGGCAGTTTCTGGGCGTGGTCGTTTTCATTCTACATTAACATAAAAACATGCAGCAGAACAATATGAATCTTTGAAGCTAAAACTAAATTAGCCGAAATGTGTCGTCAAGTAATGACATTAAATGAACCGGTGATTATAATCAAACGCGGTGCGCCACTGATGCGTATTGCTTGCAAACGTTCAATACCGCTGGAATGCTCTTGGTGACGATGCCCTCGGGATCTCTATTTTTTGTGAGGTTTATAAACAGCGTTTAACTGCGTTCTGCCAGCCTTGATATAATGTGTTGCGTTTATTGGCTGTCATTTGGGGCGTAAAAACTCGGGTTTGCTGTTTTATTGTTCTTAATTCGTCGCTGTTTTCCCAGAAGCCTACAGCCAGGCCGGCGGCAAAGGCTATCCCCATTGCGGTTGATTCAATATTCTGCGGCCTGATAATGGACAGATTGCTGATATCCGCCTGAAATTGAAGCAGAAAATTATTCATAGCGGCTCCGCCATCAACCAACATGTCATTTAAATCCATCTCTGTGTCATGTTGCATGACTGACAGTACATCATTGGTCCGATAGGCTATCGCTTCCAGAGCCGCTCTGACAATATGGGCACGTTGCGCTCCACGGGTAAGGCCGGAAATGAGTGCTGTTGTTTCCATATTCCAGTACGGGGTGCCGAGTCCCTGAAAGGCCGGCACAAAATATACGCCTGCACTGTCTTCAACCGAAGCGGCCAGAGTTTCACTCTCTGCCGCATCTTTTATCAGGCCGAGATTATCTCTTAACCACTGAATGGTTGCGCCGGCCATAAAAATAGTGCCTTCAAGGGCATAGATGGTTTCTTTATTTATCTGCCAGGCGATTGTGGTTAACAGTCCATCTTGAGAAAAAAATGGCCGGTTTCCCGTATTCATGAGCAGGAATGCTCCTGTGCCGTAGGTGTTTTTGACCGTTCCCGGCTCTAAGCACAAATTACCGAAAAGCGCGGCCTGTTGATCGCCGAGGATAGCACTGATTGGAATGCTTCTTCCCAATATAGCCTGTTCTGTATGACCGTAAATCATACTTGAAGAATGTACTTCAGGCAGCATTGCCGCCGGAATCTTCATAAGTTCAAGCAACTCTTCATCCCAGGTAAGCGTGTTTATGTTAAACAACATTGTTCTTGAGGCATTTGAATAGTCGGTAATGTGGTATTTGCCACCGGTAAGGTTCCAGATAAGCCAGCTGTCGACGGTCCCAAACAATAGGTCGCCTTGTTCGGCAGCTTGCCGGGCTCCCTTGATATTATCCAGGATCCATTTTATTTTAGGTCCTGAAAAATATGCATCAACAACGAGGCCGGTTTTGCGATGTATTGTTTCAGTATAATCATTATCACGCAGGAAATTACAATATTCAGCACTGCGTTGACACTGCCAGACAATGGCATTGTAAACCGGGTTGCCGGTATGTTTATTCCAGACAATTACTGTTTCTCGCTGATTAGTTATGCCTAAACCGATAATTTCGTCATCAGGATTGCATATTTTGTTAATCAAATCACGGGTGACTGTCAGCTGGCTGTTCAGGATATCAGTGGGGTCATGCTCAACCCAGCCTGTTCGGGGAAATATCTGCGGAAACTCCTGTTGTCTGACTCCGCAAATCTGTCCTGCGTGATTAACTAAGAGGGCTCTTGAACTGGTTGTTCCCTGATCTAAAGCAAGAATATATTTCATGGATAAACGTTTCCCTGGTTTTTCAAGTTTTATAGATTCACAGATATATTTATAATACCATCATCTCCGAAATTTAACAAATAAAGATTTAAAACTTTTGTAAGTTGCTCTAGTAAAAAGGGGAAAAAAGGTTATATTAATAGATTATTCTCTCATGATTTCGTTTAAGTTTAAAGTTTACATAAAAGTTTAAGGAGCATTATAATGGCTGGAGTGTCAATTCAAGGTGTTACCAAAATCTATCCTGGTAACGTTACGGCTGTCGATAGTATTGATCTGGAAATTAAAGATCGTGAGTTTATGGTATTGGTAGGTCCTTCAGGTTGTGGTAAATCAACTACTTTGCGGATGATTGCCGGTCTCGAAGAGATATCTAAAGGTACGGTGAAAATCGGTGATCGGATAGTGAATGATATTCCACCTAAAGATCGTGACATTGCCATGGTTTTTCAGAATTATGCGCTCTACCCCCACATGTCAGTGTACGATAATATGGCGTTTGGTCTGAAACTGCGTAAATATAAGAAGGCCGAAATTAAGCGTCGGGTTGAAGAAGCAGCCAGGATTCTCAGTATTGAAGATTTCCTTGAACGTCGTCCGAAAGCACTGTCCGGTGGTCAGCGTCAGCGGGTTGCTGTTGGTCGGGCGATTGTCCGTAAGCCTGAAGCGTTCCTGTTTGATGAGCCATTGTCAAATCTTGATGCGAAGATGCGGGTCCAGATGCGGACTGAAATCAGTAAACTGCATACTCAGCTTGAAACAACTATGATCTATGTGACCCATGATCAGGTTGAAGCGATGACCATGGGCGACCGGATTTGCGTAATGAAAGATGGTCTGATTCAGCAGGTTGCTGATCCAATTACACTGTATGATAAACCTGTCAACTTGTTTGTTGCCGGTTTTATCGGCACTCCGCCGATGAATTTCTTCCACGGTGGTTTAAGTGCCAATGGCGATGACCTCACATTCAAAGAAGATACTTTCGAGGTTAACTTGCCGGTAGAGTGGAAAGAACTCATGACACCGTACGTGGGTAAAAAAGTTACTTTTGGCATCCGACCGGAAGATATCGGTTCAGAACAGGCCGAAAGTGGAGATTTTCCTAAGATCAAAGCGGTTGTTGAAGTTGTCGAACCAATGGGAGCTGAAACCTATCTTTATATGAATACCGGCAAGCACCCGTTTATTGCCAGAGTTGATGCGCATCTCGCTTTCAAAGTAGGGCAGGAGATTGAACTGGCGCTTTATATGCCGAAAGCGCATATGTTTGATACCACAAGTGAGAATATAATTCTTTAACTAAAGAGGCAATTTTAAAACTCTGCTGTGAAGAGTTTTGAAATCACCTCTAAAAATTATGGACTGGTCGTGGTTATCCATGACCGGTATTTAGTAAAAAATCTTCAGGGCAAGGTAACTTCGAGATACTTTAAGCTTTTAAAGTATAAACGAAGGATTCCTGACCGGCGGTAACAGTCCGCGACTCTTTTTTCGGAAAGACTGACATGGTGAAATTCCATGACCGACAGTATAGTCTGGATGCAAGAAGATTGTCAACTGATATAAAATTATCATTGATTTTCAGCCCTGATTTTTTCAGGGCTTTTTTTTGTAAAATATTCAAGCAGGATGCTTGAACTACATTGAGAAAATTAATTATGACAGTTAAATTTGATCCGATAGAAGAGGTGGTTGCTGCAATTGAGCGTGGCGAAATAGTTGTGGTCACCGATGATGAAAATCGTGAAAATGAAGGTGACCTGATTGCGGCTGCCGCCAAAATATCACCGGAAATTATTAACTTCATGGCAACGCACGGGCGCGGATTGATCTGTGTGCCGATCAGTGAGGCGCGTGGGCGTGAATTGGATCTGGCATCTATGGCGCAGGATAATGACCCGTTTAAAACCGCGTTTACGATGAGTATTGATGTCAAAAAAGGTACCACAACCGGAATCTCTGCTTTTGACCGAGCGGCAACCATCAAAGCAATGCTGGATCCTGCCTCCGGTATAGGGGATTTTATTTCTCCGGGACACGTTTTCCCGCTGGTCGCACGTGACGGGGGAGTATTGCGTCGTGCCGGGCATACTGAAGCTGCCGTCGATTTGGCTCAGATTGCCGGATTGGCACCTGCCGGAGTTATTTGTGAAATAATGAATGACGACGGAACCATGGCCAGAGTTCCTCAGCTTGACGCGTTCAGACGCAAACATAATTTGAAATGGTGTTCGATTGCCGAACTTATTGCATTCCGGCGGAAAAATGAAATTTTAATTGAAAAAGGTCATATCGCCAAATTGCCGACCAGTTTCGGTGAATTTAAGATTCAGATATACAAATCAAGAATTGATGGTCTTGAACATCTGGCTTTAATCAAGGGCGATGTCAGTGGCTGCGAAAATGTTCTGGTTAGAGTTCATAGTGAATGTTTGACCGGAGATGTTTTCGGTTCAGAACGCTGTGACTGCGGGGAGCAGTTGCATACCGCGATGCAGATGATTGCCGAAGAGGAATGCGGCATGGTTGTCTACATGCGGCAGGAAGGACGCGGGATTGGCCTTGGTAATAAGATTCATGCCTATCGACTTCAGGATGAAGGTGCTGATACGGTTGAGGCTAATGAACAGCTGGGTTTTGCCGCTGATCTGCGTGATTACGGCATCGGGGTTCAGATATTACTTGACCAGGGGGTGAAATCAATTCGCCTGCTGACTAATAACCCTCGGAAAATTGTCGGTCTTTCAGGTTACGGCCTGAAGGTAAAGGAGCGGGTGCCGCTGATAATTGAACCGCGTGAACATAATGAACGATATTTAATGGCGAAAAAGAAAAAACTTGGACATATGTTTTAAAGTGTCCAGTAATCTTACACGAAAAGTTTTTAATCAATTTACCCGTCACGGGTAATAAACGGAGGATGTAATAATGAAAACAGGCACAATCTACGAAGGTAATTTGCAAGCGGATGGGCTTAAATTTGGTATTGTCTGCGGCCGCTTTAATGAATTTTTTGTCAGTAAACTGCTTGATGGCGCGATTGATACAGTTGTTCGTCATGGCGGCACTGCTAAAGCAATTGATGTGGCCTGGGTGCCTGGAGCTTATGAAGTTCCATTTGCCGCTAAAAAATTTATCGAAAAGGGTGGCTACGATGCAATTATCGCTCTTGGCGTGGTTATTCAGGGCTCAACTCCGCATGCTGGTTATATTAATGCTGAAGTCTCCAAGGCGCTGGCTCAGCTTTCCTTGGGAAGTGGTGTGCCAGTCGCTTATGGTATGGTTACTGCGGATAATATTGAACAGGCGATTGAGCGCAGTGGGACCAAAGCGGGCAACAAGGGTGCGGATGCGGCAATGGCAGCGATGGAAATGGCTAATTTAAATCAGGCATTTGCCAAATGAGTTTGACAACAAAAAAATCTCAGGTTCATTACCGGCATCTCGGACGTGAAATGGCTCTGCAGTTTATGTTTCAGTGCGATGTGGTAGAGTGCGACGATGATAATTCAGTTATGGAGCGCTTTTGGGAACAGTTGAAAAGCTCAATTGATGAATGTGATGAACGGCTCTTTCGGCGTGGCCGCAGATATGCTGAATCATTGATTGCCAGTGTTAAGAATGAACAGATATTGATTGATGAGAAAATTAGTAAGTTTTCTGAAAGCTGGGATATTGACCGGATGACAGTTGTTGATCGTAATATTGTCAGAATTGCAGTTGATGAAATGCTTTTCGTGCCGGAGATACCGCCGGTCGTGAGTATTGATGAAGCCGTGACGCTGGCACTTGAGTTCAGCGACGAACGGGCAATGATATTTATTAACGGTATCCTCAATGCTTTGAAAGATAGTTTGAAACGTCCGCCGAGAGAGAAGGTCGAATCTCTTGGCAAGATTTGAGGTTTCACTTCCGCTTCCGCCTGCCTGTGGCAGACAGGTAGCGATGTAGGAGCGGAGTTTTAAGCGGCATCTGCCTTCAGGTGCCATCTGATTAGGAATATTTATTATGAAGACAATTTTTTCAGTATTTAAACGAGGTTTACAGAAGACGACAACTTCGATGTCGCGTTCTCTTGCTTCGGTGTTTTCCGGAACTGCGGTATGGGATGATGAAACGTTTGAAGATCTTGAGGCAATGCTGATTTCAGCTGATTTCGGCGTCAAAGCTGCTTTAAATATCGTTGATGATATTCGTGATCGCTATTCGCGCGGTATGATTGAGACTTCAGATGATATTTTCAAAGTTGCCGCAGAAGATGTCTGCACTATTTTACAACGCAATATCCGCCCGGTAAATTATCAGTCTGGCGCACCGACAATTATAATGATGATCGGAGTTAACGGTAGTGGTAAGACGACAACGGCGGGGAAACTTGCCGCACGCTGGGTCGGTGATAATAGAAAAGTTATGCTTGCCGCATGTGATACGTTTCGGGCAGCCGCGGTTGAACAGTTAACCTTATGGAGTGAACGCACTGGCTCGTCGATGATTTCTGCTCTGCATGGTGCAGATCCGGCTTCAGTCGCTTTTGATGCCACTAAGGCAGCCATTGCCAGAAATATGGATGTACTACTGCTTGATACTGCTGGACGTCAGCATAATAACAAGGGGTTGATGGAGGAGCTGGCGAAAATGCGGCGTTCAATTGTCAAGGCATGTCCTGGAGCTCCGCATGAAGTGTGGCTGACGGTGGATGCCAGTCTGGGTTCCAATGCGGTCAATCAGGCGCGGGAATTTTCACGTTTTGCAGATATAACCGGGCTGATATTGACCAAGCTTGACGGTACTGGTAAAGGCGGAATGGCGGTAGCATTGCAACAGGAATTTTCCTTGCCGGTCTTTTTTGTCGGGCTTGGCGAACAACCTGATGACCTGCAGCCGTTTGACCCCGGTTTTTACTCATCAGCACTGTTCGGTGTAGGTAAATGAGGTTTCGGTTCGCAAGCGTTAAAATATTATTGATATTGATGCTGTCATTGCCGGTATTGCTGATTAATGCTGCTGATTTTAAATTAGATCAACTACTTGCTGAACAGAATAAATTATGGCAAAACTCGCCGAAGACTTTTGTCGCAAAATGTGGCTGGACGAAGTTCAAATGGAACAGTGCAAAAAAAAATTCACTCTACTATTCTGCGGTCAAAGGCGGCAAGCTTATGCTCGGAAAATCGCGGATAATCGAAATTGTCGCGCGGTTTAGCGATAAGAGGTTGCAACGGCTTGAAATCTCCCTCTATAATCGCGGGGATGCCGGTGACGTGACGGTAAAAGTTTTTGAGCATAAACTTATGACAGTGAGAACCTACCTAAATCAGCTTTTGGATTATGACCGAACCCCGGAGAAACTTCGCAAACGTCTCGCAGGCAGCAAAATTTTTCATTCAATCTGGGAAACTAAATTTGCTGTGGCTAAATTGCGATGGAGTTTAAGTAAATTTAATAGAACAGAACGTCCGGAGTTTATTTCGCTTTATCTTTATTCTCCAAATGGTAAAATGCAGTCAGCAAAAGCTTCAGTCAGTAAGAAATTATTGCCGGAACGGGTTCAACATGATAAGGATGGCGGTAAATATCTTGAATTGCCGATGGTTGACCAAGGTGCTAAAGGGTACTGTGTGGTCGCAGTTCTGGAACGGGTTATGAAGTATTACGGTTCGGATATTGATCAGCATATGCTTGCTGAACTGGTCAGTGCTTCGGCGGCATACGGCACTAGTCTCAAGGAAATGGTTAATGCGCTGAAAGAGGCTGATCATAAACTGGGGGTTAAATTCAAACTGCTCTATCAAAATCAGGCGATAAGCGAATATTCAAGTTTTACCACACTGATAAAACGGTATAATAAACTGGCACGCAAAGCCGGGAATAAACGGCTTAAAATAGACAAGTTTACCGCGAGTTACGAGAAGCAAAGATATTATGACCCGTTGAAGTTTCTTCATGTTGTAAATCCAGACATTTATGCGGATGTGCGCATGAAATATTACCGTTCTGATAGCAAACGTTTTTTCCGTGATATTGAAAAATATATTACGCTTGGTATTCCAGTACTGTGGAGTGTGCAACTCGGAATTTTTCCTGAACAGGGCAAAAAGCAGTCGAACGGTGGACATCTGCGACTGATTGTCGGCTTTAATAAAGCTACTGAAACCATTTTTTATTCCGATACATGGGGCAAAGGGCATGAATTGAAAAAGATGCCATACAAACAGGCGTGGGCGATGAGTACAGGTCTCTATCTGATGCCGCCAAGGTTTCAACGTTAATTTACTTTGTTACGCAAGCGAATATATAGTGCACTGCACTGGAAATCTCAATTTTATTCGTCTGATAAAGGATTTTTTTTCTTGCAGGGTTGAAATTTTGCTTTTCAGGTGTTAATTTTAACAGATAGTCTTGTATAGAAAAGAGGCATAGTGAAAATAAGTTTAAATCATACAGGTTTTTAATCATAAAAGTTTGAGGTATTCATGTTTAAGAAAATCCAGGGTGTGCTGCTCGTAAGTGTCGTTGTGATGTTGTTTGGCTGCTATAGCAGTGAAGAAGAATTCCGTGACGAGCGCGTTAAAAAAGCCAAGAAACATTACGAAGAGATTAACAAAAAAGTAATTCCTGCGGGCAAAATATTTACGTTGCCGGAATGTATTAGGCTGGCACTTGAGCAGAATCTTGATTTGAAAGTATTTGAATTACGTGAAGCGGTTAATCGTGAACGCAAAACTGCCGCAATGCTCGGTATGCTGCCTGAACTTAATGTAAGCATGGATGCAACCCATCGTAATAATGAACCGGGTTCAAGCAGTGAAAATATTAAAACCGGTGCTCAAACTTTTGCGCCGAGTAAAAGTTCTGAAAAAGATGAAGTTGCTTTTAAACTTGAGATGGCACTTAGTACGCTTGACTTTGGTTTGGCATACTTTAATTCATCGCAAGCACATGACCGGATGATTCTTACCAGGCAACAGACCAGACGCGCGGCGCAAAATCTGAAACTTGATGTGGTTAAAACTTATCTTAAAGTAGCAGCAGCGCAGGATGCGATTGAGACCACTGAAGCACTGATTAAGAAATGTCATAATATTCAGAAAGTTATTACAGAGTTGATGAAGTCGAAACGTGTCTCCGCAATGCGTCTGCTGGATGAACGTAAACGTTTCATCAGACTTGAAAAACGCTTGATGACTTATCGGCGCAGTTATAATAATGCCTGCATCGAACTTCGGGCTTTGATGGGCTATCTGCCGATTAATGATATTCGGGTCGATACTAGTGCTTTGAAAGAGATTACCGTGGTTGATTTGCCGAGTATTGATACTTTGGAAAAAATCGCTCTGGTTGAACGTCCTGAGCTTTATCAGCTTGATATTCAAGTCAGTATCACAGTGACTGAAGCACGTAAAACTATTCTGATGATGTTCCCCAACGTTCGGATCTTTGCTGATTTTAACAATTCTTCCAATAAATTTCTCTACCACCAGAGTTGGTGGGAAATAGGGATAAGAGCTGCTTATAACCTGCTTAAACTTCCTGAACAGGTTGCCAAATATTATGCAATTGAAACCGAAGCTGATGAGCTGGCGATGCGTACTTTGGCACTCTCAATCGGGGTCATGTCGCAGGTGCGGATTGCTCAGGCCAATATTGATGATGTTCGGGAACGTTATGAACTTGATAATAAAGTTTACCAGGCTTATGCTGATCATTTGAAAGTTGCGTTGGGTAACTATCAAGCTGGTGGTGCCCTGTCAAAACTTGAAATCAATCGGCTTGAACTCGAAACTGCTGAAACCGAAATTGATCGCCTTTTAGCATTGAGCAATTACTACCTTTCATACTATCGTCTGCTGAATACTGTCGGTGTTACTTCACTTGACAAGGAGACAGTAAAAACTATTATGGCTGAAATTCAACGTTCAGATAGGTTGAAAGCGGAGAAAAAAGAGCAGTTGGTCAGGGCAAGAGAAGCGATAAAAGATACTTCTGATACTTTCAACGGTGTAGATCTGAGAGATAACACTACGACCGAGAACGAGCGGGCTAAGCTTGATGCTTTGCTTGCAGATGCAAAATAAGTTTCGGTACGGAATAATTTTTCTATGTACTGTGAAATAAGGCGGATTCATTTGATTGATGAATTCGTCTTTTTCATTTTTGTCGGTTGTGAAAACGACTCGGTGCATGCTATATTACATGATATTTTTTTATCTAATAGAAATTATATTTTTGACAGGATAACAGGATTAGACAGGATAAAAAAATCTTGTCCATCCTGTTATCCTGTCTGAAAAGTTCCGGCAAAGCCGGTTATGTTTATAATTTGCATAAACTACCCCAAAACGGGTTAGTGGTTCGCACAAAAATAACGAGGAATTTTAATATTATGGAAAGCTTTTTACAGACAAACTTTGCTGAACGCATCGGTGGTGATAAATTTGGCAAAGATACGGCAGTTTATAAATTTGAAAAAATTAAACGGGCAAAACGGGCCGCAATGGAAGCCAACCCGGATATCGAACTGATTGATATGGGGGTAGGGGAACCGGATGATATGGCTTTCCCGAAAGTAATCGAAACTTTAATCCGTGAAGCGGCTGATTGGAATAACCGTACTTATGCTGATAACGGAATTGATGAGTTTAAACAGGCCGCCGCAACTTACATGGATGAACTTTATGGAGTGAAACTTAATCCTGTGACTGAGGTTGTTCATGCGGTCGGTAGTAAATCCGCCCTGGCGATGTTGCCGGCAGTTTTTATTAACCCCGGCGATATTACTATTATGACGATTCCAGGCTACCCGGTTATGGGAACTTGGACCAAATATTTTGAAGGTGAAGTAGTCAATCTGCCACTGCTTGAAGAAAATGGGTTTAAACCGGATTTGGATAGCCTGACTGCCGATCAGTGTAAACGGGCCAAACTGCTTTATCTTAATTATCCCAATAATCCGACCGGTGCTTCAGCAGATAGAGCATTTTTTGCTAAAGCGATCAGTTTTGCCAAAGCCAATGATATTCTGATTGTTTCTGATGCCGCTTATGCGCCACTCAATTTCAAAGGTGATCCGCTCAGTATTCTTTCATTACCGGGTGGTATGGATGTTGCGGTTGAACTGCACAGTATGTCTAAGGGATTCAATATGACCGGCTGGCGGTTGAGCTGGGTATGTGGTAATGAACTTGCGGTGAAGGCGTTTGCCAGCGTTAAGGATAATGCTGACAGCGGACAGTTCGCGGCAATTCAGAAAGCCGCAGCCGTTGCTTTGGCAAATCAGGCTGAAATTACCCCGAAGATTTGTGATAAATATGAACGTCGGCTGAAAAGTATGGCCGCTTCGTTGCATAAAATCGGTTTCCCGGCAAAAGTTCCGGAAGGTTCTTTTTACCTCTATGTGAAAGCACCGAAAGGGATAAAAGGCGGCGAAACATTCAATTCCGGTGAAGATTTCAGTCAATGGCTGATTAAAGAAAAACTGATCAGTTCTGTGCCGTGGGATGATGCCGGTAACTTTGTCCGGTTCGGTGCTACATTTGTTGCCCGTGGCGGTATTGAAGAAGAACAGCAGGTGCTTGATGAATTCGGTAAACGTTTCAGTGGACTTGAGTTTGTCTGGTAAATTTGCAGGATGTAATTTTATTGATGAATTACTAAGGTTATAAAGCCTGCAAATTGTGATGCTTCGCACCGGGAAAAATGTGGGTGCGGCGAATAATATAATGTGGGAGCCGATCTCCGAGCGGCGAATGTCTTTTAAAATGATGGAAAAAATCTGCCCATTACGGGCATTAACCCTTCGCAATATGCGGAAAAGGAGTACGAATAATGGAAAATAAAATTAGAGAAAAACTTGAGTCGCTGCGAGTTCACCTGCAGGCGGATGGTGGTGATATGGAAATTGTTGAGATTGAAGGTAAGACTGTGAGACTCAGACTTCAGGGAGCATGTGGTACTTGTCCGCATGCAACTATGACCATAAAGGACGGGCTCGAACGTATTCTGCGTGAAGAAATTGATCCTGAAATCCTTATTGAACGGGTAATGTAGTTAAAATAATTTGAAAATATTGCGCTTTTTCTTACTGTCCTGTTCTTTGTAGTATTCATTGAGGTATTGCTGTTCATAACTGTTGAGAGATGAATTGAGGTTGCTTTTTGTCGCTCCTTTATCAGGTTTCAAACCGAATACGGTATTTTTTAACTGGCGTTGGCGTTTTTGATGTGGCGTAAGCTTGGCTTCTCGCTCTGCCTCTATTAACTCAGCCTCTATTAACTCAGCCTCTGGATTCTTTTTCTTGGGTGCTGGGTTAAAGTAGGTGCGAAAACTTTTGCAGCTGGTCAGCGAAACAATTATCAGAGCACCGCTGATTAATATCAATAACTTGTTCATTGCAGAATTCCTTATTTTTATAAAATATAAATTAATACACAAGTGCATTCTTTTAGCTAGTTTTCTGTGCGTAATCAAGATTAACTGCGCAGCTTTTTAATAGCTTTCAGATCACACAATGGTATAAACCTTACTCGAATGGGTATAACATAACCTCGGTTTATGGAATGTTCAATTTTGATATTACAATTGATTTGCATGGTTGTGTGGTTGAAGAGGCACTCGTTATGCTGGAAGAGCGATGTTTTGTTGAACACTCACGCAGTATTATGATTATCCATGGACGCGGTGATGGCGCCCTTAAAAGTGCGGTTAGAGATTTTGTTCTGCAATGTTCCGACATCAAAGACTATGACTGGGGCGAAGATTTGAACCTGCCCGGCACGGACGGTATTACGATTGTTTATACCTAGTGTCTGAACTAAAACGCCGGTTATGTTCACTATTTATCAGGAGTTTAAATGAATTGCAATAGAGAAAAAGTTGCTGCGGCCACGATTAGAATGGTTGAGACTATTGAACGCCTCAGAGCACCGGACGGTTGTCCCTGGGATCAAGAACAGACCCATGAATCACTGAAGGAGTGTCTAGTTGAAGAGTGTGCTGAACTGCTTGATGATATCGATGATGGTAACTATGAAGGGATGCTGGGTGAAATCGGTGATGTGATGCTCAACGTGGTCATGCAGTCGGTTATTGCTGCTGAAAATGATAAATTCAACTTTGTTGACGTGATGGAAAATTTGAGCAATAAGCTGGTTAGACGCCATCCACATGTTTTCGGTGATGCACAGGCTGCTAACCCGGACGAAGTTAAAGTGTTGTGGGATGCCGTAAAAAAGAGTGAAAACAGTCATGTCGAAAAATCTATTCTGCCTAACGGTCCCCGCAATGTCTCTGCGTTGCTGGCGGCACGCAAAATCCAACGTAAAGCGGCTAAACAGGGTTTTGACTGGCGTGACCAAAATGAAATAATTGTCAAGATCCATGAAGAACTGGAAGAGGTTAAACAGGCGATAGCCAATGGCGATGATGTTGAAACTGATCGTGAAATTGGGGATCTGTTATTTGCTGTGGTTAATCTTGCCCGCTTCAGAGAACGTCAGCCAGCTGAAGATCTGTTGCGTAATACCATTAGAAAGTTTATCCGGCGTTTCCGTTATATCGAGGGACAGTTTGATTATGACCATAAACAACTAAGTTCCGCTGGCATTGAACGCCTCGAAGCGTTATGGCAGGAAGCTAAAAAATTTGATGTCTGTTAGAGTAACAATTGATTTTAAATAGGTTGCAGGCAGTGCGTGCCTGTTAAAGTGGGATTGACCTCCTGGTCAGGAAGAGAATTATTTTATTCATCTGCTACAATGTTAAATTAAAATGAGGAATATTCAATGAACAGCAAATTTTTTACCTTAATGACATTATTACTGATTTCTACTCTGACACTGACAGCTTACTCAGCCACAAAAAAAACAATTACAGCGAAAAAATATCAACTCTATTTCGGCACGGGCTCTATGGGGAGTCAGGCCGGTATATTCAGCAGTACTCTGGATATGGAAATCGGGAAACTGACCAAACCCAAATTGGTAGCCAAGGCAATGCGTACAGGGATTCTTGCTATTGATCCGTCAGGAACTTTCCTTTATACTTCCGGCAAACCGGCAGGGGCTAGACGGGCACGTGGCGGGTCAATTTGTGCTTTTAAGATTGATCAGGACAGCGGAAAACTTACACTGCTGAACTCGCAGGCAAGTCATGGTATTGGCCCCTGTTATCTTTTAATTGATCCCAAACGGCGTAATTTATTGGTTGTTCATTATCGGGGTGGAAATTGTGTTGTGTTGCCGATTGCCAGAGACGGGTCGCTGAAAGCTGTTTCATCGGTGCAGCAACACACTGGTTCCAGTATCCATCCACAGCGGCAAGACGTTCCGCATCCTCATTCAATTATTCTTGACCCGGCGGGGCGTTATGTTTTTGTCGCTGACCTTGGGCTTGATAAGATGGTGATCTATAAGTTTAATTCAACGTCGGGAAAACTCACACCGAACAAACCACCATTCGTCAAGGTTAAAGCTGGCGGTGGCCCACGCCATTTTGTTTTTCATCCTTCGAGTAAATTTGCCTATGTTAATCTTGAACTGACCTCGGAAGTAACAGCTTTCAAGTATGATGCTAAGCGGGGAAAGTTGAAACAATTTCAGACTATCACTACGTTGCCAAAAGATTTTTCAGGTAAGAATGCAAATGCAGGTATCTGTATTACCCCTGACGGGCGCTTTCTCTATGTTTCCAATCGCGGGCATAACAGTATTGCCATCTTCTCGGTTGATGCTAAGAGTGGTAAATTGACTATGCTCAGCAGTGAATCTACTCGGGGTGATGTTCCGCAGGCGATCAAAATTGATCCTACAGGCAGTTATATTATTGTTACCGACAAACGTGCCGGTCATGTCAGTGTCTTCAGGATTAACCAAAAAACGGGCCTGCTTTCGTATACCGACAGCATCAACATTGCCAAAGTCGGTACAGTTGAATTCCGCAAAATCAATTAGCATTGTTTTCTAATAAGTAATGAATTGCGGTTTATCATGGCTACGCCTTTGGCGGTGGCATAGCTGTCCAGTTCGGAAATTTTAATTTCCAGTTTTTTCAGAGCCCGGGGATGACAATTCATTTTCAGGGTCTGTTCGATGGAATTGGTCAGATAACTGCCCATGCCGGTCAACTCTCCGCTTAAAATTATTAGCGCTGGATTCAGTAACGCTACGACATTGACTAACGCTAGACCGATTTTGTCGGCAATTTTAAAGGCCATGGTTGTGGCAACCTTATCGCCACTGTTGACACAGTCGATAAATGACTGAATAGAGATATTTTTGGTCAGCGACGTGATGACCTCCCTGGAAAGCATGGCATTCACCTGACGTCTGATGCCGGCTTCGCCGGCGACAGCTTCAAGACAGCCTTTGTTGCCGCATTGACATAACGGTCCATCGGGCTCAACAATCACATGACCAATTTCCATGCCGCAACCGCTGTCGCCATAAAAAACTGCTCCAGATTTGATAAAACTGCCGCCGATTCCGGTGCCGAGCTCCATATGAAAAATGCTTTGCGGTGCAGTTTGGCCCAGCGCATTGGCTTCGATAAATATTCTGGCGGCTGCTGACGTAGTGACATTCAGATGTTCAATGCCAAAATTATTATTCAACCATGCGGTAATATCAAAATCATGCCAGCCTGGTAGGTTTACTGCAACTAAAGATATGCCACTACCCTGATCCACCAAACCAGGATCAGCAAAACCCAAACCGAGAATAGGTGGATGGTCTGTTCCCAGTTGCCGCTTTAAATTTTCAATGCATTCAGCTATTTCACTGCGGGCAATGTTGGCATTTTTCTCTGTTTCAGAACGGATAAACGCTTCAGCCAGAAGATTCCCAGTCAAATCCATAATAACCCCGGCAGTATAATGAATATGCAGATCAATCCCGATAAAACAGCCATATTCACTGTTCAATACCAGCTCAGAAGCTCGGCGCCCGGTTTTCTTGCCTTTACGGTTCGGTTCCATAATCAATCCGTCGATTTTTAAAGCATCAACTGCTTTCAATAAAGTTCCGGGGCGGATCTGCCATTGTTCGATAAGTTCGCTGCGGGTTGTTGTGCCGGCAAATAACCAGTGAATAATTTTCTGTTGTAATTCATTTTTTTTCATAGCTATATCTCATATCTGAATAATTCGTAATTATATATAATACACTTTTGTTTTATAAAGTCAATAAAAATAACTAAAAAAGTTTATAATAAGATTATTATGTCTTGCAAAGGAGAAATAAATAGACTATAATATCATTATTATAAAACAAAAAATATTTATTGATAGTGCATTAGACCGTTAAGTAAAAAGTCAACAGGAGTATTTGTTGTCGGAGTCCACAGCTAAAATGTAAAAAATGGAGTCAATTATGAAAGATCAAGCAAATATTACAGCAGGCGAACAGGCAAAACACATTACCGGTGGCGAAACAGATGGTGGCATTACCAGTTCTTATGCTACAGATGATGGCGTTAAATTGAAAGTTCCCTATTCGTTTATGGGAACGATCTATGATGAAGCTGAAGAGCAGGCGGTGTTGGCGGCGATGAAACAGGATACGTTGACTATGGGACCTAAAACTGCGGAGTTTCAGGAAAAATTTGCTGAGCTTTGCGGGGTGAAGCATGCATTTGCGGTTTCCAATTGTACCACTGGCATGCATGTCGCAACCCAGTTGTTTGATATTAAGAAAGGCGACGAAGTAATTGTGACGCCAAATACCTTTATTGCGACTTCTCTGGTTATTCTTAAAGAGGGCGCGATTCCGGTTTATGCTGACATAGATCCTGATACCTATAATATCGATCCGGAATGCGTCGCAAAACTGGTTACTGAAAAAACCAAAGCTATTTATGTGGTTCATTACGGTGGCTTAATGGTTGACATGGATCCGATTATGGAGATTGCGAAAAAGCATAACCTGTTTGTACTGGAAGATTGTGCACATGCACACAATGCTGAATACAAAGGGCGCAAAGCCGGTTCAATCGGTGATATCGGGGTCTTCTCTTTTCATTCACTGAAGAATATGACAACTTGTGGCGAAGGCGGCATGATGACGACTAATAATGATGAGTTCGGCAAGGGCATGGAAGCGTTGCGCTGTATGAATCTTACGCAGTGGAAACCTGAAGATAAAAGCTGGAAGTTTGGTGGAATTGAGTGTAATAAAGCTAGTGATTTGGAATACTGGCTACCGTCACATTTTGATGTTGATGACTGGAATGGACATTGGGGTAATAACTACCGGATGAATGAAATTCAGGCTGCAGTTGGTTGCTGTCAGGTGGATAAAGCTGATATGCTGACTGATAAACGGCGTGCCATCGGGCACAAACTTACTGCCGGATTGCAGGGTATAAAAGGTATTACTCCAGTATTTGAATCGGCAGACTGCAAACATGTTTTCCATCTTTACACGGTCTGTGTTGAAGAGGCGGAACTCGGTGCGACTAGGGATGAATTTATGAAAGTGCTTTATGAGGAAGAGGGTATTCAGGGCATTCTGCATTATCAGCCGACCTATCATTTTACTGGATTGAAAAAAATGGGTTATGATCCAGATCAATGCCCGAATGCTAATGCATTTTTTTATAAACGTGAATTGAATCTGCCGATGCACCCGAAACTTACCGATGAAGATGTCGAAATGATGATTGCCGGTATTCGTAATGCGGCTGAAAAGGTTAGGAAATAAGCGTATGCAACAGATTAATTATGTATTGGTCGGCTTCGGTGGCATTGCGGAAAACCGCATTGCCAAAGAAGGTTTCGCGCTTGATGTTGAACGTTTCACGCCACTTGACGGTATTAAGTTGATTGGTGCCACGGATATTAATCCGGCACGGCGCGAAGCGGCAGAAGCGCTTGGCTTGAAGTGGTATGATTCACTTGAAGCGGTGCTTGCAGATCAATCAGTTCAGGCAGTGTTTATTGCAACTAACAACAGCAGTCATGCCGCAATAGCCAAACAGGCAATTGCTGCCGGTAAACATTGTTTGATTGAAAAACCGCTGGCAACGACACTCGAAGATGCTGCAGTAGTGAAAAAACTGGCTCAGGAACAGGGTGTTTGTGTATCAGTCGATCACATGATGGTCTGTAATGCCTATAATATTAAAGCCCGCGAACTGATCATCGATGGTTCATTGGGTGAAGTTAATGACATGGTCTTGCACATGGAATTTCTCTATGGCAGCACGCCTGAAGAGGCTGCATCATGGCGCTGTTCGCAACCGTCAGAATTGGGTGGACCAATAGGCGATGTCGCCAGTCACTGTTTTTATATGGCGGAATTTCTCGGGAACAGCAAAATCACTTCGATGAGTTGCAGTTATCAGGCGCCAAAACTGGATATCAAGGTAGAAAATGGTGCTCAGATCAAATTCACCTTGGAAAATGGTTTAACTGGAACTATATTGGTTTCTTTCGCTGAACCGCGTGGCGGTTTGGTCGGAACACTGTCAAATTTAGGTTATGAAATTTATGGCAGCAAAGCTATTTGCCGGAGTTACGGGACAATGTTCCAGCTCTCCGGTTATGATGATGAACCGATAAAAATACGTTTAGATATTGATAATGGTAAAAGTGTTGAGCATATATCAATTGCAAATCCAGACAACATCTATCAAGGCGTTATTATAGAACATGCTGAGGCAATCAGGCAGGGCAAACCAGGTTCCGTTGGTGATGGCTATCGTAATCTTGAACTGATAATGGAAGCGCATCGTCTGGCAAAGGAATAAATTCAGATTGATGATTTTATATTGCTGAGTCTTGAACACCCTGAGAACGCAAGCATCCTGGGAACGCAGGCGTCCCGCCTGCAAAAAGCCTGCAAGGCGTGTCCTGGGAACGCAGGCGTCTCGTCGCAGAAAATAGCTCCAAAGCGGGACGCTTATGTTGCTTTGTGTACAATCGTTATCTGTAAAGAGAGAGTTAATATATGAAAACTGTAAAAATGGGCGAAATGACCGTATTAGAAATACGGGAATACCTGAAAACAAATAAGACGATAATTCTACCTTATGGTGTGGTTGAGCAGCATGGCTATCATCTGCCACTAGATACCGATATTCGCAATGCTGAAGTTATGGGTAAAAAATTGGCTGAACAACTCGGTTGTATTATTGCCCCCACGTTAAACTACTGTTTTTCCGGTGGAATGCTCGAAGGTACCATAAATGTTCGCCCAAATACATTTTCAACAATGGTTTGTGAAATAGTTGAATCATTGACGATGCAGGGGTTTGAAAATATTATCATTCTTCCAGGGCACGGTGGCAGTGAAAGTATGCTCCATCTCAAAGAATCTTTACGCGTTATGAAATGGCTGAATGATAGCACTAAGGATATTCTGCTCATGCTGTTGCCGCTATGGGATTTTTCGCCGACTTGGTTGGAATTGTTCAATAACCGTGACTATCATGGTGCCAAAGCTGAGACTTCACTGATGATGTATTGGCATCCGGAAGTTGTCAGGCCGGGAATCGCTCTGGACAGTGATGAGATAGCCGAGATGATGCGTAATGATCCTGATGCGTTTCAGCTGTGCACCAGATTTACTGAGTTGGAACAGGAAATTGTGACAACGGTTCAGGATCCGCGAATCGAAGTGGGAATAATGGGTTATCCGCATGAAGCATCAGTTGAATTGGGTGAAAAGATTACCCATGAAATCCTGGATAATGCAGTTCCAGCATTACAGGCTGCGATTACCCAGGCAAGCGAAGCTCGTAAAACTGGTGAACGCATAATAGTTAAAGATGATGATAAACTGAAGATATTGAATTAAAAAATAGCATAGGCGTCACGCCTGTGTAAGTAACGGTTTCCGTTACTTTTTGACAGCGCAGGAGCATCTGTCATACTGGCAAGCATGTAATCGGGCACGAGCAAAGTAGGGGTAGGCGTCTCGCCTGTGTAAAACAGTTTCGGAGAAACTGGAATCTATGAATGTAAAAATAATTGATTTAACCCGCGATATGCGTGATACGCTGTTTGTTGATGTGCCTGAAGCAAAAATTGCTGAAGTTGCACTACAGTCAGCCAATGTTGCCTATACTGGCATGGTTTATAATTTTTCCCATAGTTCAATGGCAGGAACTTACATTGATTTTCCCGGACATATCAAAGAGTGTGCTGACGGCAATGATGCCGGTAACTATCCCATAGAATATTTATATCGTCAGGATGCTGATATTATCCATCTTGATCGCGTCAGTGGTTCGAGCGGCGTAAGTGCGGTTGAATTAGAAGCCGCACGATCTTCCAAAAACAGTGGTAATAAACTATTAATTATTAATGCACTCGGTGTTCTTGATTCTGGTGATATTGAAGAACGGACGGTTTTTCTCGATTCCAGTGCGGTGAAATGGATTATCAGGAACGGTTATCGTATTGTGATTTCTGATATTTATGAAAGTCGTGAATTGAATGGAGTTTTTTATGAACTGTTTAATGCGGGGATTATCACGGTTTGTGAACCGGCAAACCTGAATGCGATCAAAGGTGAAACGGTGAAAATTTCTATTTTTCCATTACGCTATGCTGGGATTACGCAATTACCCTGCCGTTTAATAGCAGAAACGGTAGTTTATGATTAATGCTTAACGATTCAGGATTTTTAACAGAATCATTTAGTAACAGAATCATTTTTAATAGTGAATAAATTGAAGGTAAATAACAGATGAATAAATCAGCAATAAAAGATGGGTTGAAAAAATTAGGACTGAAAACCGGAGATGTTGTGCTGTTGCATAGTTCTCTGCCAAGCCTGGGACAGGTTGATGGCGGTGGCGAAGCGGTCGTTGACGCATTTTTAGAGGTGATTGGCAAGGATGGAACTTTAGTTGCGCCGGTTTTCGGTAAACTGGGCATTCTTACCGCGGTGATTAAAAATCATCCCGAAGCTGAGGTCAGTGATTGTCCGTTTGGAACAGTTGCGGCAATTGGTCGACAGGCGAAAGAATTTTGTCAGAATCATTGGCAGGCTGACACGGTACACGGTGAAAATACACCATATCTTAAGATTGCCGATGCCGGCGGTTATATCTGTCTATTGGGCGTTGATCAGGATCGTAACACGACCATGCACTCGGTTGAAGCTCTGTTGCAACTGCCCTATTTGCAGGAGTCCGGTGAAAGAACATTCTCAACCTCTGAAGGCGAACAGTGCAAGCGCTGGAAACATTATCCCGGGCCGCATC
The DNA here is from genome assembly GCA_021647315.1 of Victivallaceae bacterium. Lineage (GTDB taxonomy): Bacteria > Verrucomicrobiota > Lentisphaeria > Victivallales > Victivallaceae > JAKIUY01. The sequence continues at coordinate 36,093 of JAKIUY010000006.1, forward strand.
GTGATTTTATCAATCTTGACAGTTTACTGTTAGAAGCTGAAATTATGAAAATGGGTCGAATTGGCAACGCCCAAGTGCGGCTGATTGACAGCAGAGCTATGCTTGACCTATGTTGTGCTGTTGGCGAGGAGGACCCGGCATTTGTACTGTGTGATAACCCGAACTGCAAGGATTGTCTAACGCAACGCGCGGCAATTTCCGCCAGTGAACTTGAATGCGAATCTTTTTCTTTAGTTACTTCAGCGTTATTGGCTGGACGTTATGTTCCAGAAATGATCGAAAATATGCAGGAGAGTGGTATTTCGCAAATCGAATTGGATTATATTCAGGGACAACCTATTCAGAATGTCAGTAAAGAAAAACTTGCTCAGGCGGTTAAAGAACTGCGGGATAATGGCTGTGAAGTCGTTTCGCTACGCAGTAGTTGTCTCGATGCAGATATTAGCAAATTGCTTGAAATGGCAGTTGAAAACAATATTCAGAATCTTGTAATACCATTTAATGCTGATGTCGCAAAATATAGTGAACAAGCTGCGGCGTGCAAAGTGAACATAGCTTTTTATAATACTGTACAAAGTTCAGAGTATGTCAAGACGATATTGAAAAAAGCAAAAAGTGCTGGTCGCGTTGCCTGTCTGGCTTTCAGTGCGGTAAACTTTGCAATGACCGGCGAAAAGCCGTTCTTGACCAGCTATCGTAACGGGTTGCGGTCGTTTATCGTTCAGTTGGATCTCGAAGATATGACCCATGCTGGGAGCCCGACAGGATTGGCTGAAGGCAATGCCGAAGTTAAAGAGTTGATTTCAATTTTAAGATGTCGTAATTTCTCCGGGCGGATTGTCCTGGGAGCAAAAAATCGTTTTACTGCCACGCTTCAGGAAAGCGCTGCGGAATTTAAATATTTATTGGAAACTATGTGATAGTTATACTTGTTTAGGTTGATATTTAAACTTTTATTTTTTACTTTTGGGCTTAAATAGCCAAATAAACGAACTGAAAACTACCCATAATGGGTATGTTTTTTTCTGAAATTATCTCGATAGGCGGTTGGGGGGATGCCGCGATATTTTTTGTAGAGACGCGAGAAATAGAATTGATCATTAAAGCCTAATTGGAATGCGACAGCTTCGATTGTCAGCCATGGCGAGGCGCGGAAAATATCATCGGCCCGTTTGAGTTTTGCTTCAATAACATATTGTTTGAATGATATACCAAGTGATTTTTTGAAAAGGTGTGAGATGGTTGAACGACTTTTGCCGAGCAGATCAGCTATTTCATCTAATGCTATATTACGGGTAACATTATCTTCGATATAGGCGGTTGCTCGACTTAACAGACGTTTGCCGCTTACTGTAACAATTTCCCGAGCGATAATATAATCTACCAAGACCGTAAAAAGCCCAAGAATATTTTTAAGTTTTTCCTTTGAAAAATAGGGTAGTTTATAAAATGCCTTACTTATTGCTGTTTCCATACCATTCTCCTGAGCATCCTTTTTTACCTTTTCAGGTAACTCTTTTGTCAAACGGTATTGGCCGATCATGGCATAGCCCACCAACTGTTTTTCAATGCTGATTGGTATAATCACTTCACCGATACCAGCGTGACAGATATAGCTTACCGTATTCATGGTATGCTGACATTCACGACATTTTTCATTATCCATTGTCAGGCATGGTTCACGACCGTAAAATTTTTCCTGAATTAAATGGCAGTAGTCAGAGTTGCTGCGATTAAGACCGCGTTTAAGGATTTTCCGGTCAAGTGAATAAAAGACAACCATGACTTCCGATACAAAGGCGAAATTATCGAATATCTGCTGGATCTCATCATGGAGAATAATGTTGATTACTTTTTTCATAATATGAATAAATATAGTATTAATTGCATAAAAGTCCATTGATTTGCATTTTAAACTATTCAAAAAGGCATATTTATATTGTATTATATAAAATAGACGATATTCGAAAAGTGTTTCCTTTTCGTGCAACGTTTAATTAGGCTATTTATATTATGTAAAACATAGGGACTAAAAGTTTAAAAATAAACCAAAGGATTTCTGATGAGCAAAAAAGTAAAAGTTGGTATTATCGGGCTCGGTTTTATGGGGACAACTCACCTTGATATTTATCGTAATAATGACAAAGCAGAGGTTGTTGCAATTGCAGATATCAATCCGGCAAAATTAGCTGGTGATATTAGTTCTGTCTTTGCTAACATCGGTGGTGGGGACAATAGTATCCCGCTGGATTTACAGGGAATTGCCACTTATAGCGATGGCATGGATTTAATTGCGGATCTGAATGTTGATCTGGTCGACATTTGCGTGCCAACTTTTCTGCATCATAAATATGCAATGGCGACATTCGCAGCCGACAAACACCTGATGCTTGAAAAACCTATTGGGCGCACCAGTGAAGAGGCAAAGGAAATTGTTGAAACTGCTGGCAAAAGTGACAAATGTTTCACGGTAGGTATGTGTGTTCGTGCCTGGCCTGAATATCGTTATGTTTATGAACAGTTCACTGCTGGGAAATATGGTAAATTGGTGAATGCCTTCTTCAAACGTGTCTCGCCTACTTTAGCTGGTAAGTCATGGGAAGACTGGTTTTCTGACGAGTCGCGTTCCGGCGGTGCATTGCTCGATCTACATCTCCACGATATTGATGAAGTGCTCTATCTCTTTGGCCGCCCCCGTGCGGTAACCTCCACCGGCAGTCGCGATTTCCGCGGTCAAGGTTCTGTCGATCACGTTTTTACCTTTTATGATTTTGATGATGGGAAAACAGTCGTTGCCGAAGGTGGTTGGTCGCCGAATGAAAATGTGCCGTTTGAAATGAGTTTTCAGTTAGTCTGTGAACAGGCAACAGTTATTTTTAATGCGGCTGGGTTGAATGAATATTTTGAAGATGGTAGAGTGGTCAAGCCGGATCTTTCAGCTTATCCTGGCCCTACCGGTTGGCATCAGGAACTTGACAGCCTGTTAGTTGCAATTCAAGCTGGAGGTATCGCTGAAAAATATATCACTCCGGTTGAAATGGTTGATGGGATCTGTATCGCTGAAGCCGAACGTAAATCAATTGATAATAACAGTAATAAAGTAATAGTTGAATATTCAAAATAAAATAGGAACAGATGGATGAAATATTACACAGCATTGAATTATTGGGTTTTAGGTGGATTTGCCGGAGAACTGTCACCGCAGGATGCTATTCTGGCGGTAAAAGCTATGGGACTTGACGGTATTGAGTTTACTTTCGGCGACAGTTTAGATGAAGATATTACTCAGAACGAATGTGAAGCAATTGCCACTTTTGCGGCAGCACAGGGTGTTGGCCTGCGTTCATTAGCCACCGGTAGTTATTGGGGTTGTGCATTTGGTACGGATAATGTGGAAGAAAGAAATAGAGCGATAGCCTTTACTGAGAAATATCTGCATGTTGCGGCTTGGCTTGGAGCTGAACATATTTTGGTTGTACCAGGTGCGGTAGATGTTGCCTGGGATGAATCACGTCCGGTAGTTCCCTATGAAACAGTATGGGATAATGCGACTTCAGCATTAAAAGAGTTATTGCCATTGGCAGAAAGCCTTAAGGTCAACATTTGTCTGGAAAACGTCTGGAATAAATTTCTATTATCGCCGATGGAGATGAAACTTTTCATTGATCAGTTTGATTCTGAATATATAGGCTCCTATTTTGACATCGGTAATGCGTTACTGAACGGCTATCCTGAACATTGGATTGAACTGCTCGGTTCTAGAATCAAAGCGGTTCACTTTAAGAATTTTTCCCGTGAAGATTGCGGTGGTGGTATCCATGGTTTCGGTGATGACCTAATCTCGGGCGATATTGACTTTACAAAAGTTATTGCTGCATTGAATAGTATCAATTTCACCGGGCCAATCAGTGCTGAAATGATTCCGTTCTGTCGCTTACCCGATTTGGTATTACCGGATGAAGCGTTGGCACGGGATACAGCAGAAAAACTTATTGCCATTTTGAAGCAAGATACTGTCAATTAGCAATAATAGCGTTTTGCGATCTAAAAGCTATTAAAGAGCTGAGCAAATGAACTTAAACATGCACTGAAAACTATCTATAAGAATTCACTGGTGTATAACTTCGCAAATGCACACCTTATTTATTGACTGCACCTAAAAGATATTTTTCCCGTGCCAGCAGGGCTGCCCCCTGCGAGGTCGCGAACTGATCAAGCGATGAGAGTTTAATCTTTATCTGTGAAATTGCTGCAGGTTGACAGTTTAGTTCGAGGTATTGCCGGATATTGTTCAGCATCATGTCACCCAGTCCGGTCAGTTTGCCGCTGATAATAATAATTTCAGGATTAATCAGGGCAACAACAGCCTGTAATGCGATGGCAATATTGGCACATAATTCAGCGGCAATTGATAATGCGCCTTTATCATTGCATTTGACTGCATCAATAAACTTCTCTATGGAGAAATTGCCCGATGTCAGCGTTGAGTTGACGCGGTGTTCAATAAGTGTTTCGATCTTTTTTTCAATGGTGGGTGTTGAAATTACCGTTTCCAGACAGCCACGGTTACCGCACTGACAAAGCGTGCCACCAGGATTAATGATCAGATGACCGATTTCCATTCCACTATTGGTCGCGCCGAAAAAAAGTTGACCATTTTTTATCAATCCGCTACCTACACCATCGCCAATTGCCAAATTAAATAGGCTTTCCGGTAAATGGGGCTTTATCATAGAATACTCCATAAATGTTCCGGCATTAGCGCCTGACTCAATGATAATATTACTGATGCCGGTATGCTTTGCAATAATTTGCCCGGTTGGAACATTGCGCCAGTTATCAATCGTCACCGCAATAACTGAAACCAAATTGTGACGGTCAACTAATCCCGGATCCGCTAACGCCAGACCTTGAAGCTTTTCCCTGTCTAAATTGCTTTTTATGATTAATTCATCAATAAAAGCCAATAGCGCGGCAACCAGCTGTTCGCTTGAGCCGGTCGGATCAAATTCACTGTATAAAGTTGTTGTAATATTACCCGAAAGATCTATAATTGAACCGAAAATTTTCCTGGGACGTAAATCTATGCCGATAAAATAGGCATGTTTGCTGTTGAATTTCAGGCTTGAAGCTTTGCGCCCTGTCCGCTTGCCCACCCGTTCCGGTTCATGCAACAGACCACTGGACTTTAATGCGTCTATTGCACTGTAAAGCGATGCAGGCCTAATATTGAACAGTTTAACCAAATCTTTTCTAGTTATTGCATTATTCAATAAAAGTTGCTCAATTATACTATTATGTAAATTTGTTTTCATCTAGTTATTATACATTTAAGTATAATAAAATGCAAATTAAATCATAGAAAAACTCGTTTAATATACAATATATATTGAAAATATTAAAATAATGTGTATAATTATTAGTTATAAGATGGAAAAGTATTTTAATACAATAATAACCAAGGAACAAGATTATGAGAGCAATTAGTAAAGTCGCCCCTGGATGGTGGGATTATACCACTTTGGATCGTGAAATTCTTGATGATGCAGCTAAGATTAATATTGATAATTTACAGAGTTTTGCCCGTGATGGATTTAAAATCAATATCTATGATACGGTACAGGAGCTCTATTGTGCTGAAGCGTTGGAGTATATCACTGCCTGGCAACAGGCAACTGAAGAGCGTCCTGCCGGCATTTGCGGACCAATTGGGCCGACTGAACAGTTACCGTTAGTTGCCCAGATGGTTAACGCGATGAATTTAAAACTTGAGCATTGTCATTTCTGGGGGATGGATGAATGGATTATTGATGGCAAAGAGGTTGCGATTGATTTCCCGCTAGGGTTTGCCAAGGCAGATATGGACTTGTGTTTTAACCAGATTCGACCGGAGTTGCGGATGCCGATGGCAAATATGCATTTCCCGGGTGTTGATGCCAGTGCCTATAGTGACAGTTATGATCAATTCCGTTGCGTGCTGATGCAGGGTGGGCAGGGTGAAACCAAACATTGGGCTTTTAATGATCCACTTAAACGCGAAGGTAAATACAGAGATAATCCCCCGACCCCGGCAGAATATCGTCAGCTGGGAACCAGAGTGGTTGAACTTCACCCAATGACCCTGATTCAGAATGCCAGAACTTCCGGTGGTGGGACGGTACAGAATGTCCCTGGTCAAGCCGTTACAGTTGGTCCACGCGAAACTTGGAAAGCTGAAAAAGTATCTATCTGGCATCCAGGGCATCATGATAATCCATTCGGTATGCGTTTGACGACATTGATGATTTCCAAAGGACTTGCAGATGCCGCAGTGCCAATGTCACTGCTGGCTGAGCATCCCAATGTTCAGTTTAACTTTTTACGTAGTGGTTTCGGGGTCTGTGATGTTGAGATGCATTAAGTAATTTTAGAATTATGAATGCAGATTGATGATGTAGCTCGAGCGTCTCGCTTGAGAAAAAAAACACAACCGGGACTGTACTCTAGTTAGAGCATATATGAGAAGGGTGTAAACTAGTAGTTTGCGATCTCCGAGCGCAAGTAGTAACGCATAGGTCAAGCTTAAATGCTTGAGTTGTCATGTTGTTTTAGCTGAACCGTAAAACCTTTTCGAATAGGGTCTAGTTAGATGCTGCTCAAAAGGATTTTCGAAATGCCGAAAATAAAGGCTTTTCGAGTACCGTCCAGTCATTAATAGAAGGATTTAAGAGAAAATATGAAAAAAATAGCATTTGCTGTTGGCTGCCATCCGGATGATATTGAGTTTATGATGTCCGGTACTTTAATGCGTCTGAAAGCCGCCGGTTATGAAATTCACTATATGAATGTGGCTAACGGCTCCTGCGGTTCTGATACACTGCCGGCAGCAGAAATTATTCGTATCAGGCGAGATGAGTCTATCGAAGCTGCCGCTTCAATTGGTGCAGTATATCATGAAAGTATCGCCAATGATCTGGAGGTGTTTTATGAACGTGATCTGCTGTTCAAACTTGGTGCGATTATGCGGGAAGTTGAACCGGATATTATTCTGACTCATTCGCCGGTTGAATATATGGAGGATCATTCAAATACCTGCCGACTGGCAGTCTCTGCGGCATTTACCCGTGGCATGAAAAACTTCCCTACAATTCCGGCAACCGCTACGATCGCAAAACCGGTTACCCTTTATCACTGTCTGCCTTATGGCTTGCAGACCCCGCTATGCGAACCGGTTACGGCTGATGTTTATATTGACGTAACAGCTGTGATGGACAAAAAGGCTCAAATGCTCAGTTGTCATAAAAGCCAGAAAGAGTGGCTTGATGTTAGTCAGGGGATGGATTCATATTTGACCACGATGGCTGAACAGTGTCAGGCAATTGGGCAGATGTCCGGTAAGTTTAATTATGCCGAGGGCTGGCGGCGCCACCTCCACTTAGGTTTCTGCAATATCGCTGCCGATCCTCTGGCAGTATTGAATTAAATAACCCAACCCAGTATCGGGCGGAGAATATAAGCTCTCGCCCTTGCTTAAATCGTCTTTCTTTTTTAGCAATATGAGATTGCAAAGTGGATTTTTAACAGTAGCTTAAAAGATATCTTATTCATACTCAAAAATAGGAAAAGTTTAGATGTTAATTATTTTAGGAAAAAGATTTTATCAAATGTCATTATTTATGGTTCTTGCAATCTACTGCCAAAAATTGCCAGCTTTATCCAAAAAGTCTGATGGGGCAAGCATAATAAAACTGGCAATTGCCAAAAAAAGAACAATAACATCCAGCATTAGCGACTCCGATCAAAAGCAGTTTAATGATGACATGACGCAACTTTTAAGCAAGGGGACTGTAACGTTTTCTAAATCAACTTGCCGAATATTAAAAATGGATGCTCCGCTCTTTCGACTGATAGAAAAAGCTACGACTGCCGATTATTTTGAGTTTTATAATCCTAAAACTAGAACTCTGGATGATTGTTTTTTCACAGAAGAAGAGTATGGAGAGTTTACAAAAATAATATTTTTCCCTAGATTATTTGTCCCGTTGAATGAGAAAAATTATTTGTCCATTGTTGAATTATATGCAAAATCAAACAGAATATTATTTAACTATTACAGCCAAGGCGGACTGCTTGATTTTTTGAGAATGTTTTCTGAGCTTGAGATAACAAAACTCAAAATCGCTACTTATGCAGTGGATAATTTATCGCATGACGAAGCCTTGCAGGCATTGAAGCTTTACGCACAAGTTTATCCGATATATCCAACTTTTACCGATATCCTGAAAAATGAACGAACAATGTGGCTTAACACGATAAAACGTTCAATGAAAGAAGCAGAAAAAGGTACAGCCATAACGCGTGAGAAAATTGTTACCCTTTTTGAGAAAAAAGGAGCAGATCCAGTTCAGATAGAAAAAATCAGATCGGGGAAATTGTTGTCTGTTACTTTATGGCGGGAAAAATCTTGTACCGCGATCATTAAAGAATTCGATTTCATGATTCGAACATTTGATACTTATGATATGAAAAAATACCAAAATTTAGATAAAATACAACAAGCTAAAGCTGCCACTATTTACAATAAAACACTCGATGATTATTTCAATGTTTTAAAGAATCTTGTAACGACTATAGTCAAAAAGAACATAACCTTGCCAGAAGCTGTTGAAACATGGAATGGTCTAGCTACTGGAATTGCAAATACTTTCCTTGCCTCATTGCTCAATCTACAGACAACTCAAATAAAATTTAGCCATACACTATATTCAACAGTTAACCGTTTGATTTTTATTCGTATCGCAAGAAAAGCTCTTGGCCATAAAACAACTACACCATTAGCAGATATTTTAAAAGCAGGACTGGTACCTGAAGAGGTATTGATAGATCCTTTTTCAGGGAAAAGATTCAATTGTATTAAAGATAAATCGGGTGAAATTATAGTTTATAGTGTTTTCAGTAATCAAATAGATAACCACGGAAACGGCGACGATGTCGCCTTGGACTATATTAAACTTACTTTTTGACCCAGAGGCGTTTCTCGCTTTAGTTGTGGATTTTGATTAATAATAAAGAATATAACTAATGGAAAAAGAACTTACGGTTTCCTGTGCCGGCTGTTGCCTGGCAGACTACCTTTATGCCGGTATTGACGTTAGTAAAACTAACGTGAAAAAATACCTTTCTGTCAAGAATGGCGATGGGGGCATTACGCCCGGTAAATTGATTTTCACTGATGACTTAGAACGCTTTGCCGATGAGAAAATTGATGATATTATTAATGATATCACTGAATATAAATCACCGGATGTCTTTAACCTTGGCGGGCCGGCGATTGTTGCGCTGGCCGGTGCGGCACAACTGTTAGCTGATCAGCCGGTTGAATGTAATTTTTATGGCGTTGCCGGAGATGATGATGCCGGTGAAAAACTTTATGAATTAATGAAAAAGCTCCCAGTTAAGCTTGATAATTATCATTTTAAACCCGGCGCAACCTCCAGTACCATTGTACTTTCTGATCCAAGCTTGAATAATGGTAAAGGTGAACGGGCTTTTATCAACAATCTTGGCGTCAGCCGTGACTATCAGCCTGAAGGTCTAGGTGAAGAGTTCTTTGATGCTGATGTGATTATCTACGGTGCGACAGCATTGGTGCCGCAACTGCACACGAATTTGACTTCATTGCTCCGTAAGGGGCGAGACCTTGGGCGGGTGAATATTGTTACTACAGTATATGATTTTATCAATGAAAAAGCAAATCCTGACCAAGCTTGGCCATTAGGTGAAAGTGATGAAAGCTATCGGCTGCTTGACCTGTTACTGGTCGATTATGAAGAGGCGATGCGGCTGAGTAACAGCTCTACGCTCACGCAGGCGATTGAATTTTTTATGGACCGGGGCGTGGCTGCCATGGTGATTACTCATGGCAGTAAGCCGGTTACCTTTTTCAGTAATGGCTCATTATTTAAAGCAACTGCCCCGGCTGAACTGCCGATATGCAAAGCAACTGACCGGGAGTTGGAACGTCACCCCGAAATTAATGGTGATACTACCGGTTGTGGAGATAATTTTGCCGGTGGCGTAATTTATTCATTGCTCAGTCAACTTGCAAACCGGGGGCGTGGTGAACTTGATCTGGCGGAGGCCGTCAGTTGGGGTGCGGTTGCCGGTGGCTTCACCCGTTTTTATATTGGCGGCACCTATTTTGAACAAAAACCCGGTGAAAAATTAACAAAATTAACCAACTTTTACAAAGCATACCGGGCAGAAACAGAATGATTTTTTTTATGAGTCCTGAAGTGTAGTTGATCTTTTTATTAATTCACCGTAGATGCTGATGGTCTTAGCACTGTTTTTATCTGCCTGTTTATTATTGATTTGTTCCATTAGCGATATGAAAGCATTGGTTACCAGCCTTTTACGGTCGGTTTTAAAAGCGGTAATTGGAATCGGTGCTGCGCTTAATGCTTCGGTGTCAACAGCTCCAATCAAGGATAGCTTGTCAGGTACTGAGAGCTGATTATTATGACAGTAGTTGATAAGATGGATTAAGGGCCAGTTAAAATATGAAAAAACAGCGCATTTGCTGTGTTGTGCAATTTGCGCGTAAACTTCATCAAGAGATTTCAGATAATTCTGTTGCCTTTCTGAAGGCATAAAAAATATTTGATTGTTATCTAAGCTTTTGCCATGACAGTGATGGGCATAATTAAACCCATCAAGAATCATATTGTCTATGGGCTTAAAGAATGATCTGTCGTTCAATAAGACGAGCTGATGATCAAAACCTGTTTCGAACATCAGACAGGCTGCTTCGTAGGCTATCCAACGCCAATTAATGTTGAATGATGGAATTCCGGTCGTGGAAAAATCATGATAAACAGCCACAATTGGCACATAACGGTTCCATTCGATGATCTGACTACCGAGAATCTCCTGACAAAGAATTATTATTCCGGATATATCTTCATTGGACATTTGCTGCAGTTGCTGGGTTAATGATTCATTGGATGTTATTTCCTGGAGTAAATACAAATGTACCTGATAGCCCTGTTTTTCTGCAAGGGCATGAATCACATCTACTTCTCCGTATGAGCTGCCGAACTGATTACAGATAATACCAATGGATTTTGATTTTTTTCTGACGGCAGGAATTTTGGCAACAATACGCCCGGAACCTTGGCGAGCAACAATTATCTTGTCATCCTCAAGTTGTTTCAAAGCTTTGCGAATCGTTATGCGTGATACTCCGTATTTTGCCGCCAAGACCATTTCTGTCGGAATTTTTTCTCCATGCCGCCACTCTTGTTTTTTTATCAGGTTCAGCATATCTTCTCTTATTCTTTGATATGGAGTAAATACACCTAATTGTTGAATTCTGGTTATCTGCATTTTTCACCTGTTATTAGATCCGTTAAAATTCAGGTCTTCAGTTATCGGTCTTCAGCCCTCATTTAAATTGCCGAAGACCGAAGACGGTGGACTGATGACACCACTCGTCGCCATGTATCCTGCTGGCTAAAATATTTTTTGTGCTCAGTTATGATGGTGAGTCATAACAAAATATCTTATATTTGTATATACTATACATTTTAATAAAATCAACTGTTAAATCAATATTTTTTAGATTTTATTCAAGGTATAAGTAATGCCTCACTCTAATTTTTACTCGTTGTGCTTGGATGCATCTTTGCCCAGTATGACAGTTCTTTCAGGCTGTCTTTAGTTGCTTATGACAGCGCCACGTGACTTTGAACGTGTCTTACAGGAGCATCTGTCCTACTGAAAATTATACTGAGGTCTTACAAGGTATAACTGATTTTTATTTGAGAACAGTCATTTTTTATTGTGAAAATTCATATACAGGGGTTGACAATTTATCCTGATTGTGTTATAATGGAGTTATTAAAGCCTTTTCAGTGTTGTTAAGGCATTAACTTTTTAATCCAAAGGAGAGTCGTTTAATGAATGGGCAATTTGCAAGTCAATCTTCAATCAAAAATCAACCACAAGGAGAATTAGTTATGAAAACCCAATCCAGCGCAAAATGTAATTTCACATTAATAGAATTATTGGTTGTTGTAGCTATTATTGCAATTCTTGCCAGTATGTTGTTACCGGCTTTAAATCAGGCACGGGAGAAGGCACGGGCGATCAGTTGTCTTTCTAATCTCAAACAACTGGGCACGGTAATAATAATGTATGCTGGCGATAATGGTGATAATATTGCACCGTACAAAAGCAGAGGGCCGGTTAGATTTTACTGGTATGGAACAACCGCTACTAATGGTTATTACATGTCATACCTGCCTAATCTTAAACAGAAAGCCGGTGAACCTAATATTTCTATTGGTTTTGTTGGTATTAAATGGAGTAAAATGGTTCGTTCTCCTTTGAGTTGTCCCTCTGTTTCGATGGCGGAAGGAGCTGCTGACGCCAGTAATAATTATCTCTATACTTATGGGTATAATGCCATTTTTTATTTTGGTGCAGTTCCAAGTGATCATGGGGGTGAGAGAAAATTGACGCGTTTTAAAAGAGCTTCAAGTACAATGCTGATTAGTGATATTAAAACCAATATTCCTCAGAGTAATTACCAGACTTGGCCGGTAAACTACAGTGTCTTCTATAGTCATGGTGATCGAGCTAATTTTATTTTTGGTGATGGTCATGCAGCCAGCAAAGGCACCAGAGAAGTTCCTACCAACCCTCGCGATAACTGGACTTATATTTGGTATACTAGTCATTTTTGGAATCCGCTTTAATTACTGTTAAAGAGTAATATAAGTTGTGACGGTAACGTCGCAGTGTCCTTTTGTATTTCCTGAACCAATAATGTATAATAAAAGTTACTATTTTAATAAAAAAATCATTCAAGGAACTGTTATGGGCGTAAAGTCATATTTTATATTTTTTGTAACCTTGTTTTTGTTGGCATGTCAGCTTGTTGCTATTGAAAAATCACTTGATCGATATTTAGTTGCGGATAATAAAGATTTTTCTGTTTATTATCAGGTAACGACTAAAAAACTTTGGGCTGATGATAAAACATCAGTTGTTTATGCTGAACCTCAGGTCATAACGCTTAACGCCTGTAAAGGAGAGACTGAAGTTTTTATACTGTTTTTTGAACTTAAAAAAAGTTTAGAGCAGATTAATATCACTGTTTCTGATTTGAAAAACAGTGTTAATCAATCAATTATTAAAAAGGATATTTTCACCGTTCACCTGCTGGGCAAGGTTGCGGCTTTGGATGCAAGAGGTAAAAAGCGGTTGGCTTTTGATAAAATATATAATGTTAACGAATACGATCTGAAAAATGGTAAAAGATCAGCTTTTATGATAAAATTCAGGATTCCTTATGAGGTTGAAACCGGATATTATCGTGCAACCATTTTTATTGCGGCCGCTGAAAAGCAATTGACGCAGATTCCGATAAAAATTAAAGTTTATGATTTCAGTTTATCAAAAAAGGTGAATCTGCGTTTCTCGGCAGGTTTTCCCAAGTATAAGACTTCAACAAATCCTTTGAAAAGAAAACCGGATGATCAAACGTTGCCGGTTGATATGGCAAAAGTTAGGTCTATATGGATTAAACAGCTTAATAATGATCGGTTATCTACACAGAATACTAGCATTCCAACCCCTGGATTAACCAAAGAAAATGGTAAGTATATTCTTGATTTCACTCAGTTTGATAAAAGAATTGATGAATTAATCAAACAAAAAGTACTGTTTAGAGCCCGGACTCCGTTTTTATATTTTTTAGGTGGTCATTACTGGTACCCATTGGAGAGATATTTCGGTGACATTACTTCACCAGCTGGTGATAAAACCAAAAGACCCGGTTCGACATACCTGGAGAATACCAATTTACGCCCTGAATTCTTAACCGGTTATTTAGATGTTGCTAAACAGGTTAATGAACATATTAATAAAAAAGGGTATCGTCCACACTTTTTTGATGTGCTTTGTGATGAACCGGCAATACAATTAAAAGGACTGGTTGGTAGACTTGGCAAGGCATTGGTGGAAACTGTTCCGGATATTCAACTGTCAATGCTTGGAATGCCCTCATCAGCATCTGAATTCAAGGAATATCGTGGCATTCAAACCCACCTGTTCATTTCGGATGCTGCCTTTGAGATGGTTTTCCCAAAAGGTTTTGTTGATAAAAAATCGAATGAAATCTTTGAAGTTTATTCTCTCTATTCGGCATTGCAGCTGGATAAAGAACCGCTCTTCGCTCGTTTGATGTTCTGGTGGGCATGGAAAATTAGAGCCGACAGTATGTGGTATTGGGTAATTGCGGAATGGTCACGGCCGACCCCGTTGACTTGTTATGGCGGTAATGGTGGATTTTATGTTGTTTATCCTGATGAAAAAAACGTTAATTCAGCATTTTTAACCGGCATTCGTTATGAACAGTTCCGTGAAGGACTAGAAGATTATGAATATTTATTAGAGTTGTCAAAACGCTCTGAAGCTGTAAGAAAAAAACTTAATGGGGCTCGTGAAAATTTCCCGGACAGGCGACGGAGTGATGAGCTTGTCGGACAGTTGATTATATCGCGTGGGTTTCTTGATGGCTGGGTTAGTGACAGCAATAAATATATAACTGTTAAACAGCAGCTATTTGATGAAATTACTGCAATTAATCAGGAACCGTTGGTTTTAATCACCTCAGATCTGTTTGATGGTGCAAAAACCGAAGCCAATAAAGTAACTCTAAAAGGATTGGCCGATTCTAAGGCAGTTATAAGCATCAATGGTAAGTTGGTTGAAAATACCAACGGTCATTTTGAATTTAGCCAAAACTTAAAAAATGGTGCGAATATCGTAACAATTTTGGTTAAACAGGGCTCGAAGCAGAAACAGCTGATACGAGTTTATCATAGGCAAAAGCAGCAACGCTTCAAAACTATAATTAATGACGATTTTACGTTTAAAAACGGTTCATATAATGGTTTAGATAATTGGCAGTGCTATGACTGGGGACGTGGACTTGGACTTGGGCAATTTAAACCAGCAGAAATTACGACAAATGGTCAGGTGAAAGCCACTGGTGATCCCAGTCTTAAATCCGGGCATATCCGCCCGGCTGCGACTCATTCCGGCCTGAGCAGGCAATGTGAACTGACTCCGCCAGCTGATGGTAGAATATCCTTTAACTTCTATACGCTTAATGATATTCAATTTAAATTGAAAATAGAAGTTTTCGGCAAACTTAACGGTAAAAAAGTTAAGATGCAAAAATGGTTCCCGTCGGAAGAGACTGGGATGTTTAACCGCTATACCGTTAAATTTGATCAGTTATCTAAATATCAGCCCGGCGTAGTTGTTAATGGTATGGCAATTTTTGTAATTGAGACTAAAGAGACCAGGCAAGATTGGCGTTATTGGATTGATGATTTCAAAGTTGAGTATCCGCTTTAAATACCAGAGAAAAAAAGGAAATAATCATGTTGAATATGACAAAAAGAATCATAGTTGGCTTCTTAATCGCAAGTGGTGCAATGTATTGTAACGCAGATGCTATCAAGGAGAGTAATAATGATGATAAAATTGAGAACTTGATTGGAGGTGCAGATTTTGCTGAAGGTTTTGATGGCTGGTATGTGTCATGCAAGGAGGCATTTTCTCTAAATAAAGTAGATGGTGAAAATATCCTGATAGTAAAAAGAAATCCTGAATTAAAGAAAAATAATTATGTAAAATGTTCAAAGGGGATAAAATTATCTAAAGATAATGTTACTGGTAAAAAATTTACGTTTGGCGTAACCTTGAAAGCAATCAATGTTTCAGGGAAGGCTTATTTTGCCATTCGTGAAATTGATGCCAATAGGAAAACGGTAAGTTATCAGAAAATTAACCTGAAAAAACGTGATAAATACGACTGGAAAAAATTTACAAAAACATTTACTACATCACCAAAAACTGTTAAATTGGCTATCTATGTTGTCGCGCGTTATCTGGGCAAGGATGATGAAATTCAAGCAAAAAATATCTACCTTTATCGGGAAAAGTAATTGTCACCCCTGATAAAAAATAAAAGAGAATAAATATGAGAATATATGTAACACGTCATGGTCAGCCAGTCATTGGTGATTTGCCGGCAGGAGCCAATCACGAATTTCCTCCCGGCGATCCAAGTTTAACTGAATTGGGAACTGTGCAAGCTACCTATTTGGGCAATTATTTGAAATTGCGAAATTTTAAGGGGAAAGTTTACTCTTCACCTTACCGGCGCACACTCTATACAGCACAGGAGGTCGCACAGATAACAGAGACAAACATATACCCTGAAAAAATGCTTCAGGAATATGTTACTAAAGCAGGTAAACCAGATATAAAAACGTCAAATTTGCCAAGCATCAAGCAATTAATTACGAATATTGCTACTGATTCAAACCTTGATGACGAGTGGTTATTTGCAGGGCCGGAAAGCGTAAATGATGTTAAAAAGCGAGTAAAGCCTTTTATTGATTATTTATTAAATTCAAATGAGGATGAGGCGTTACTAGTAGGACATGGTGCTTCAGTCGGAGCGTGTAAAGTATTGCTGTTTGAGGCTGGCGAGATTCCTTATATTGACGAATATAACTGGAATTGTTCACTCTCCGAGTTTGTTATTGAACAGGGCAAAACTACTGCCGTTGAACTTAACTGTGATATATCATTTATGCCTGAAAAAATTATAACATCCAATCTGATGAAGTATAATGAACGTGAGGGTATCAGATGAGAATATTGACATTTTCAGATCTACATCTGGGGGATTACAGATCCTCGCCGGAATATGATGCAGATAACCTGGCAAATTTTAAAAAACTGGCTGGGCTGAAAATGATCTTTAACTCTCATGTGCCTACTGCCCAGACCACGATTGCCCGAGCAATTGAACCTGGAATTTATCTTATCCAAAGTAACTTGATCAAAGAATTAGCCGAAGAATATGCTGAATTTGCAATATTCCTGGGTGGACATTTTCATGTGCCACCAGAATTGCCAAGGCAGGAATCTGAAATATTGATGTTGATGGCTGGATGTTATAAAATTGATCCGACGAAAAGCTTCGAATCATATTTCAGAATTATTGATATTGACGATTCCAATATAACAGTACAGACAATTAATAACTCAATGCAGAATATTTTGCCGGTCTTTGAAACAACACACAAGTCAATGCTGAAATAAGGATGAATGAGCTGATGTTTTTAGATGGACATATACATATTACCGGTAAGTCGCCTCAAAAAAGAAATTTTTTAAAGCTATTGAAAGCAAGTGGGATTAATGGGGGGGCAGTTATCTCATTGCATCCTGACTCTTTTTATCCACATGAAGACAATGTCTCATCACAAAAACGGCTGGATGATGTCATGTGGCTCTGTGAAGGCGAAGAACATTTATTTCCCTTCTTTTTTATCGATCCTATTGCAGAGGCAGCTGAAATAGAGATCACAATGGCGGTTAATGCAGGGATTGCGGGGTTTAAAGTGATTTGCGATAGATTTTATCCAGAGGATTCACGAGCCATGAAAACCTTTCAGCTTATTGCTGATACCGGTAGACCTATTTTATTTCATTCTGGTACGCTCTGGGATGGTAAACCATCATCAAAGTATAATCAGCCGGTAAATTTTGAAGCACTGCTTGATATTAAAAATTTGCGATTTTCCCTTGCCCATATCTCTTGGCCTTGGACTGATGGTTGCATCGCACTTTATGGTAAATTCTACTCATCTCTTCAGCGGAATCCAGCAGTGTCGTGTAAAATGTTTATTGACATAACACCGGGCACCCCAGCAATTTATCGAGAAAATGCTTTACGAACACTGTACACTGTTGGTTATGATATTGAAAATAATGTTATATTTGGTTCAGATGCTAAAGTTGAAGATTATGGTATTTACCACGTGCATGATAAAATCGATAGGGATGTCGCAATATTAAAATCGCTTCATCAGTCTGAAATGAGTTTAAATAAACTGTTTGCTGATAATTTGATTAGTTTTATCAGTGGAGATTAATAAATATGAAAAAAATAAGCTTAGGTATTATCGGGGTAAATGGGCGTGGGCGCCTGTGGCGTTTCTGGCATAAACCGGAGAATGGGGTTGTTGTGGCTGGCGGAGCCGATATATCGATGGATAATTTGCAGAAATTTAAAGAACGCTGCAATCCTGAAGCTTTCATTACTACCGATTACCGGGAGCTGGTTGAACGTGATGACCTCGACGCAATCGTGGTCGCAACCCCGGATAGGTTTCATGCCGAACAGGTTATTGTCGCCCTGGAAGCCGGGAAGCATGTCTATTGTGAAAAACCATTGGCTACTTCGATTGAGGATTGTGATCGTATCCTTTCATGTGCAGAAACGAGTAAAGGCAAGTTGATGGTTGGTTTCAATATGCGTTATATGCCGTTCGTCAGGAAGATGAAAGAGATTGTTGACAGCGGGCGTATTGGGCAAATAAAAGCCGTTTGGGTCAGACATTTTGTCGGCATGGGGAGTATCTATTATTTTCACGGCTGGCATGGCAAACGTGAAAATGCCGCTTCACTGTTGCTGCAAAAAGGTTCGCATGATATTGATGCGGTGCATTACATTACCGGTCAATATTCGGTAAAAGCTGCGGCGTTTGGCGGCCGGGATTTTTTTGGCGGCAACAAAGCCAACGATCTTGAATGTGCAGTATGTGAACAACGTGACAGTTGCACTGATTCGATAGTTGATCACCTTGATCTTGACCGGAAACCGGAACGCAAATACTGTGCATTCCGGCAGGAGATTGATATGCCGGATAATTATATCTGTATGTTTGAGCTGGGCAATGGCATAAAGTTTTCTTATAACGAATGTCATTTTACTCCGGATTATCACCGGAATTACACTTTTATCGGCACGAAAGGACGTTTGGAAAACAGTGAAATAGATAATACCATCCGTATCTGGGATCGAAAAATTGGCAGAAATGATCAACCTGACGAAATCATCGATATGAAGCAGAATATTTCTCCCGAGGAGCTGGAACTTGGCCATGGTGGTGCGGATCCGTTGATCTGTGATGATTTTATCAAAATGATCCGTGAAAACAGTGAACCCCCAGTGCCCGCTCTGGCTGGCAGAATGGCTGTCGCCGCCGGCTTGTGTGCCCAGCATTCACTGGACAATGGCAGCATCCCGGTAGAACTCCCCCCTGGGAACAGAATAATTTGTGACAGCATGATTTTTTAACCTAATAATTATTACGCTACGCTTCATCTGTCACTGCGTTCGGGTAGGTATTTTTTAGTATTTTGCGACATCCTGGCGACACTTGTAGAGGACAACGTAAACAATTTCTGATCTCCAAAGGAGATCATTGCCTATGCGCCTAGAAGTCGCAGGCTACTATTTAGTTCCGGCGTTGTCGAGCGAAGCGACACCTGAAAGAACCCGGTTATATTTTAAACAAAAAAAAACGCAAAGCTCCAACGGAGCTTTGCGTTATAGTTTTCCACGTCAGATGCTTTAGACTGGGACAACTTCAGTAGCACATGGACCTTTCTGGCCTTGACCTACTTCGTATGCCACTGCCTGTCCATCATTCAGTGTTGTGCGGCCGCCATTGCTTTTGATACCTGTGTGATGAACGAAAAGATCCTGTCCACCGCCATCAGGAGTAATAAAACCAAAACCTTTTTCTTCGTTGAACCACTTGACTGTACCTGTACTCATAATAACCTTCTTAACATTATGGTGAATTGTAATAATTTTTCTACATTTGAATTCACCATTTCAAAGTAGAAATAAAATTTAAATTAAGCATTATGGCTTCAGTATTAATCATACTTCCATCAAATTTTCGCTTAATTGGTTATTACAATAGCAGTTTATTGTAAAAATTCAATCCAACTGTCAATAAAATCAGCTATAGAGCAGGAAAAAAAATATTTTCACGTCTCCTGTTTGGGCTTTTAAAGATAGCATTCCTTGTTGTACTGGAGCTGTAAAACGTAAAGATTTTAGTTTTATAACCTTAAAAAAGTTTGATATATGGGTTTTTGATAATCTCGAAATTAACTTAATTGAGAGTTTTCGTTCAGGCGCTAAATAAACACTTTCTTCACATAAGGTGAAGTCGATAACCGGAGCAGGGCTGAATAGTTAATATCAAATTTTATTTCGCTTCCTGGTTCAAGATGGGTTTTAGAATGTAAAATTAAATGATCGCTGCTTGCTCCAATAACTTTAGCATTTATTCTGGGCGTTATAGCTTTAGTATCAACATCTTGTTCGCCAATGCCAAGTATTACTCGATTGATATTGCCAACATCTGTAAACGCTGGGGTCTCTCCAAGTGCATTTTGACATATTTCTCCATAAGGTAGTGACGGCTTTAATTTGCTTTCTATAACCTCACATATCAAAGTAAATGCGTCAATATATAAATGGGGGATTTTATTTCTGCTTAGAGTTTCCCTGCCTAATAAAATAGCTTCTCCAATTCTTAAATTATTGATATTCCCAAATTTATCCTGCTGTAAAAACCATTCGTAATTTGCCGAATTTCCACCTGATACCATTTGTAGTTTTATGTCATACTTGCCCTGAATACGATCTACTGTTTGAGACAATTCTGTCATACTTTTCTCTGATGGTCTTATACCGCCAAAGCAGGCAAAATTTACTCCAAGGCCATATAATTCAATACCTTTTAATGGAATTATTTGTTCAATAACAGCGTCCAGGTCTTCCGGTAATATACCTTCTCTTAAATCACCGAGTTCTAACATTAAAACTACTTTATGTCTTTTACCTTGTTTAACCGCATGTTCAGACAGTAATTTAATTGTTGATATTTCCGAGTTTAAGCTTATATCGGCATACTTGACAACATCTGGAACTTCGGAGTGCGTCGGTAAGCGTGTAAGCAAAAAATTTGCTTTCACTCCAAACGCTTTCATTTTTTTAATGTTCTGAACCAGAGAAACTGCTATTGTTGTGATTCCACACTCAAGTATTGCATTCGCAATTTCAGAAGATCCTGTTACGCCCTTTATTACAGCAGTAACAGATATCCCTTTTGCAGCAAATAATTCTTTTAATATTTTAGCATTATGCTTTATTTTGTTTATATCTATTTCTAATCTTGGCATTTAAATTATCTTATATCTTTTTAACGCTGATTTTACAATTTTATCGATCAATTCCGCTGAATTCATCCCACCGGCGACAGCCATAAATCCGATATAACTATGCGGTTTTTCTATGGGTGTACACATTAAGCCTGCAAAAGAGTTGCCTTCTAAAAGATAAGGACCTTCTTTGGTTAATATGGTATCAATGCGGCCGTAATCTTTAAAGCCAATAGCATGGTAAGCGTTTTTAGCAAATTCTTTAACGCGGTTCATCGCTTCATCATTCAACCTGGCAGGACAGTGAAAGCTGTCATTATCCATTTCTTTTTTATCAAAAGTTAAAAAACGTGCTTCCCCGCCAAAAGAAATTTCAAGCGGTGGCAGCACCTCAGTATCATTTCCATTGCATATAATGCCCAAAGTTATTTCGGTCCCCTGTAAGAACTTTTCAATTAAAACGGGTTGTTTAATTGTCTTTAATCTTTCTTCAACACCTTTTAAAAGTTGGTCATAGTTTTCGATAATTGAGTTGTCGTCAATTCCGGCACTCCCCCTGCCGGCGACCGGTTTAATAAATAATGGATAATCAAAAGGGGGATTATTTTTAAACACGGAACAATCTTCCACAGATTTTGCCACAATAAAAGGAGAGGTTTGCAGACCTTCACTTTCCCATATTTTTTTAGCTAATGATTTATCAGTTGCAACAGCAATTGAAGCCGAATCCGACCCAACAAAAGGAATTTCAAGCTCTTCTAATATAGCGGCTTCAGCCATGCTCGAAACATTAAATACCAAATCGACATTGCTGTCCTGTAAATCTTTGATGAAGGATTCCCCCCAACATATAGTGCATACGTCATATCCGGCGTCAATGAGCGCCTGTTTATGATGAGCAACTTCTTTATATGTTTCGTCTACCACATTATCCGCACCTATAAACTTTTCCTGAATTTTAAAATTTCCTCTTTTTTTGTTCAATAAACCAATTTTAATTTTTGTCATCAAGCCACCCTCTCTCGTAAATCCTGTTCTTTCTTTGGTTAATAACATGCTACTATCAATCAATATTGTTTCAGATGATTTATGTATTTCCTTTTGCGTTTTGGTGGAAATCTCATTCATTTTTTGAGTAGGTTTCATTTTATATCTCAAAATTGCACTATTAACAATCATGTTAATTAATTTATCGAATCCAATATTATTAAAATTCAGAGCTCTTCTCAAATAACTATCATCTCCAAGTCCTGGAAATAGATTAATCTCAAGTACATAAAAATTACTACCATCATATCGTATGTCCACTCTTCCCACATCTTTACCATCTACGGATTGCATAGTTTTCAAAGCAATACTTCTTAGTTTTTCTCTAATTAATGAATCATTGACTTCGGTTATCCTGTCGGTTTCCTGATTATTTTTAACTTTTTCAGTCAACAATTTTACACCATTTTTTTCAGGAATAATTATTTCTGAAAAAATTGCAACTCTGTTCCCATCATTGTTTAACACACCTACTGTATATTCTCTGCAATTTATGCCGCCAATATATTCTTCAACCATGACAGGCTGTTTGAATTCAGCAAGTAAATCTTTTGCTGTTTTCTCAAATTGGTTCTGATTATGCGCAATACTAACCCCTTCACTGCACCCACTACTTCGCGGTTTCAACACTACAGGAAATTCAAGAGAACATTTATTTATATCTTCATGAGATGCTACCATGAAAAATGCGGGAGTTGGAATTCCATCCTTTATAAAAAATGCTTTTGCTTTTTCTTTTAGAAGTGCATTACAGACAGCGTCAGAACCTGAACCAACGAATGGAATTCCCAGTTCTTCTAATATGCTGGAAACAAATCTCTCTCTGTTGTCATCTACATATTCGGATAAAGTCAAAACTATTGATTCATCAGATTTGATTTTTATCAACTCCTGATAAAATTGCTTCAGATTATGAAACTTGATAAACGACACATTGTTTTCTGTTTTTTCGAGTGCTTTAGAAATTTCAATTTCCAGCTTTTTCGTCCGCCAAGTTTTAAATTCTTCAGGTTTAAAATCATCTCCATTAAAAATAATTATGTTCATTTTTGTTAAGTTTCCTTAATATTAAATTCATTCTATCTTGTGCTGATATTATTTTATCATCAAGATAAATATCAACTCCACCGTTTCTTAATCTAGTCTCCCAGTTCACCGCTTGAGGAAAATCTGCTCTGCAATACATTAACTGCGGAACAGGCAAAAAACCCAGTTCAAAAAT
Organism: Victivallaceae bacterium; assembly: GCA_021647315.1. Lineage (GTDB taxonomy): Bacteria > Verrucomicrobiota > Lentisphaeria > Victivallales > Victivallaceae > JAKIUY01. The sequence continues at coordinate 59,461 of JAKIUY010000006.1, forward strand.
ATCAAAAAAACCCTGCGGTGAATAGGTATTCTTAATTAATGATTCAATTGCATCTATTACTATTTTAGCTTCGCTCAAGAGATGATCCATTCTATTGTTCACATCATCATTTTCATTTATATTATCTATCCAGCCTTTGTCCCGATACGCCCGATATTTATTGAGTGAGTGCAATGTTATCTTGATGCTTTCATCTATTATTGCCGGAGTCGCTAAATCATTACCTTCAGAATAACTGACGACATGAATTATATCCGGGCTCTGACAGTTGAAAGGCTCAATGTCATCCATTAAGGCGGTAATTGATGCCAGCTGTTTTTTTGCTTTATCAATATCGTGCGATAAATAGCTCAACCCAACCCGGGTCTGTAAAAATACCTTAAAATTCGAATCTTCAAGGCTTTTTACTATATTTAATGTTGCTCTTGCCTTTGCCAGGTCATTAATTGCTGAAGTATGCTTGGGGTCATTTAACATTATTTGCAGAACAAAATGTTTTATCCCTAACTTTTTAGCAACTTTTGCTGCCAGAAAGGCTGATGTTACATAACTCACATCATCTGCGGAGCGGAATGCAAAATGATGAGCGACATTGGCTTCATAAGGTTTACCGGTTTTGGCAATATATTTAATTGTCTCAAAATGTTCGGTTAAATTTTCAAGGAGATTTAACTCCCCGCGTCCATCTAGTTTAGAAAACCACCAAAGGGACAGGGCATGCCATGCGATATTTAATGATTTCTCATGTATTTCAGCCTGGTTGCGAATATTTTTTGTCCCGCAATACGTTCTTACCAGCATTGGTTTTGCAGCTTTATTAATAGATTCATATTCCACTGGTGAATTAATCCCTACACCACCACCATTAGGAAGATTATCCCAGTCTTCGCCAAATTTTGATTGCGTTAGTTGGGACGTTCCTATTGACAGTACATCCAAATAGCCACTATGAGCCAATAAACGTGACCATTTGATAAATTGTTTTACCGATTCGTGTCTGTTTTCAATATAAGGGCCTGCATGAGCTCTTATTACTGGTGGTAAATTATGTTTTCTACCATCCCGGATGCGAGCAATTAAACCATCATTTGCTGTTCCGAAATTTTTATATCCACTTCTATCCACAGGCAATGTTGATATATAATATCTTTTATCAATGATCTCTTGACCAAAACTATCCAGGGTGTTTTTATATATGCTATCTTCTTTAAATCCTTTTGGAGCTTTTGAAGCGTCTATACCCAACATGGTTAAAGTATCTGTAAATGATTCATCACCACAAAAAACAATTACATCTTTATATAAATATTTTATTTTATTGCAGGCTTCAGGTAATCCGGCAAACCAAATACTTTTCAGTTGCCCTCCATTTTTTACCAGAGTTTTCTTTGATTCCAATTGGTACATGAGTTTTTGGAATATCAATACTGCATCATCAACATTCAGACGGTAACTAAAGCCCAAAGCGTGTATATTATTCTCATGAATCCAGCTTTCGATTAATGATGAATTGTCTATATTTTGGGGATCCGTAATTGCTTTTGAAACATCATCGTCTGCAACAATAACGGTGAATCCACATTCATCAAGCAGCTCTTTAATTGCGGACACACCTAAGGTATGAGCATCAAAATATGTTTTCACCAATCCAATCGTATCACCTGATGTTATATTGCTGCACATATTCTCTTCTCTTCCCGGGATATATTTATTGATTCAACCTGCAACGTTTCTTCGCTATTTGAAAATTTCCACAAATCCGCGACCAGATTATTGGCTGAAAGTCCAAATGCGGATAAAGTCCTACCTTCAGCACGAAAATCAATATTCAACAATTTACTGCCTTCCTCTATAAAATAATCAATTGTCGGTGTCGGAATGCCTAAAACTTCCCCGCACAAAGCCATTGGCACTAATCCTGTGGGAATATCTTCCCAGAGATATCGGTGATTTATTGTTGTAGGAGCCGGTATATCTTTATATGTAGGATTAGATTTTATCATTTCATAAATCGAAGTTTTAGGCAATCCATATCTTGAATTTAACCAATCAACAACAGAAAATGAATTTAAGCCAATTGCTGATGCAATTGAATTAAATTCTAAATCCACTTTTTCAATATATTGAGCAACTTCTTGGGTAACACCATCCGTGTAAAAATTAAATATTTTTTTATTTAAAATATTTTCTTTATTTAAAAGAAAAATTACCGGATGAAATATGGCTCCAATATTACTGAAACTGGTTTCTATAACCGTATCCGCTTTGATTATATTAGGGAATACATCTGAAAGAACATCTATCACATAATCAGTATCTCGGGAATATAATGCTGATATTGGTACTTTTTTCTTAATTCCTTTGATTTCAATCAAGGCAGGACTCTTTAGCCTTGCGGCAAAAAACAAAGTACTTGTTTCGGCAACAATAACATTTGCTTTGCACCCTGCTTTGTACAATGCTTGGCTAAATAATAAAGCCCCCAATGTTCTGCCGGGTGCAAGTAAAATTATTTGCCCATCTTCTAGATAAGGAGCAATTTTTTCAGCAATATCACCATGGCCGTTTGCGGTTATTACAACAATTATTACAGCACTATGACGTATCGCCTCTGAAAGATTATCACCTATATAATTCAACCTGATTTTATGCGATTTATCGCCGAACTTTATTTTATAATCATGGTCTTTAACATATTTAATGCGCTCCATGGTTCTATTGTATAAAGAAACCTCGTATTCTTTTAGAAAAATAAACCCTGCAGTACCCAATCCACCACTTCCGGCTCCAATTACAGTATATTTCTTTTTGCTCATTTTATATCCATTCATTAAATTCCTTCTATCTTATGAGGCAATTTCAAAACTCTCCACGGCAGATTTTTGATTTTGGACGGTATCTTTTGATTTTGAGCTCATTCACATACCCACGGGTATGATTAATCGCTAAAAAATCAAAATCTACTCGCCAAAAACAGTAAAAATCATGCTCGCGCTGGACTTTTGAAATCACCTCTTATATATTTCCGCCCTCCTTACACGCACTCCGGATAGATTTGGGAGCTTCTGGCGCTTCCGTTACCTGCGGCTGCTTGCCGTCATACGGCTCAAGCCTCTTGTAAGTCCCCGCTTGACCACAGACCGACAGTTATCTAAATTATTTTCTTAACGGGTAGTTGAATCGTTGAATTTTGCGTTTGCCGCTGCATTATACAATAGCACCTGTACGCAGGATTAAAAGGATTAAAGGATTGGGTTTCCCTTTTATCTTAAAATATCTATGGAGCTCAATGTCGAGTATTTTTGATATTGCTCTTAACAATTTAAATGTTTGTCGTCAACGGGTTAATTCTGAAAAATAAGATGGTGGATCCTGTAGGACTTGAACCTACGACCAGACGATTATGAGTCGTCTGCTCTAACCAACTGAGCTAAGGATCCGTGGTAGTTTGCCAATTGTTAAATAATTGAACTGATAAGTTAATCATTTATGCGGAAAAGGCAAATCGTAAACAGATAAAAATTAAACAATTTATTTGAGGGGCATAATGTCATCCTATACAACCCAAGGTTTGAGCTTCAATAAGATGAAGCTAAATTGCGACAGTTTTGGCAAAACGGGCATACTTTTTAGAATCTGCTGATTGGCGGCATGCCTATTTTATTGTGACAGTGCTGGTAGCTGTAGCCCTGGGGGGCGATTTCAACATCGAGTTCAGGGATTGAGTCTATTTCACCGTCCAGTAGCTCTTTGATGCGCACTGCGACCTCCTGATAACGTCCAATAAGGGTGTCCAGTCTCGCTTGGATGATTTCGAAGCCGAACGGTTTGTTGCGACTCATCCATTGCTGACGCAATGAATAGTGCAATATCTCGACACGTTCTATCATCTGTTCTGTAAGCTCTACTGCAATCTGATCCAATGCATCATTATCACGGGCTGAATAGGCGGCCATTAACTGTTGACGGTAGGAGATTTTCGCCAGCAGGGTATTCAGAATAATAATGGCATGTTCAAGGTTGCCGCAGCCGTTATCCGCTAACGCTTCCAGTTCGGTTTTCAATGCGGTCCACTCCGCTTTGATATTTGCTATTATTTTGTTTGATTGTTCACCGTAGCTGCGTTCAACTATTGCATAAAGCGGATCATCCCAGAGCATGGCCGGTGCTGATACTGGTTGCTTATCATCGATAACGGTTTGGCTTTCCATATTACCAGCTTTCAAACACGCGAGATAATCGGCGTGGCAGACCGCGGCAAATCTAGCGGCAATAAGTTTATCATCGGCGACGGTATTATAACTGAGTTCTGCGCAGTAGGCGAGACCGGCGAGTGAAGAGTCAAATTCACAGTAGGCGCCGTCATCTCCCCAGAGGGTGAAAAAGAGTTCATCAACTTTTTCTTTTCGGCAGGCTTCGATGCATGGATCAACGGTTGCTTTGGTTTGCCGGTGGTCATACCACAACCGTCCCCAGGTCCAGACGCCGGAACCCATTGACGGCTTGAACCCGAGGTCACGGTGGCGCTTAATCCATTCGCTGTAAAATTCAGCATCTTTATGGTAATAATCCCAGTAGACAAGTTCAATATTTGCAGGTATTTTTTCTTTAACATCGGCTGGAATGGTTGATGCTTCATCGTAATAGTTACTGGTTGTATTGCTCATTCTGAAATACATATCTGACCAGATCATCGGATTTGGATAATTATATTTTGCGCAGAGTTCATTGACTTTTGCCAGGTGGCGGTTGAAGATTTCAAAGCCGCGTTCATAGCCATACTTGTCCATGAACTTACCACGTCCCAGGTCATGGGTTTCATCCATGCCGATGTGAATGCGGCGACTGTTTAGTGCTTCACTCCAAAAAGCGAGCATTTTGTCAATCAATGTGTAGGTTTGCGGTTTATCGACCAGCAGTACGCTGGAGGTGTCGCGGACGGCATCGAAAGGCGCCCACTGCATAATCTGTTCAAGATGCCCCAAAGTTTGGATACAGGCAATCATTTCGATTCCCAGGCTGGTAGCGCAGGCATCAACCTCTTTCATTTCTTCCATGGTGTATGGGCCACGCAGATAGCCGAAATATGGTTCACCCGGCAGTTGATAGGTATCTTCAGTATAGAGCATTGCCATATTATAACCCATTAGAGCGAGGCGACGCAGCCATTTTTTCAGGTGTTCTACTTTCATTACGGCATTACGCGAGCAATCGAGCATAATACCCAGGGTTTTGAATGAAGCCTGTTCGTCGGTTTCAATACCAGCGAGTAGGGATCCCAAAGCCCGAGCGGCGTTTTCAACCCGGTTATAGGTAATAACAGCCTGTCCCTTAGTGATGATAACTTTTGCCGTCCCTTTAATAACACTCTTGATAAATTCAGTGTCAATGCCCGAAGTTTCCCCTTCAACAATCGGATATTCTTCACCTAGCGTTTTCAGCAGTGAATGTAGCTCGGCGGGAGCTTGGCTTAATTGCCAGTTGATGGTTTGGTTATTCATGTTTATTTTCCCTTTTTATACTCGTATTTATGATATTCTGCCAATTTTTTGAAGATATTTCTATTAACCCCCTCGCTTCCGTAGCGACGTAGGAGCGAAGTTTGAAGCGGCATCTGTCTTCAGGTGCCACCTGATTATGATTTTATTTTGCTTTAATATATAAAAGAACATATAAGTACTGTATATTATAAGCATATAATTTAATAAAAAAATGGATTTTTCACAACAAATGACCAGCAAAAACAACAAAAACTTTGAAATTAACGTTTCACCAGTCCCATCTGGCTTTAGAAATCTGATAAAAAAGTCTGGAATGCATATTTGCTGTTATTACGAAAATGTTCCGAGCGGCATATGTCATGCAGCAAAATTACCCTATAGTAAAAAAAATATGCGACAATTCCCATATTTTGTTTTAACCCATCTGATTGGCGGCGATGGAGTTTACACCAATGATGAGTTAGGTAAATGGCTTGACATGAAACCTGGCTGGGGGGTAATAGCCAGTCCATTCAGCTATAACTCTTATGGTGGGAAAAATAAAAACTTTATTGAAGATGCCATCTGTTTTGAGGGTAAAGTGGCACAGGTGCTGTTTGAGGGTGGAATAATCAAAAACGGCTTGATTTATCTAGGTAATGAAAGGCGTTTGCTGCCGACGATCAACAAACTACGTGAAGGCACGGTTTCAGCTTTGCTCGAAGCGAATGCCATGCTGCAAAATTTACTGTTTAAATTAAATCACGAACAAGCTTCACCTCAAAGTCCAGCTAATAACCATAAAATTGTGCGCCTGTTACAAAGGATCCAGGATAATCCCGGTAAATGGTGGACGGTATCGGCAATGGCAGAGTATTGTAATATCAGCGAAAATTACCTGCGAACACTTTTTCGCAAACATACCGGTTTAGCTCCAAAAGAATACATAGATAATTTAAAAATGAACCGGGCGGTAGAGATGCTGAATAATCCTAAAATGAAGATCTACGAGATTTCCGAACGCCTGGGGTATAGAGACAATTATCATTTTATCCGGCGTTTTACCAAAGTTTTAGGACAATCGCCAGGGAAATACAGAAAAATGGTCTTGCGTTATTGACTGTTGTTAATTTTTTTTAACGAGTTTTTAAAACTCTTCATATATCCAATGTCACCTATTATTGTTACTTGCGCTCGGAGATCGCAAACTACTATGTTTGCAGTTCCTGCAATTTTGTTTTTACAATATCAATATGGCGAGTTTCGTCGCTTTTACGTTTTACTCTTACTTTTACCTTGTCCCAGGCGGCGGCAATGGTACCGTCAGGCGCGATAATAAAGGTTGAACGGATGACTCCTTCGTACTCTTTGCCGTAATTTTTCTTTAATCCCCAGGCTCCGTAGGCTTTCATAACGTTTTTATCAGGATCACTCAGCAAGGTTATACCGAGTTGATGCTTGGCGATAAATTTGCGGTGTGAGGCTGTAGAATCGGGACTTACACCCAAAATCATGGCATTCAAGCTGCTGTAATCATCCATGGCAGCAGTGAAGTCACAGGCTTCGGTGGTGCAGCCGGATGTATTATCTTTGGGATAAAAGTAGAGCACAACCCATTGACCATTGAAATCGTTTAACGATACTGATTGGTCACCTTGGTTGTCAAGCGTGAACTCAGGGGCTTTGGTGTTAATGTCAATCATTTTTTTTCTCCATTTTGATTTTTATGTTTCTGGCAATAGCTGCAGCTTTTTCGTGGTTGAATTCTGCGCATGAATCGGTCAGGCAGCTCGCCGTGGCGGATGCCAGCCCGGCTGCAAATGCCAAGTGTGATGCGGTTTGTTCGAGCAGATTGCAGAAAAATATCGCGGAACAGGTGTCACCAGCACCCAGTGAACTGATAATATGGTCAATTTTCGGCAACTGATAGTTGAATAGAGTTGTGCCATCATAAAAATATGCCTGTTCTGCTCCGGCGGTAACGGCTACGCTGTGAAGTTGGTAGCGGTCAAACGCGGTTTTTATGGCGGTGGTGATTGAACTTTCACCGGTTATAGCTTTAATTTCTTCAGCATTAATCTTTAGTATTATTTTACCAATATTTAGAAAATCTTCAATATTTTGGCAGGCATCAACCAGCAATGGCAGCTGGTTTTTCTTGGCAATTTCAGCTACACGTCGATAAAGCTGTTCCGCTCCGGGCGGCACGGTGCCGCAAAGTGCAATGCCAGCACATTCAGCTAAATTATCGGTAATAAGTTGAACTAATTGATCGCATTCAATGGCAGTTACTGGTCCAGGCGGTTCAATCAGCTCAGTCATTTCAGTGCCGACATCACCTAAGCAAGTAGTACAGGTTCTTGATTCCGCCACAATATTGACCGCATGAAAATTTAGCTGTTCAGCAATGAGTCCATCATTGATCAATTTACCAATATAACCTCCAGTAAAATGAAACAACAGGGGCTTGATCCCAGTTGTCGCAGCCGCTCTACAGAAATTGATCCCTTTACCACTAGAAAAGGCTTTTTTAGCCTTGGCGCGGTTGACTTTTCCTAGCCGCAAATTGGCAAAAAACAGCGTAACCTGCCAAGCCGGGTTAGGACCCAGAACGAATATTTTTTTATTATTATTTTCTTTTATCATTATCTCTTTTAGTTAAATTTTCAGAAATCCTTACTCAATCGTGTGATTTTAGCTCAATTGGACGGTAGATAGCGGAAATGGTAAATGATACCTTTATTCGCGACCGGGAGGTCGACTCCCACCTTTAAAATGTAAAAATCACCTCTATACTGAAAATATTTGGTCTCATATCTAATTCTTGCGGGTCAAGATCTCTGATTTTATTGTGTCGATCCATTATAAACATTTAAAAAAGCCGGCTAAAGCCTGTACTCCAACGGTTCAACGTGCAATCTAAAGCTACATTGTTGTTTGCAACTTTTGTTATATTTGAACAGCTACCAGAACGCAGTAACAGATAAAGCATAGCGTAATAATTTCATATCGCACTCAGAAATAGTTCAACTTCATCATCTGACATCTCACGTGGATTGTTTTTCATGCTGCCACTGCGACAGTTTCGGACAATAAACCCAAAATGTCTGTAATCAAGTCCGTAATTGGAAAATTTGTCAGGAATTCCGATATTATGGCGTAAATTTTCGAGTGCATCAATAAATTTATGGGCGGAATTAATACCACAGGCGGTAGCAAGTTCATGCAACCGAGGTTCGCATGATGGTAAATTCCATCTGAGTACCGGAATTAACAAAATCGCGCAGCATGTACCATGCGGAACTTTACATATACTGCCGATGGGATGCCCTAGTCCGTGGGCGGCACCGAGACCACTGGATGAAAATGCCATGGCGGCAATCATACTGCCTTCAGCCATGGCACTGCGACTGGCGGCATCAGGTGCCAGGCAGGCTTTTTCAAGATTATTAAATAATTGAATAGTTGCATTGCGGGCCAGAATTGATGATACCGGATTGGCATTACGGGAAATATATGATTCTACTGCCTGGGTCAGGGCATCGAAACCACTGGCGGCTGTCAGTTGGGGCGGACAGCTGTAGGTTAATTCAGGATCAATAATTGCCACGTCGGCATACATGTTCTGATGTTTTAAAGATTTTTTCTCCAAGGTCTCAGGATTTATAAATACTGCGTTGGAGGTTATTTCAGCACCGGTTCCGGCAGTAGTCGGCAGGGCGATAAAAAAGACTCCCTTGCCGGTTATTTTTTTCTCGCCGCTGAAGTATTGTTCGGCTGAGCTGGTCAGCGGGATCAGTGCCGCCGCGGTTTTTGCGACATCAATAACACTGCCGCCGCCGATGGCGACAACTGCGGTTACAGCTTTTTCCCGGCCTGTTTTCTGGATACGGTTGACCTCGATAATTGCTGGTTCAGACTGAATATCGCTGATGACGGTCATTGTGCAATGGTTCAATAAATTGGTGACCTGTTTTACGAGCCCCTGTTTGACGGCATGGGTTCCGGTTAGCAGTAATATATTACTTTCAGGCGTGATGAATTCCGGCAGTCGTTGCAGAGTTCCGTTGCCGAAAATTATTTGTCCCGGAAAGCTCAATTGGTAATGATTAAGCATGATATTTGGTTCCTAATTGTTAGTGCAAAGAGGCAATTTCAAAAGTCTCCATGGCTGATTTTTAATTTTTGCCGGTATCTTTTGTCCCGCACCTAAATTAAGTATAAATTAAACTTTCATTACACTCTATTGTATTTAGGTGCTGGATCAAAATCTACTCGCCCCAAACAGTAAAAATCATACTCGCGTTGGACTTTTGAAATTACCTCCAAAGAGTTGTAATGTTTTAATATAGCAGGTATTTAAAAAAAATCAGTTTGTATTTCTGACTAAAAAAACTATATTATCAAACTAATATTGATAAAACAACAGCTAAATTTTAAATTATATTTCTGCTAATATCAGGAGATACAATATGCGCTTTGAGTGTGGGGTATGCAAAAAACTAGTTTCCATTAAAGAAGGGGAACTGGGCATTGAGGTAATCTGCCCTCATTGTACTCACTCAGTGAAGGTGCCTGACAGTAAACTTTCTAATGGCTTCGTCGTTGCCGACTTTATTATTCGTGATGAGATCGGTCATGGGGGCATGGGAGTAGTTTATTCAGCTCACCAGATATCTCTTGATCGCCCATCTGCCGTCAAGGTTCTTAACCATAAATACGCCAAAGACTTTGAGTTTGTTGCCAACTTTGTAAAAGAAGCACGGGCTGCTGCCAGGTTGAATCACCCTAACATTGTTCAGGCCTATGCGGTCGGAGCTGACGCCGATATCTTTTATTTTGCGATGGAATTTGTTGATGGCGAAACGATGAAACAAATCCTGAAGCGTGAAAAAGTCATTCCTGTCGATAAGGCAATGAATATTATTCAGGAGATTACTGAAGCGTTGGATTATGGCTGGAAAGAGCAGAAAATGATTCACTGCGATATCAAGCCTGATAATATTATGATAACTTCCAAGGGGATAGCCAAGCTGGCTGACCTTGGACTTGCCAGACGAGCTGAGGATAGTCAGGATGATGATGATGAAGTTCTGGGCACTCCGCAATATATAAGTCCTGAGCAGTTAACTGGCGATAAGCTTGACATTCGTACTGATATCTTCAGTCTCGGAGCAACGCTTTATCAATTTGTTACTGCCAGGTTGCCATTTGAAGGTAATTCACTGAATGAAATTGCCCGGAAACGTCTTACCCATGATCCGATTCCACCGAATAAGATAAATCCGGAAGTGCCTGATACTGTAAATCAGATCATAATGAGGATGCTTAAACGCAATCCCAATGATCGTTATCAGGATTGCATTGAACTGCTCGCTGATTTGAAAAGGCTTCAAAGTGGCAGCGTGCCGGTGCAGGCCAAAAGCAATGCCAAAAGTGCTAAAAGTGCTAAAGGGAAACAGTTTTCCGTCCGTCGTCGTGAAGTTCCAGCTGAACATCAGACAATGACTTCACCGACCGTACCGGTTTCTGGAACGATGAGCCTGGATAAGCAGATTAGTAATGCTCTCGGTAAAAATGTTATTATGCTTGGAGCCGGGGCAGCTATCATATTGATTTTGATTGCTGTTGCTGTCTGGATGACGGTTTTTCCCGGCGGAAAGAGTCCTTCAAAATCTCCACCTACAACTGGAATAGTGACCCCAAGGGTGACTGCTTCGAATGATAATGGCGTCGGAACAACTACGAAGCAGCCAGATAAAATTTCCCAGGCGTCAATAATCCTGAAATTCAACTTTCAAGTTCAAAAAATGCTCAGTGATTATCGCAAAAATAGATTAAGCAATACAGAGTTATTAGCTAAAGTTGACCAGCTTATGGTCAGGTATCCTGAAATACCGGATGCAAAGTCATTTAATAAACTGCTTGCAGCTTATGTACCGCTTGATGAATCACGGATTAGCGATGAACGTTTAAGGTTGCGTCAACGGCATCAGGCTGAAATTGCGGCAAGAGTTAGTAAGGCAAGCGATATACAAGCTGAACAAAGACGGTTGTCTGTTGCTGAACAGCAACAGCGGGAGCTGGCGGCTAAAGAGCGTCGTCTGTCTGAAGAACTGGCAAGAAAAGAGCGGGAGGCAAAATTGAAAGATTTGCGCGAACTGGCCAGTTATAAAGCCTTGATCAACATTAAAAAAGATCAGCTCCGCTTTAAATTTGCCGACTTGTGTATAACCCATCAGTTTAAAGCGGCTAATGATTTATTGGAGGCTGCCAAAAAAGAGAAAAATAAAGTAAGATATGCTTCACCGCAAAAAATTGCTGAAGCAGGTCGTTTTGTCAGCTGGCTTGATTCACTTCAGAGTGCAATTAAAAAAAGCGAGGTGGTTTATAAGTTATTCAATGATTCCGGCAAAGAATTTGCCAACAAGCAGATTGAAAAAAATTATAAGCTTTATACAATTCAGTCAATCAATAATGGTTTAGCGACAATCAGTAAGCCCAGCAGTGAGGACGAGGGTACGGAAACTGTTAAAGTCAATTTAGAAAGCCTGGGTCGTTCTTTCTGGGTATTTTTCAATAAGGTTGTAAAAAAACGTGGGATCAAAGATGCACGGTTTTATTACTACTTGTCAAAAGGATATTTTCAGCATAAAATGGTGCCGCCGGACAGTTTCTGGACGGAAGAACTGTCGCAGCTGAAATATCAATATTTCAAACAGAAATACGCGACAGCTTCAGCCGCAGAAAAAAAGAATATGATTAAGCTGTACGGCAAGCTTTACTCTTTCAAACGTGCCACGAATCAATAAAAATATGAAAATTATTCACTTTTCAGATGTCCATGCCGGCGGTAAAGCTGAGGATTGGATGGCATACTTTGATAAACGTTGGGTCGGGGTCTTCAATTATCGTTTCCGCCGTCAGTTTCAACACGACCTAAGCTACCTCCAACAGGCAGTAGAGTTTATCCTGCAAGAAAAACCTGATGTCGCGGTTTTCACCGGCGACCTGACTTCAGCTGGACAACCAGGCGAATTCGCCCGTACGGTTGAACTGCTGGAGCCGTTACGTCAATCCGCGACTCCTCTGCTGTTATTACCCGGCAATCACGACTATTACGTTAAGCATCCTAAATGTGTCAACGCAATGAAAGAGACGATCAACTACCTAAGCAATGGACTCGTTGATTTTGACAAAATGCCATTAAAAGTTCACCTGAAAGGTATTGATTTTTATCTGATTAACGAAAGCTGGCCGTCAAATCTACTTTGCTCATGGGGATTTCTTAAACGTGATTCAAGCGATTTTATGCTTAAAGAGTGCGCGGCAGAGAAACAATACCCCCGAGTGCTTATTGGTCATTATCCACTGATTGATGAACATCCTATTGCCCGTATTCGCCACCGTCTATTCGGGCAGAAAAAAGTACTGAAATTACTTCATGGGAAAGCTATTGACATTTCACTGTGTGGTCATGTTCACCGTCCATATTCAAAATTGGATGAAACAGGGCGTGGAGAAATATGCGCGGGGTCCGTAACTAAAAACAATTGTCTGGGGATTCTCAACTATCATCCGGCAGAAGATGTTTTTTCTCACGAATATCATTACCTCAATGAAACCATGAATTAATACACAAGTGCATGCTCATAGCTAGTTTTCAGTGCATTATCAAGCTTTTTTTAGATCATTAATCATAATATCTTGCCATTTTTTGGCAAGATATTTGAGAAATACCCGCTTTCATAGTAGCGATAGCTGCGAAGTTTGAAGCGGATTAGTTCAGACGAATGTCTATTCAATTGCCGCATCAATGGCATTGAGTTCTGACTGGGTGAAAATGCAGTTGTCCAGTGCTTTGACGTTCTCTTCAAGTTGGGAGACTCTGCTTGCTCCGATCAGCACTGAAGTTATACGGTTATCTTTAAGAATCCACGATAATGCCATCTGTGCCAGCGTCTGTCCACGCTGTTCGGCCAAAGTATTAAGCCGTTTTACTTTTCCGACTAATTCTTCGGTAATACCTTCACGCTTCAGAAATATGCCGGGTTTTGCGGCGCGTGAATCAGCGGGGATGCCGTTCAGATAACGTGAGGTCAACAGACCTTGAGCTAGGGGACAGAACGCAATGGCTCCGACACCTTTTTCTTCTAGAAGGTCAAGTAGTCCAGCTTCGACCCAGCGGTTCATGATGCTGTATGATGGTTGGTGAATCAGGCAGCGAATGCCCAGGCCTTTCAGGATTTTAATTGCCCGGCTGGCATCTTCCGGTTGATATGAAGATATTCCGACATAAAGTGCTTTGCCCTGTTGGACGGCAGTTGTCAGTGCTCCCATGGTCTCCTCCAACGGCGTTTCCGGGTCAAAGCGGTGAGAATAGAAGATATCGACATAATCCAGCCCCATTCTGGAGAGACTTTGATCAAGACTGGACAGCAGATTTTTACGACTGCCCCATTCGCCATAAGGACCGGGCCACATCAGGTAGCCGGCTTTGGTTGAGATAACCATTTCGTCACGATATTTTTTCATGCCGTTTTTCAGGATACGTCCGAAGGTTTTTTCTGCTGATCCCGGTGGTGGACCGTAATTATTGGCTAGATCAAAATGAGTTATGCCAAGATTAAACGCGGTGTAGATAAGCTGCTCAGCATTATTGTAAGCTTCCCCATCGCCAAAGTTGTGCCAGAGCCCAAGAGATAGAGCAGATAGCTTGAGTCCACTATTGCCGCATCGGTTGTACTGCATTGTGTCATAACGTTCATCGATAATTTTTGTTGCCATTTTTATGTTTCCTTTTATTTGATAACCGCCCCGGTTGTGTTTTTTCTCAAGCGGGATACTTAAGCTACATCATTTTTTTTCTCAAGCGGGATGCTTAAGCTACATCATTTTCTTCTCAAGCGGGACTATTATTTCTGTTTTTTAGACTTGATGGCGGTAATTGCTTTGCTAATACGTTCAGCCAGTTTATCGACCGCTTTACTCATGGCTGTTGCATAATTATCCGGTTCAACTTTAGCCATTGGAATGGTAAAAGTAACAGCATCGTTGAGCAATATACCTGTTTTACTCTTTATTCGGTAGGTAATGCCGAGGATGGTTGTTTTACTGTCAACATCAGCAATAAATTCGAAAATAGTTCCAGTTACGGTGTATTCAGCTGCATTGATGCGTAATTTTTCTTCTGTGCTGCTGAAACTGCTCTGCAGAGCAGTCGTTATCATAGTAGCAGGAGTATTGAGCCAGCGGTTGTATTCATCAACGAGAACGCGGCACCGGTCGGTTTTGAATACCATTTTAGTTCCATTTATTCCGACAGTGGACATATTGCCTATTTTTATTATGGTATCGGTGGGCAATGACTGAGCTGAAGTTTGCAAGCTATAATATTTAACCGGAGTGTAACTGGGGGACGACAGCAGGCATCCACCGGCATAAATTATGACCGCAATAAATAGTATAGATAAAATATTGTTTTTGTTCATTATTATCTCCTTTAAATATTTGGCTATTGTTCTTTTAGTGACGGTATAATCAGCTGTTGTCCCGGTCTGAGATCTTTGGCAGTTTTCAATAATATTTTATTGGCGTTCATAATATGTCGGTAGTACTTTGAGTTTCCGTAGAATTTTCTTGAAATGCGGGATAGGGTATCGCCGGATTTGACTGTGTACAATTGCTCAGTGGTTGTGGTTATTGTAGTTTTCGTGGTTGTTACTGGCGGTGGCTTGAGCTTTACTTGCGTTATTTGTTCTGCTGGTATTTCAGTATCTGTAACCTCGTTTTCGCTGGGTTCTTTTGCGTTGGGGGCATCGTCCATTATATTTTTATCTGCTGTCTTATTTTTATCTTCATTTTCCACTTGTTCAGTAGACGTTTTATTCTGGTTGGCTGTTTCAATAAGTTTA
Organism: Victivallaceae bacterium; assembly: GCA_021647315.1. Classification (GTDB taxonomy): domain Bacteria; phylum Verrucomicrobiota; class Lentisphaeria; order Victivallales; family Victivallaceae; genus JAKIUY01. The sequence continues at coordinate 74,855 of JAKIUY010000006.1, forward strand.
AGGTTGACAATTCTCGCTTCATCAAGTTCATGGTTCACTTTTGCCAGTTGGGTTTTAAGGATGTTGAGATTGCGTTCTGAGTTTTCAAGTTTTATTTCCAAATCAATGGCTCGTGTTTTCAGCTTTTCAGATGCTGTTCTGACGGCTGCGATATCAATTTTAACTTTTCTTATATAGTCAATCAGTTGGCGTTGGCGAGCCACGCTTTTTTTCACATTGAGGTTGAGACTATCATTTTTGCGTTTCAGGAGCTGAACATCATTCGGGTCGTTATATTCACGCCGGGCTTTCAGATAATATTTGCGCTGGACCGCATTACGCCATTTTTGCATGTCAGCGTGATCAGAGGCGTTTGGTGCATACTCAAGATAACGGTCATAATGGTAGATTGCCGGCAGGTATTGCAGTAGCCGGTCATCATAAATAGTGGCTAATGCTTTGTGAACTGCCGGTGATTCAGGGTAAACGTTAAGAAAACGTTTGTAATATTCTACGGCCGCCGGATAATCTTCATTCCGTTCGAGTTTTTCAGCTTTGACAAAGAGCGGGTGGCGCTTTGCGTCATGTTGCATATCACAGCCGCATAGCAGTACAACAGCGGTCAACATCAACAGATAAAATTTACCAGTATAAACCATCATAAAAATTTCCACCACGGGATGTTTAAATTATTTCTATATATGGTTAATATAGTTTATCAGGCTTGTTTTTAAAGTGGAGCAATAGTTAATCCCTGCAAAAGTTATGGATTATTTGCCGGGGGCGATAATATTAAAATTATATTTTACCTGCGTATCCGGCCTGCCGCGGAATTTATTCTGTTCCGGTTGCGGTGCTTGTGGAGATAGCAGATCCAGTCCGGCCTGTTTGCAGCTTCTGATCAATTTAACCAACTGCATTTTTGTCAGTTTTACGGTACCGCTGAATTCGCCGTTTGCTTCCGTCATCGCAGCAGAGGTTACATTCAGGCGTTTCAGGATACTGTTGAGTGTATCAGCTGCTTGTTCAGGTTTTGCGGAAATCCAGACTTGGTCTACTGATGACGCGATGCTGGCAGGGGCGTTTTTACTGTCAGAGAGGTTTTCAACCTGGAAAACCGGTTCCCGGCTGCCACCATAATTAGCACCGACAATATTATGGAGAGGAATGCTGTTTTCGGTTATTATTCCCGGCATGATTCCCGGATATTCACCGTTGTAATACGGTGTGGATCGATCATTTTCACGGGAAACTGCAGGGGTTGTTCTTACATGATAATCCTTGGGGACAGGATGTTGTACTGCCGCTGGGCGAAAAAAATCGGCACTGTAAAAAATGGCAAATGAGACAATGGCAAAAGCAGCGGCAAATTTCAAAAATATTCCAGGAAAGGGATGTGGTGTGCTTACTGTTTTTTTCAACTTTTTATGGACGCCGGCTTTAATATCAGCCACTAAGTTTTCAGGAGTATTGGCGGTCAAATGTTGTTTAAGGGTTATTTTCAACATGCGGAACTGTGACAGTCTGTTCATACATGCCGGACAGTTATTAATATGTTCAGTTACTTCAGCCGGAAGCTCAATTGCACTGTCAAAAAATCCGCTCAGCTGTTCAAGTGCCGGGCAGTTCGGACTGTTTTCTACTGTTATATTATCTTTTTTCATAATTTTTTGCCGCGTTAAATTTGTTCCGCATGATTTCACGTCCTCTGGCGATCCTTGATTTAACGGTGCCGACTTTACATTCCAGTGTTTGCGCGATTTTTTCATAAGAAAACTCGCTGACATGTCGCAACAGCATCGCCTGTTTTAACTTTTCCGGTAACCGGTTGAACTCTGACATGACCTCTTGTTCCAATTCAGCTCCTTCCAGCATAACGCCTGGTCCCATTGAATTGTCGGGAATCAACATCTCATGCTCATCATCTGTATCATCATGACTACGTTTAGGCTGATAGAGACTGACATTCAGTTTCGCTCCGCGTCGCCGGTTCCAATGATATCTGTTTCTTGCCAGATTAGACACTATACGGTGAATCCAAGTTGAAAACTTTGCATCGCCGCGAAATTTGTCTAATGCTCTGAACGCTCTGACAAAAGCATCCTGCACGACTTCTTCGGCATCCTGCTGGTTTGACAGCATGCCGAAAGCTATCTGATAGAGCTTGGTGGAATAGCGCTCGATCAATATATCGAAGTCTTGATGATTGCCAGTTTTGAAACTGGTAATTATTTCGTTGTCGCCTCTGTTATCCACGTCCATAAATATCTGTTCTTTGGTTATTGACAATTAATTGTTTATAAAGTTCCGTTAATCGATCATAAAAAAGATTTTTGTCGGTTAACGGTAACGGTCAAGTATCTCTCTGATTATATCTTCTCTGGTTTCAATACTTTCAACCAGTTTAAACTGAACTCTGGCACGATGCAGGTTATGGCCGTCATAGCGGGTTTTGAAATAGACATTGCCGGCCAGATAATCGGTGAAAAAGCGTAGACCAAGTTCAAAAGTGATCAGTCGGATTGAATCATACAGATAATATTTATCTGATTCGGTTAGAAACTGGCGCCCGAAACCCATATAGCCTTTGGTAATTGCCTGGCAGAGGTTGGTGTCGAAAATAACTTTTGAAATGTTCTTGGTTTCTTCTCCTGCCGGATTGCAGCAGGAGCGCATACAGTCGCCGAAATCATAATGCACCAACCCCGGTTTGACAGTATCAAGATCTACGATACATGTGCCTTTGCCGGTGTCATCATCAATCATGATATTGGATATTTTCGGATCACCGTGAATCGGTCTGAGTTTAAGTTCACCGTGCCGTTTCGCTGTTTCAAGTACCATAGCAAACTGGCGGCGCTGCTCGATAAAACGGCGGCAGTTGTCGGCGTCTTTTGAGAATTTCAATAATTTTCCGGCCGGTTTCTGTTGGCATACTTTATCATATTCATCCAGGTAGACCGGTGTTTCATGGAAACCGGGCAGGGGATCCTTCAGCAGATCGCTTGGTAGGTCATTGACTGTTTCGTGAAATTTACCGAGTACGGTTCCGACTTCAAATGCATGTTCAATATTCCGTACTTTTTCATACGAATGTGCCGAGGCGATCAATGAAATAGCTCGCCAGTAATTACCATCTTCATCAATAATAAAATCATCACCGTGTCTGGTTTTTATCAGTTTCGGCAGCTGCCAGATACGGTCAGCGAGATCAACCCCTGCTTCCAGTTTTGCATGACCATGTTCGGTTAGCAGTTTCATGTTATGAATAATATTCATCGGTTCTGCAAAAACTGTGCTGCTGATGCGTTGAAGAATAAATTTTTCTTCAGAAAATGTCGTTCTGAATACCACAATGTAAGTGTCATTAACGTTACCGTCGCCATGTTCCTTTACAGAAACCAGACGTCCGGCAACATCAAACTGTTCCGCTACAAAATACTTCATAAATATCTCTAATATACCCGTTCGGGGAAGGTTTAATTTATTTTTCGCATATAAAGCCATGCATGAGGCATGATGCAATCTCCCTATTATACAACTTTTTCTGCTTAAATCAATAAAAATTCATTAAATTTATACGGTGTAGCATCAGATTTTCTGGTTGGTTGGAGGTATTTGTTTCGTTTTTTTTGTATATAAGATTGTAAGGGTGGATTTAGAACTGTAAATTTAGCAGATAAATTATTTATGCTCAAAACAGGGGAATTTAGTTAAGGACTCACAAAAAATAACTTGGATTTTTGAGTGAATCCTAAGGTGACAAGAGATGATAATTGATTTTCATATTCATAATAGCCAACCAGATGTAGAAAATATCTCCCGGGCATTGGCGCGGGCGGATATTCTCGGGATTAAACTGATGGGTAATCTAGGTGATGTTCTGGCCAATGGGCTGTTCCCGGTTGCCGCAGAGGTAAAAGCTATTAATGACCGTTCATTGGCACTTGATGAAAAATATGCGGAACGGATGTTTAGTTTCTGTTTCCTGAACCCGGCCAACGCAACTGAGTTCTCATTGGCTGAAATTGAGCGATGCCTGGTCGGTGACGGCAGCAATTTTGTCGGTATCAAGCTGGAAGCCGGTTTGAACTGCCGTGATAAAAAACTTGATCCCATTATGGTCAGAGCTGAAGAATTAGGTGCCATAGTTGTTCAACATGCCTGGTACAAAGCAAGTGGTAAACTCCCAGAAGAATCAGATCCGGCGGATATTGCCGATCTGGCACGGCGTTTCCCACAGGTGAAGATTGTCTGCCCTCATTTGGCCGGTATCGGCAAACGCGGTATTCTTGAACTTGCGCCATATCAAAATGTATTTGTCGATACTTCAGGGGGGCAACCGGTGGCGGGACTGGTGGAGTATGCGGTAGCCAAACTTGGTGCTGAACGTATCCTGTTCGGCTCCGATCTTTATGGTGCTTATGGCCGTGACCCCGCATGCCAGTTGGGTAGAATTCTCGGTGCGAATATTTCTGAACAGGCAAAACGGCTTATTGCCGGATTGAATGTGAAAAGGATATTGAAGAGGCAATTTCAAAAGTCTCCAAAACAGCAAAAATCATGCTCGCGTTGGACTTTTGAAATCACCTCTGAAGTTATGATTATAGATTTTAATGCAGCACTTGGCAACTGGCCGTTTCAGGAGTTTGCAATTGATAATCCTGAATATTTGGCTGAACACTTGGCGAATGAAGGTATTGAACTTGCTTATGTGCGTTCGTGCCAGGCTGCAATGTTGCCTGAACCTGAAGCGGATAATCGTTGGCTTGAACAGCAACTGCAACCTTACGAGCAGTTAATTGCAGTGCCGACCATTAACCCACGACTGACTGGGTGGCAGGATATGGTGAATTTTTCAAATATCACGGCGGTTAATCTTTATCCTAACTATCATTCGTATGAATTGGATTCTGCTTCTATGCAGGCATTGGCAACCAAGTGTATCGCAACGGACACGATGCTGTTTATTACCATGCGCATGGAGGATGTCCGTGGTTCATATCAGCACTGCATTGTGCCGGATGTCTCGGCTGCGGGCATAAACAGACTGGCGCTCGATTTTCCTGAATTGAAAATTGTCTGTTTAAACAGTGCTTTCAGTGAAGCGGCAATATTGACGGCTGATGCCACTAATATTTATCTGGATATTGCCTATTGTGAATGTGGAGATACGCTCTGTAATTTAACTGCAACAATTCCTGAGGCTCAAATTGTTTTCGGTTCTCATACCCCGTTTTTCTATACTCATTCTGCAATAATGAAAGTTAAATATGCCACGATTACCGATGCCACGCGGGATGCAATATGTGCCCTGAATGCCCAGCAGTTATACGCAAGTGCATTCTTATAGCTAGTTTTGGGTGCCTGTTTAAATTCAACTGCGCAGCTCTTTAATAGCTTTTAGATCGCAAAACGGTATTAATATAAATAACGGTTGACTTTGAAGTCAAACGCCTGTCTAAAAATCGGCGACTTGCAGCTTTTCTATTTTTTCGATATATTTGCCTGCTTCATCCAGGCGGTTATCTTCCAGCAGGCAGAGATAACGGCTGACCAGTTCATGATGTGATTCACAGGTGAATATATTACGCAGCGGCATGATGCTTTTAAGCTGATCGTAGTTTGTTGCGTCAATCGGCCAGTTGGCTGAAACTTTTCTGATGCTAGTGAGTGCATTTGCTCCTCTGCTGGCGCACCAGGCATCGAAATAACGTTCAATTTCAAGGTCGTCTGCGAGAATGGCGGATATTTCAGCGAGGTATTCGTAGAATTTATCTTTTTTGTCGCCAGTCAATGGTTCGATTTTTTCCGGATCGGGGCTGAACATAAAAGGCATAATCTCAAGTGCCATCGCACCGGATTTGTCAAAACTTATTTTGGGGATATAGCCAGTCCACCAGAACTCTTTTGGATCGAACTGTTTCCATTCCCAGATTGACGGGAAGTAAAAATTTCCTGGACTGTAAATAATCGGTGTCCCTTCCCAGATTTCAATACCCTGCGGACAGTGGGTGTGAATATTCATCACCGCACTGGCACCGGCCTCGGCAAAAGCGCGACAAGTCTGAACCATTTTTGGGCGTGGTACCGGATTGGTTTCAGTACCACCGTGGAGAATGACCAAGACGATATCAACACTTTTTTTCAGTCTTCTGATTGAGGTAATATTAACCAACGGATCCAGAGCGGCAGAACCGGCATGACTGTGTCCGGCGCGCCCGAACTCATGTTCACCTATATTAATAATACTAATAGTAAAGCCGTTTTTTTCAATGATCAACGGTTTGGCTGCCTCTACGGCATTTTTCCCGGCACCGACAGTTTTGGTCCCGTTCTGCTCTAAAATTTCAATAGTTTCAATGATTGGAGCAGGTCCGTAATCACCGGTATGATTATTGGCCAGCAACGCCACTGCAAAATCTCCGGCTTTGACAAATTCAACGCATTCCGGGGGACATTTAAGATTAGGGCCGGATTTGGGGATCGGGGTTTCATCATTGGTCAATGGTGCCTCAAACTGAATAATGCGCAGATCGGCACTATCGAGAAAAGGTTGGATACCTTTTAAAATATCGGCTGACTTGCCAGCAAGGATTGGTTCGAGTGCAGCTCCGAATGGACAACAGTCGCCAGTTATCGCAATCGAAATTGACTCGACGGTAGATGATGGTTTAAGCTGTTCAAAGCCGTCTGTAAATTTTAACATTTTAAGTTACTCCAGTTTTGTTATTTTTGAGTCCATGCTTGCTATTTGCGTTGGGACAACGTGAATGTCCACGAAAAGGGTACGCGATTAGAGCGCATAGAGTTCTGCCACCTTAGCGGCAGTTTCCCCCCCATCCGAAGCTGTTGTATGCAGATGGGTATTGCCCTTGAACCATTGGTTTTCAGTATTATATCTGAATGTTTTATTCGCTATCATTATACTTTCCTTATGTTTTGTCCTAATCAGGTGGCACCTGAAGGCAGATTCCGCTTTGCGGTTGACAAATATAATATTCTTACTGCGTCCTTTCGCAGGCTCAAGTGTCCCAAAAATGACAGAATATTATGACTAACAGTCTAAAGTGATTCTTTTTTTTGATTTAGATACAACATTAGCAAACAATACATCATTTTTTAGAGCGTGCAATGCTAGAAAGATATTAAAGCCTAGGAAATTAAGTCTAATTGAATTATAAAAAAAATCATTTTTTTTGTTTTTTATGTTTGCTTTTTTCACGGGTTGCTGTTATAATGTTATTGATAACATGAACCCGTTGACAAATTTACTAGTTTTTAATGTTATTGATAACATCAAGTAAGGATTTCTAAAATATCTTTTTTAAAAGCCGTGAAATATTATCAATAACACAAGGAGCATAGGTGAACATAGCATTAAAAGAACGTTATAATGTACATGATGTGGCAAAAGCAGCCGGAGTCAGTGCGATGACTATTACCCGGGTATTCAATAATTCTGCTCGGGTTGCACCTGCGACCAAAGCAAAAGTACTGGATGCCGCTGGTAAGCTTAATTATCGTCCCAGCCGTTCAGCCCGGACGCTGCGTCAGGGACGTTCTCACAGCATCGGGCTCCTGTGGTCGCTGGGGGGGCCACATGATTCGACAGATGTGGTGCGCAAAATGACCCATGTGTTATCAGAAGCCGGTTATGTCAGTTATCTGACCGATACAATGTCAGAGAGAAAAATCATCAATAATTGTCTGATTGATCTGATTGAGCGCAAAGTAGATGGCTTGATTATTCAGGCTCCGGATCATGACCCGACACTTACGGAGTATATTTCATTGCTGAATGAAATTGGTTCGGTAGTCGTAGTTTCACCTAATCTGCCAGATGAAGATATGCCATTTGATTACCTGCATCGTGATTTAATGTATGGAATTGATAAAAGTTTGAGTTATCTGTATGAAACTGGTCGACGTAATATTCTGGTACTGGCTACTCAGGGGAAAAAACTTGTTGAGATTGAAGAAATGTTTGCTCAACAACCTTATATTAATTTTCTAAGCTATGGCCATATTGAGACGGGTAAACAGCAAATTGATTATCATCTATTTGCAGAAAAGGTGAAATTACATCTTGACCAGGGCAAAAGGTGTGATGCGGTCTGGTGTTCATGTGATGAAGGTGCTGCCGCAGTAATAACGCTACTGCAGGATCGTGGGATGCGCGTGCCGGAAGATATTGCGGTCTCCGGGGTTAATGATACTCCGATATGTCAATATATACGGCCGGGCATTGCCAGTATTGACCGGAAAAACAGTGAAGTCGCCGCAATCGCCGCCAGCATGCTGTTGAAAAGAATTGCCAATCCTGAATTGCCTCTACAACGTGAAACAGTAAATATGCGATTTGTCAAACGTAAATCGGCAGGAGGGGAATGATTTTTAATGAAGGCGTAGCCGTGGCTGGCGTTCCGCCAGAGCGTAGCGTCAATTATGATTGCAGATTGATATTTTAAAATGTGGGAGCCGACCGCCGGGCGAATGATGTTGTAGGGGAAAAACCCTGTTCTGCCCTAAATTACCCAAATGGAGAAATGCCTATGGTGTGATAGAAAAATTAATTATTAACAATTTTAGGGTAATTCCCCCATGGTTGTCCAAATATGATCGTGATTATGTCGTGTTGACAGAATCATATTTTTACCAATATTTTAATATTAACAAAAATGACTCGTGCGAAATAGGAAAAAATTGAATATCCAATATCGCACACGGAATATCCAACAGATGAAGTGAAGAAAAAAACTTTGAAATTGAAAATTGAGCATTGGGAATTGAATATTAGTTGAAAATATTGAGAATTTG